>JBGSLW010000213.1:0-11960 GCA_041740495.1 Pirellulaceae bacterium
TTTTCTATCCTGACCCCCATTCCTCCAGCATCCGGGACAGCATCCGGGAAGCGTTACCGGAACCCTGGCTGGGCACCACCGGGCGGGGGGGCCTCCGGGAAGGGTTACCGGATTTTCTTCGAAGGACGGGACAAGTCCGGGTCGGTTTGAAACACAGAGCCGCGGAGAGCACGGAGTCCGAGGAATCGCAACAAGGGAGGGAAAGTATCCGGGAGCATCCAAGAAGCGGGACCCTCCGAGAGGACCCTCCGAGAAGAGAGGACCCTCCGAGAAGGGTTACGGGATTTTTCTCGACGGGCGCACTGAAAAAAGGGCGTCCGGGATCGACAGGCCCCAGAATTCCGGCAACCCTTCCGGTACGGCGGCGTCCTGGACGGCGGCGCCGCCACTGCTCGGCGGAAATTCTTGGCGCCGGTCATCGGTGACTGGATTCAGCGCGGGGGGGATTGGGCGAGCGTCTCGAGTAGCTCGCGAAACCGGGTTTGCAGGGCGGGATCGGTCGCGCTGGCGGCTTGCTTTTCCAGCAAGGGCATGGCCTGGTCGGCCATCCGGACCAACGCAGTGCGCCACACGGTCGGGTCGTCGGCGACCTGCCATTGGTCGATCAGAAATTGGGCGGCGGCCGGCTGTTCCGTGGCGCAGAGCAAATCGATCAACTCGTTTCGTGTAAAGCGATTCGCCGATTGAATGCGTTCGATCAGGACCGGGACGGCTCGGGGGGCGTCGTAGGCGATCGTGGCTTGGATCGCCGCCAAAGCCAGGGCCGGATCGTCGTCGGCCATTCCCCGGTCCAGTGCAGCTCGGAGCCGATCGGAGACGGCGGGTGGAAGCTCCTGACTGCCGCGGGCCAGTTGCCGCCAGGCGCCGATTCGCGTGCCCGGCGTCGCCAGTGGGTCCTGGAGGGTGACGAGCAGCGTCTCCACCTCCTGGGCGGAATTCGGATCGGTCGCTGGTTTCGCCAGCCCGGGACCACTGCGAAACTGATCCAGGTCGACTTGGCGGCATTCGAGTTCGAAGGAGACGACTTGTTTTCGAGCGCTGTCGATCGTCAGCTTGCCGCGCGTGACCATCGACACCAGACAACCGAGGTTTTGATCAAAGGAGATGTCTGCGGTCGATTCGAGCAGGTAGGTGTCTGCTTCGCCGGTCTCCTCCGTGGCGGCTCGAGCTTGCATTCGGCTTTTCTTCTCGATCGTTACGATTCCCTGTTTGCGCTCGGTGGTCGTGAATTCATCGGCCTGCAATCCGAGGGCGAGGCGAGGGGGTTCCAGGGAGGGTTCAATCCCCAGCGTGCTCCACGGGATCGGCCGGCGAAAGGGGCCGAAGTCGGCGGCTGCCCGCGGCTTTTGAACGATCAGCACGGGAGACTCGACCGACCAGGAGGTGAGGGAGTTGCCGGGGAGCCGCTGCACCGGCAATTGGGCAAAGGATCCCAGCAGGAGCGGAAGCTGTGTGGAAACGTCGGCATCGAGTACTCGGCCCACCGAGTCGAGCAGCAACCGGCCGTTCTCCCGATCGCGGGGCGGATTGCGAAGTGGAGCTTGGCGGGGAGAGGGGGTTTCGAAATACCCGCTGACCTCCACGACGACATTCTCTAGTTGCGGACCGGCGGCGTCCGGAGAGGACTTGATCAAACCCACCGATTGCTCGATCGCTTCCAGCCATGCGCTCTCGGGTTGGCTGGCCGGCACGTTGGGAATGTCCAATCCCTGTTCGGTCATCCACCGTCGGCAGTCGTCGATCGGGATGGCGATGCCGATCCGCGTCGTCTGTGCGGGTTCGATTTTGGCGGTCACGATTCCGACCACGCGGCCTTGGGTATCCAGCACAGGTCCGCCGCTATTCCCAGGGTTGAGGGAGGCGTCCAATTGAATCCGCGGCAAGCCGTCTCGCTCCAGTTTTCCAGCCACGCTGCCGCGCGTGACCTTGATCGACTCGCCCAAGAGATCGCTGAGTGGATAGCCGGCTATTCGCACATCGGTATCCAGGGAGAGCCCCGCCGATCGACCCAACGCCAACGGGCGGAGTTCCTGGGCGTCGATCTTCAATACCGCCAGATCGCGCGGGACGTCGCGAGCCACGATCTGGGCTGGGTATTCTGTCCCCGCCAAGTTGACCGATACGGACCCGAGACTGTCGACACAGTGTGCACACGTCAGCAGGTATCCATCGGAGGAGATCGCGAACGCCGTGGCCGTCGATTGGGCCGCGCGGAGTTTGGCCAGATCGGTCCCCGAAAAGTCGACTTGCACCTGTTCCTCGACTGCGCGGAGGCGGAGCGAGCCGCGCGCCGAATGTTCGTCTCGTCCGGTCGTCATCTTGAAGTTGATTTCGTACAGACGATGGGTCCCCTTCGGCCAACGGTACAAGAGTTGGGAATCCGCCGCCGGACTTGGGGACTGGGCCGAGGCGTTTGGGGTGGCGGTCGGCCGGGCAACGATCGCGGCGCAGGCCAAGACGATCAGGCGCCATGTTCGGCGGAATGTCGTGGCGGAGGTTTGCATAGTCCAATTCGGCTGACGACGCCGGGTTATTGATGTTCGCGCGGAGAAAAGTGAGGCTCTCAATTGACGTTGACTTCGACCTCTTCGTCGTGGATGGTGGTGATTCCCAAAACTGGAATGCCCTCGGGGCCTGCGTTCGAGGAGGCTCTCTGGCGAAGTGCGTCCAACTGTTCGTGGATCAAAGGGACCAATTGAACGACGGCAGGCTGCGACGTCCGGGAAATTCTCCCCTGCACAATCGATGCTTGCCAAGGGTGCTTGAACGAGGGTTGCCAGAACCCCCAAAGCGTCTCGTGAATCAGCCAAACCGGCCGGCCGAGTTGGATATCCACCAAAGCGCCCTGGTTGACCAGCAACAGGTCGTCGCGCAAAAACTTCAACGACTTGGCGTAGCGGGAGTCCCCATCCAGTGGAAAGGAACGCAATTTCGTGCCGTCGCGCCACCGCCACAGGTCCACCTCTTGATGGATCTGGGACGCCAAGACCGACTCGTCGAGACTAAAGGCGAACGATCGAAAAGGAGGCGCCTCGGAGTTGGTCGCGGCCCGCAGCGGGATCCGCTGGACGATGGCCATCGTATTCAGATCGACGATGGCGCCGCCATCGGGCGCCTCAAATGCCAGGTAGTTTTCGGCGGGACTCAGCCCCGCAAGACTGCCACGGGTCGTCTCAAACAACGCCACCGGGGACAGGTCCAGCAGATCGACAATTTGAAGTTGCCCCAAGAAGTTATCGATGATCAACCACCGATCGCGGGCGATCGTCAGACAACTTCGAGCTCCGGGGAGATTCGCAACCGGCTCGAGCTGACCGTCGGAGAATCGCCAGACCGTGCGGGGTCGCGGACCGCGTGCTCCGGTCACAAAATAGGTCCCAGACCAAGAGACATCGGTCACGAAAGACGAGTTGTCTTCCACGATTTTCGAAGCGTGGTGTTGCCCCGCCAAGTCGATCGCTTGGATTTCCGTTCGCTTGTCCGCGCCGCTCTCGATCGTGGCGATCACGCAGTTCAGATTGCCGCTGACTTCGGCGGAGAATTGTAACTTTGACCGGGGTTTGAACCCGTAAGGCTTGAGGTTGACCTGGCTAAATGTCGGTTGCCGTTCGGCGACCTTTTGCGGGGTGACGACCCAATTGTCGGGGGGCCGCTCCCCCGTTGTCGCCGGTTGAAATTCGGCGAGGGTGGGGATCGCGTCGAGGGTCGATGGGCGGGCGGCCGATGGACTGGATTCGTGGCTGGGATTCTGGCCTGGGCTGCTGGCGGCGGTCGGACGGTTGCCCGCAGACTCGACAAACTGCTGGTCGGACGGGCTCAATTGCTCGAACGGGATTCCAAATAGTTCACCCGCCGAGGTCCGGACCACCACTTGGGGTCCATCGCGGCGGACGAATTCTCCTTCCAAGGCGTGGTTCCAATCGGCGGTGACCCAGGTGCGGCTGGAGCGGCTGACTTGAGCGGCACGCGAGCGGGCGCCGGCCGTGACCAGCGTCAAACTCCGCGCCGAGACGCGTTGGATTTCTGTGGACGTTTCTGTCTCGAATTGCACACGATAATCGTCGGAGCCCAGCGATTCCAACACGCGGCCGCGCCAAGTGCGGAAACCGCGCTTCACCTCGACCAGATCTCCGGGATTGAAGACGCCAACTTGGAACAAGTCCTGTATCCCCGGCCCCGAGGCGTTCGCGGGTGCGAGGAATTTCCCGGACGGCCCCAACGACGCCGCACACACAACCAGGAGCTGGACCGCGGTGAATTTGAAGTGCATCAGATCGATCCTGGGAGTGTTGATTATTTCGATTCATCCGGGCCAAAGGCCCCCACGACGGTCCGGCCTGTTTGGGCCTGGACGGTGGCTGCTGGGGACAATGACGTCGGCAACATCACGTCGCTAAAAAAATTAGTATTCGGCTGGCACGTCTCGTCGACGGCTTGTTGTGGCGTGAAATTGGCTCGCAACACGGGGGTGCGGCGATCGGGGTGATTCAATTGTTCCTGGCGCCAGATGACCCGATCTCCGTCGGTGCGATCGACGATTTCGACCACGCTGGTTGTGGGACGAAACGTGATGTTCGCGACGGGCTGCGTCAAAAACGGAAAGACTTCGCGGTGGAAAACGCGGGTTTCCGGCTCCATCTGCTGCACGGTGGCTCGAATCACATACTCCGGTCGCGCTGATTCCGTCCAACGATTTTTTTCGATCTGCGTGCGGTAGGAATCCTGGATGATCCGCAACGCCTTCTCCGAAAAGCTCAAGTCGAGATCGATCGCGACGGCGCTCCCCGGTTTCAGTTTGAGCTCTGCCGCCGGGGTGGTGGAGGTCACGGCGAGTCGCCGCCTCAATTCGGCCGGTGGAAGGTCGAGTCGCCATGCATATTCTTCGCCCGACCAAAACCACATGTGATCAAACCCGATTGCCCGGGGATGGGTCAGGCGGCACGGTCCCAGTTGCCAGACGACTTGGTTTTGCAGCACATCGACGAAGTACCTCAGGCCACAGAGTAAGAGATCATCCCCGACCCATTGAACCGACGAGTTCTTCGACGAAGGCACAGTGATTTGGCGGATCCGCTGACGCGTTGCCAGATCCCAGACCTCGACCGCTCCATCGCAACACAAGGCCAGGCTTTCGCCGTTGGGGTTAAACGCGGCACACGTCGGGATGGCCCGCCAATTGCCCGTAAAACCTGGTTCGATTTCCGCATATTCCTGGGATTTTTGCAGATCGATGACCTTGAGCTTGAGGCCGCTGATGATCGCGGCGTATCGACCATTGGCGCTCAATCCGGGGTTGGTCTGCGCGGCTTTCGGGTAGGCCCACACAATCTTGACTGGGTCGCACTCCAGGCAATAGATCGAACCCTCCGAAACGACCAACAGCCGTTGCTCATCGATGAATTCGGCCCATGTCAGGCCGGCTTCCCAGCCCCCCAGATGTTCGATCAACTCGAGCGAGCAGCGCCACAGATCGATCCGCCCGCGGGTGAACGTCAACAAACGAGTTCCGCCGGGCGAGAGCGCCCCGACGGAGATCGCCCTATCTAACCTGTTGGCGTCGTCAAAAGCCGATGTCGACCGCGGCGTAGGCCTCAGGTTGATCGAGCGAATAAACATGGATCCGCGCTTTGTCCATGTCGTACGACGAGACGGCAAAATGCGTACCGGTCCGATTCGGCACTCCCAAACGCTGGAAACGCAACATCGCGCCTAAGCGAAGTCGGCGCGGTGGCTGGGGACTTGCCGCCAGACGATCAGGTTCAAACGGGGCTTCCCCCGTGGCCGGTTTCAATTCCTTAGCGGAGCCGGGTGCCTTTCGCGGCGGAGCCAATAGGACTACGGGAATCGGCAGCTGGGAGTCGCTCGTGGAATCGCCGGTAACTGCGGCGGTGTCGGTGCCCGAGGTCGGCGGCATCCCGCTGGCACCGGTATCGGGTGCCGGAGTATCCGCCAGCGGAGTGTCGGCCGCCGGGGGTGGGGACTCCCGATCAAGGCCCATTGCGACAAAAGGGGACCCATCGGGCGAAACTGCGGGAGTTCGAGCCAGCTGTTGATCCGCAGGTGATAGCCGATCCAACGGGATCTTGAGTTCCCGACCATCCCTCGCTTTCAGGTAAACGATTCCGTCGGCAACTCCGGCGAACGACCCTTCGACGGAGAATTTTCCCGACTGGTCGGTCCAACGTCGCACCACGGGCGTGACGGCGGTCTTTGGTTTCCGAGCCTTGGCGTCTGGCAATTTGGCAGGACTGGAGCCGCGCCGGACCAGTTGAAAGGCTTCCAGCGGCAAGCCGAGCACCAGGGACGAATTCTCGCTGACGACTTCGACATAGCCGATCCCCTCGTGGACATCGATCAACGCCGACTCAAGCGACTGTCCTTCGAACGTGGTTTGGACAACGTCACCGATCCGCAGGCCGCTCGCTTGTAGAGGCGGGGCCGCAGCAGCTTGGGAGCCACTGGCGGCCATCCACCCTCCCCAGAGGAATGACCAGGCACCCAGGATCCAACAAAATCGACGTCGGGTATGACTCATGCCGCGACCGTATCAAGAAAGGACTATTCTGGACCATACCGCCCGAGCAGGGTGGTGCCGGGCAGCTCCGCCGAGGGTGTATGGGCCAGGGCGGGAGGCGGAAGTGGGACCGAATGTAGAACGCAAGCGTTCCGCAGGTACCGGGCCACAAGCCAGGCACTGCTTCGGACGGGAATCAAACGATTCACCGGGGAGTCGGTGGTCAAACGCCAAACGATCGACTTCCGCGCCGGATCGAGCAGAAAGGTATTGCTGCAGAGTACCAGGTCATCGTTGATCCAATGCAAGTCGTTTACCTGATCGACATCGGGAATCTCGAAACGACTCACCAGGGCGCCTCGATTCAAATCGTAGAGTTCGAAATGGTTTTTGGCCTGCGCGATCAGCACGTCCCCTCGCGGGCAGATCGACAGTTGAACGGCGTCCGCGCCGCTGGACCCTTCGCGGACCTGCAATTGCGATTCCAAACGCCCCACCACGTCTCCCGAGGTTGAATCGAGCAGCCAAATGGCCTTGTCAGCGTGGCAAGCGATCACGCGTTGATTCGCCGAAACCGCATAGGCGGTGGGGCCCGAAACAGGAAATTGATACAGCCCGCGTAGCGTCCGCAGGTCGCTGATCTTGATCGTCCGCTCGCCGATATACATCAGTCGTTCATCGTCGAGAAATCGGACGACTTGATCGACGCCGACACGTTTTTGGTAGCTCAGCTTGGTGCGGGCGACAAACCACAAATCGACATATCCGTGGTCGAGGTTGGTCAAGATCCAATGGCCGGCAGGGGAGACATCGGCCACCGCGCATTCGTGGTACGACATATCGAGCGTAGGGCAGGCATCGAGATCGTCGACAAAGCAGGCCTGCAATCGAGTGGTCTGGTCTCCGAGGTCCGACCAGGCAAATGCCAGTAGGGCCCCGTCGTCGCTGGCGGCGACCGACGGCATCTGGAGCTTGAGCTCCTCCGTAGGGAGCGTCCACACAAAGCTACGGAAGCGAGCGGGGGGTGCCGCTGCGGTCGAATCGACTCGCGGTTGCCAGGTGACGGGGGACGAGAAAACGATCGAGCGAATCCCGGAATCGTCGATTTGGGGGAGCGAATTCGGCAAGTCGAACCACCCGGGCGGTCGGTCGGGACTCAGGTTGCGGTCGTCCGGCGCAGTGTCCCTCCCGCGGGGCCGCGAACCGAGCTCCGATTCCCGCGACGGTGACCGCCCCTTGGACGCGGGGCGCTGGCTCCGCGCAGGGGTCCGATCGGCAGCTCCGCTCTTGGCGACGCCGGTGTTTTTACCGGTGATCTGCCGGACGTAGTCGCGATCCGCCGTCGACAGTTTGTCCAACGGCACGCGGAGGATCGACCCATCCGGCTTTTTGAGAACCACGTCCTCCGCGTCCACCCGCAAGAAGACCGCAACCTGTTCGAAACGCCCGCTGGTGTCCGTCCACGTTCGTGCGTCCAGCGAATTGACGAGTTTCGGCAGTGGCAGCGGCTGGCCTTCGTCCCCGATCGGCGGGCGGAGTGAAAAATCCGAACGGGCTCGTTTTCCCCAATGGAATCTGGTGTTGTCGAGTCGCACGGTCAAGTCGTACAGGCCATCTTCGACCTTGTCGACTTGAGCGGTGTGCACCTGCCCCTTCAGCCAAACATAAACTTGATCACCCGGCCGAATCGACTCCCCGGAGGAATCCTCGTCGGCGGGATCGACCGCGGGTTGAGTTTTCTGAGTGCCACCGCCCCCCACGATCGCTCGTTTGGGCTGCGGTCGTTGGGCGAACGCTCCGCCCGGAATCACGATCCCGCCCAAACCAAAAATCAGCGCCACAACCCGAATGCGAATCCCCGGCCGAAGCAAGCTTTTTTCCAGTCTCATAATTCACCCACGAGGTCGCCGAAAGGATGCCACATACGACATCGCGCCGCAGGAATTTGGGAATGTGGAATGAGTGTATCAAAAACATTCTTCATTTCAATCAATTGCCAGCGCGAGAGCTGATTGCGAATTTCTCCAACGAACTGAAGGCGGGGCCAATTCGGTCGATACGGACCATGCGCCGGCAACGGTCGGATACCAGGTAGAAGCACTCCGTTTTTCGGTTCCCGGCTATTGGAAAGTTGGCAAAGGAGACACATCCAATACCAAACTGAGTTTGTACCTCCCGTATTCCAGGGATCAGGGGGCCGGGTTGCTCAAGGTCAACGCCGGACGCCCAAGAGAAACCAGTCTGGCGGCCAATGTGAAAAACATGGAGTCCGAGTTTAACGGCAAGTCCACTGCCCTGGCGGATGGCTCGGTGTTTCTCACGTCGACGCCGTCGACATCGGTGAACACACCGCGTCACATCTTCACAACCATGTCCGGTGGGAGGTTGTACTGCATTTTCATCGCGGCTGACCAGCCCGACCGGGCCGACGCAACTTGCGACATCATCCGCAGCTCATTGATGGTCATTCCCAAACCTGACGCCGTGGGTCAATAATTGATGACGCTGGGAGCATCCGGGATGAGAGCCTCCGGGAAGGGTTACCGGATTTTCTTCGAAGGACGGGACAAGTCCGGGACGGTTTGAAACACAGAGCTGCGGAGGGCACGGAGTCCGAGGAATCGCAATAAGGGAGGAAAAGTATCCGGGAACATCCGATGAACATCCGAGAAGAGTTACCGGATTTTTCTGTCGGGGCGCACCGGAAAGGGCGGCCGGAATGGACATGCCGCAGAATTCCGGCAACCCTTCCCGGACGGCTAGCTATTTGAGCGCGATCGACGTGCCGGTGGCAGGATAACCAAAAAGTGAGGCGCGTTGATGGGATAGTGTACAGGTGTACACTTTCATGGGAACCCCCTCCCCGGCCGCTTCCTGCGTCCGACCCTCCCGCAGACGGGAGGGTAAAGGGAAGTGGGGGAACCGCGTGGCTCGCAGACGGGAGGGTGAAGGGAGATGGGGGAATCGACTGGCTCGGAGACGGGAGGGTGAAGGGAGGTGGGGAGCAAGATGGCTCGTGGCGAAGCGGTGCAAACGGCGGGCGGGCACGCGGGTCGATCGCCGGCCGGAAAAAAGAGTCAAAAAGAACGGCACCCTTCTGACGGAAAACTTGTTTTCATTTGGCGAACGGGTTTGTATTATCGTTGTGGGCGCTTCGGGAGGTGGTGCGGCAAGCCACGTATCTTGACGAAAGGCGGTGATCATGGCGGTGCATGTGGAACCGACGGCGTTGGCCCAGCGGGAGATCGATGCATTCGGCGCCGGTGTCAAGGCGATTCGCGATAACTTGCATCGCGTTATCGTCGGTCAGGAGGAGACCGTCGACCAGCTGATGATCTGTGCGCTCACTGGATCGCATGCTCTGCTGGTGGGTGTCCCCGGACTGGCGAAAACGTTGATCGTGAAAGCGCTCGCCAGTTCGTTCGACTGGAAGTTTTCGCGTATCCAATTCACACCCGACCTGATGCCGTCGGACATCACCGGATATGAGTTGCTGGGGCGCAGTCAGGCGGACGGTTCGCATCAGATGGTTTTTCGTCGCGGTCCCGTCTTTGCCAATCTCGTTTTGGCCGACGAGATCAATCGCGCGGCGCCCAAGACGCAGTCGGCGTTATTGGAATCGATGGCCGAGCGGCATGTGACGGTGGGGGGCGAGACGTATCCGCTGGACGAGCCCTTCTTTGTCGTGGCGACGCAGAATCCGATCGAACAGGAGGGGACCTATCCGTTGCCCGAGGCGCAACTCGATCGGTTCATGATGGAGATTCGCGTGGGCTATCCGACGGCGCAACAGGAACGGCAGATCGTGCTCAACACGTCTGCGGGGGATCCGGAGCTTCCGCCATCGGTGTTTACGCGGGACGATTATCTCAAGTTGCGGCGTCTGGTGGGGGCGGTACCGGTTCCGGACGACGTCGTCGATTATGCGGTGGCGATTGCCGGGGCGACGCGGCCGAACGATTCGCGGTCTTCGGAGATGATTCGCAACTACGTCAGTTTCGGCGTGGGCCCGCGCGGCTCGCAGAATCTCGTCAAGGCGGCGAAGGCCCGGGCGTTGCTCGAGGGGCGGACGGCGCCGTTTGCCGCCGATATCCGCAACGTGGCCAGGCCCGTGTTGCGGCATCGACTGATTGCGAATCACCGGGCGATCGGCGACGGGATCACGACCGACGCCTTGATCGAGCATTTGTTGCAGGAAGTTCCCGCGTAGCTCGAGGCGCGCATGACCGAATCCCGCCAGCATAGTCGGTTTCTGGAGCTGGGCGCGCTCGCGTCGCTGCAGCACATGCGGTTTTCGACTCGCCATCGGATCGAGGGGAGTTGCAGCGGTCGGCACGTCTCGCGACAGTTGGGCGGCGGGGGGGAGTTCGCCTACTACCGCGAATACACCCCAGGCGAGGATCTTCGACGGTTGGACTGGCGGGTCATGTCCCGCACCGGCCGCGCCTACGTCAAGATCTACCACGACGAGACCAATCTGGTCTGCATACCCGCGATCGACATCAGCGGCTCGATGCGTTTCGGCGACGCGGGGTCCCTTCCGCGCAGCGCCGGCCGGGATGGGGGAAGCAAACTGGAGTACGCCCAGTATTTCGTCACCGCGCTCAGTCACCTCATCGGCTTCGGGCGGGACCAGGTCGGTTTGGCGTTGGTGGCGGACGAATTGAAGCTGCACCTGCCGCCGGGCAGTACGAACGAGCACTTGACGCGGGTGCACACGGCGATTGAGTCGATCGAACCCAGCGGCGCCACGGAATTGGGGCGATCGCTCGATCAGTTGTTCCAGCGGGTCGGTCGCCGCGGCGTCCTGCTGTTGGTGAGCGACTTCTTGGCGGAGGACCTCGACGCGGTATTCAAGCGGCTGAGGCTGTTTCGGCATCGCGGCTGGGAGGTGGTGGCGTTGCACCTGGTGCATCCGGGTGAAGAACGGTTGCCGGAGGGGACGGCGTTTCGCTTTGAAGGGTTGGAGTCGGAGGGCGCGGTCCACTGTTCTCCGTCGGAGATCCGGGAGTTGTACGAGCGCAACTTCGCGGCCCATCTCGCGCAGGTCCGGCAACTGAGTTTATCGGCCGGGTGCGATTACCGTTTGGCGTCGACCGCGGTTTCGTATCTGCAGACCTTGAACAAGTTTCTCGTGGATCGGACCGGCTAATGTCTTTTGTGCAACCGCTGATGTTGGGGATCGCGGGACTCGCCGTGGGTTTGCCGTTGCTGATTCACTTTCTGACGCGTCCCCGGCCGATTCGCTATCCCCTGTCCACGGTTCGGTTTGTGCGTCAGGCGGTGGCGCAAAAGAAATCGCGGCATCGCCTGCGCGACGTGCTGGTGTTGTTGTTGCGGATGGCGGCGATCGGTCTTTTGGGCTGGGCGTTTGCGCGGCCGCTGCTGGACGCGCAGGCGCGGCCGGACGTCGACGCCAACGCCCGGGTGCGCCGCGTCGTCGTGT
>JBGSLW010000214.1:0-26065 GCA_041740495.1 Pirellulaceae bacterium
GGCGCCCCCAACCGCACCGCCGCAGACGCCGCAACGGACCTCGCCTCCCCAGCAGAAAAAACAGCGAGCCAACTCCCCCGCTTCCAGGCCGCTGGTGGATCGGGGGCAAGTCGAACTCGTCAAGCGACGCGAATCGGTCGCGGAACATGTTCAGTCGCACATCAACACGCAACGCCTGACCGAGCACTCCGCCAGTTTGGGTCAACAGGTTGGCCTGGCGGACGATAAGCTGGTCGCCCATTTGCAGGAGACGTTTGATCACGAAGTCGGGTCGTTGACGGCGAAGGATGCTCGATCGTCGACCAGCCGACCGGGAAAGCGAATCACGCCGGTCAGTCCCGCGGCAGCGCTGCGCGCCTTGTTGGCAGACAAAGAGGGTCTGCAGCAGGCGATCATCTTGAACGAAATCTTCCAGCGGCCGGAATGGTAACCGGGCTTATCGCCTGGCAGACGCGGGGGGCTCTGCGGTGGGCGCGGTCGATTCGGCGGAGCGGGGATCCTGTTCGCTGGGATCTTGGCGGCTCTGCGTGCGGCAGCGGAGGCGCACCGGACCGGCTTGCTGTGCAGTGACTTGCACGGAGACGGCCCGCAGGGCGCCCCCCTCTAACGATCCCAGGAAAATCTTCACGCCCCGCGCGTTTTGTTCGGCGGGGGCCGGGTCAGCGGAGACGATCCGCACATCGCGGCCTTGATCGACCACCAGGTAAACATCTAGCGCCGGTTGATGGCCGACGTTTTCGGTGGTGACCGTGAATGCGGCGGTCTCGCCGATCGAAACGCTCCGCGGGCCATCCACCGAGATTTTCAGCATCGCGGGCAGACCGGCTGGCGGCGGTTGCCGCGCGGCAACCGCTTGGATTGGATTGGTGCTGGCGGTCGAGAACGAGAACATTTCTCGCATTTGCGGGAGGGGGCCCGCGACGCCAGCTACGGCGGCGGACAACTCCGGCCCGGATGCGGCAAGTGGCTGGGCTTCCTGACCGTGGAAGTAGTCGCGCTCTTGCCGGCCGACTCGCGAAGGAGTCGACGGCGGAGCGGTTAACGGCGCGTCCGGCCGATCGGCGACGCCATGCAACGATGCAGGGTGCACCCCCGCGTTCGATCCGGACTCCGTGGGAAATACCTGGATTCGGGACGAACGCGGCGGGAGTGGATTACCGTCAGCCTGGTCGACCAGCGGGCGCCTTCCCATGTGACCCATTGCGATCTGCTCGAATGGAATCTGTACGTTGCCGGAGAGTTGGGGGAGAGGATGGTTACGAACACGGTCGGCATCCGCGGTTGGTGCAGCGGAGGGCGGCGCGGACCACGTGAAGCCGGTGCGATCGCTGAGCGTCATTTGCACGCCGGGCCGAGCCGCTTCCGTTGGAGGGGGCATAGTTTCGGGGAGAATGAGCTCTCCGGTGTCCGTTGCACCGGCGGAGGGGACTTTGGAATCGATGTGCATGCCAGAATCGGACAGCGAAGCCGTCGTACCCTGGGCCGTGGCGGCAGAGGCCCCGATCAGACCCACGATCGAGCAGGCGGCCAGTGCGAAGGTTCGGCGAAGCGAGCGAGTGAATTGCATGTCCTAGGGCCTGCCCACACGGGAAAAGCGGAATAAACGCAACAAATTGCCTAGGAGAATTCATCGGAAAATGTGGGATGGAATATCAGCTTAAAGTTCGGCGACCCGTGCATTGCCGTTCAAAGCAAGCGGTTGGTGCGAGCCCGCCTGGGGTCGGTTTGCTAGCTGTTCAGCGCCAGCAATCGGGTTCAACAAACAAAATCGACCCGGTCTGCGTAAAAGAATTAGATTTTTTGCAGTTTGTCTAAAGTTTTTCCCGCCGTGGACCAAACGTGTCACCGCCCCTACGAAGAATAGGGACCGGAGATGTTGGTCTACGAGCCGCCTGGCGCCCAAGAAGCTCAGGTAGATGTTACTCGCTGTGAACGATGTTGCTCGCTGTGACCTGATCATCCAAGCCATTTGAACGGTAATCTGAACAAGGAGGACTGGAGCATGTTGGTACTAACGCGAAAATTGAATGAAACGATCGTGATCGACGGGAACATCCGGGTGCAGGTCTTGGAGGTGCGGGGGGGTCGCGTTCGCCTTGGGATCGAAGCGCCTGCGGAGGTCAACATACGCCGGGGCGAGTTACCGTCGCGGGATGCGAAACGGCGAGTCGCTCTGCTCAACGACTTCGCAACGGGAGACTTTTCCGCGAACCAAGCGGCGCCCGACCAGGGGTCGAAACCGGGGGGCAATCAGGACTTTCTGGTCTGCGAATCGGACGGGGGTGGTTACATCCTGACCGACCTGGCCTGTGCGAGCTAGCAGGTTACGGCGTATCCAGCAGCGTCAGATCGGGCGCCAATCGTTCGATTTGCCGCGTCATAAACAATTGCACTTGGCGGGTGGTGGTGAGTTTCATCGCGGCCGCGAGCATTTGTTGGGCCTCGACGATTGAAATCATCCGCGCCAGTTGTTTGACGGACGGAATGAACGCGGGGCTCATGCTGAATCGCCGGAGCCCCATCCCCAGCAGCAGCAAAAAGGCCTTGGGCTGGCCCGCCATTTCACCGCAGAGCGTGACCGGTTTGTTGGCGAGGTCGCAGGCGGTGATGATTTGCTGCAGGATGCGGAGGACGGCCGGGGCCAAAGGTTGGCAGAGGTGACTGACCTTGGGATTATCGCGATCTGCCGCCATCAGGTATTGGATCAGGTCGTTCGAGCCGATCGAGACGAAATCGACGAAGGGGAGAATGGAGTCGATGGTGACGGCCGCGGCGGGGACTTCGATCATGACCCCTAGGGGAATCTCGGAGTACTTCGTCGATTTCTTTCCGCGGCTCTGCAGTTGCTTGTAGGCGCGGTGCACCATCGTCCGGATCTTCTTGACCTCTTCCACGGTCGTGACCATGGGAAACATCAGGCGGACGGTGCCGTCGGAGAATTCGGCGGCGGCGCGGATCACCGAGCGGACTTGGGTATAAAAGAATTCGGGGTGTTCGAAGGAGAGCCGAATGCTGCGCCACCCCATGAAGGGGTTGGCCTCGTTGTGGTGGTGCCCGAGGTAGGGGACCGTTTTGTCGCCGCCGATATCGAGCGTGCGGATTGTGATGTGGTTGTTCGGGCTGGCGGCGATCACTTGCCGGTAGACCTCGAACTGCTCGTCCTCATCCGGGATGTTGGGGTGGGTCAGGTAGAGGTACTCGGTGCGGTAGAGCCCGACCCCCGAGGCGCCGACGGCGCAGGCGGCTTTGGCGTCGCCGACGCTGTTGACATTGGCCTGCAGCCGCAATTCGACCTCGTCGGTCGTGACCGCGCGGAGGTGCCGATTTTCGACCAGGCGATCTTGCAAATCGAAGAACTCCCGTTCGAGTTTGCGAAACGCGGCCAGCGATTCGGCGTTGGGATTGATCTCGACATGGCCGTCGCGCCCGTCGACGACGATCGTATCGCCGGTTTTGATCGTGCGGATCAAACCCTTGATCCCGCTGACGGCCGGGATTCCGCGGCTGCGGGCGATGATCGCTGCGTGGCTGGTCTGGCTGCCGGATTGCGTGACGATGCCGTGCACATCGACATTGTCGAGCGCCACCGATTGGGAGGGGAGCAATTCGTCCGCGACGATGATCAGCGGGCCGGTGATTTTGGTTTGGTTGGGTTCGGCGAGCGGGGAGAGCTGGGAGCCGACGCGCACCACCACATCGCGCACATCGTTCAGCCGTTCGCGGAGGTATTCATCTTTGGTATGGCTGAGGATATCGGTGTACTCTTCCAACAACCGTTGGAGCGCCAATTGTGCGGAGAGCCGGTCGTCGACGATCCACCCTCGGATTTTTTTGGTGAAGGCCGGGTCGCGGAGGATGGCCTGGTGGGAGCTAAAGATTTTGGCCTCTTCCGGGCCAACCTGGTTGGCGACTTTGCGTTCCAGGACCTTGAGGTCGGCGTTGGCCTTATCCCGAGCCGTTTCGTAGCGGGCCAATTCTCCAGTGACTTCGGAATCCTCCAGCCGTTTGGAGTTCGGATCGACGAAAATGTCGTCGATCACGTAGGCCGTGCCGATGGCGATTCCGGGCGAAACAGCAATTCCCTTGGGCATGGAGTGAATGTAGCATCCGCTGCGTGGGGTACAAGGGTTCGCCCAGTTCCCTTGATCGCGTCCGAGCCGTTGTTGAGGTTGTCCCGGCGAAATGGTATACTTTCCCCCTTTAATATCCCGAATCCCGTCGCCGATGGTTCGACCGATCGTGCGTCACCGTCGAGTTGCGCGCGTCTGAGTTGCTCCGGGGCGGAAGGCGTTTGACCGACGACGCTGAACGACGTTTGCGGGGAGTGAACATCGGGGTTCGAGTTCCGTAGAGTCGACATGCGTTTTGCCCAAGTTGATCGGATTACCGAGATCGTCGACGGAAAGAGTTTGACCGCGGTCAAATCGGTGTCCTTGTCCGAGGAGTATCTGCAAGATCACTTCCCGCGGTTCCCGGTGATGCCCGGGGTGATCATGTTGGAGAGCTTGTTTCAGGCCAGCATGTGGTTGTGCCGGGTGGTCGACCGTTTTTCCATTCCGGTGGTGGCGTTGCGGCAAGCTCGCAATGTGCGTTTCAAAGAGATGGTCGAACCGGGAGACCAACTGTTGATCTCGACCTCGCTGACGTCGTTGGGCGAGCGGTTGGCCGAGTTCAACGCGAGCGGTTCGGTGGGTGGTCGTCCGGCGGTCAGTGCACGGTTGACGTTGGAACGCTATTGGGTGCGGGACCAGTTGGGGCCTTTGGTGGCCAATGAGGAATATGCCCTCCGCGAATTTCGCAGCAAGTTTTTGTTGTTGTTGAGCCCGGGGATCGATTTGCCCGAGGAGGTCGCGCTATCCCTGCGGCCGCTTCGGCAGGTTGGTTTGCCGGGGTCGGGATAAACCAGACGATTTTTCGTTTCGATTGGAGAAAGTGACAAATGCCGACATCCGAAGAGGTTTTTGAAAAGGTGCAGTCCGTGCTCGTCGACGCGCTGGGTGTGGATGATGACGAGGTCACGCCCTCGGCCAAAATCGTCGGCGACTTGGGGGCCGAATCGATCGATTTCCTGGACATTGTCTACAAGCTGGAAAAGAACTTCGGCATCGAAATTCAGCGGAGCGAGTTGTTTCCGGAGGATATTTTGTCCAAGTCCGAGTATGTGCAGGACGGCAAAGTGACCGCCGAAGGGCTGGGCTTGCTCAAGCAGCGGATGCCGTTCATCGATTTGACCGATTTCGAGAAGAACCCCAAAGTTCAGGATTTTGGGGGCTTGCTCACGGTCAAAGATTTATGCAATTACGTGGCAACCAAACTGAGCTAATCCGCTCGCGGATGCTGCGGGCTCGCCGGTGTTGCCCGCGGCCGCGCCCTCTGCGGGGGCCCGTTACGCCGATTACATTGCGGAGTCACCCGATTACATTGCGGAGTCACCCGACGCCATGCGCTGGTTCTGGATCGATCGGTTCACCGAGTTTGTGAGTGGCCAATACGCCACCGCGATCAAGAACATCGCGCTGTCGGAGGAGCCGGTGGACGAGTATGTTCCCGGCGCGCCGCATTATCCCTCGACTTTGATCATCGAAGGCTTCGCCCAAATGGGGGGGCTGCTGATCAACCAGTTGAGCGATTTTCGAGAAAAAGTGCTGTTGGGCAAGGTCAACAAAAGCCAGTTTCATTTTGAAGCTCGCCCCGGCGACCAATTGCGGATGCGCGTCGACTTGATCGGCCGCCAGGAAGGCGGCGGTGTGATCAGCGGTTCGGCCACGATCGATGGAAGAACACAATCCGAGGTCGAGTTGATGTTCGTCTATTTGTATTTGGAACGGTTTCACGACAATCCGCTGTTCGCACCCGCCGGTTTTTGTCGCGTGCTGCGGCTGTTGCGCGTCTTTGACGTGGGACGGTACGAGGACGGCTCGCCGATCCTGATCCCGCCGCATTTGCTGGAGGCCGAACGCGCCGAGGGGCTCGCCGTCTAACCGTTTTGGACTTGTTCGTTCGCCCCCGCCGCCCGGCTGGTCACCAAAAAATCGATAGGTTGTTATGCGTCGCCGAGTTGTCGTCACGGGAATGGGCCTGATCAATCCGTTGGGACACGACGTCGAAACGGTCTGGTCCCGTTTGCTGGCGGGCCGGTCGGGCGTGGGGTATACGACGATCTTCGACGCCAGCCGGTTCCAAACCAGGATTTCCGCGGAGGTCAAAGATTGGGCCATCGCGGATTCCGGGGAGGATCCCGACTTGTGGCGGTTGCGAGGGAGACACACCAAATTCGCGGCCGGGGCGGCGAAACAGGCGATCGAAATGTCCGGCGTGCGGGAGGCGATCGACGATCCCCGCGAGTTCGGCGTCTATCTGGGGAGCGGCGAGGGCAATCAGGATTTTCTCTCCTTCGCCACGATGATGGCCGCCAGCCTCGACCCCGACGGGAAATTGGATTTGGCGAGATTCACCGAACAGGGGATGCGGATCCTCAACCCGACGATCGAATTGGAGCAAGAGCCGAACATGCCGGTCGGGCACTTGGCCGCGATGTTTCAGGCCGAAGGCCCCAACGCCAATTGCTTGACTGCCTGCGCGGCCAGCAGCCAGGCGATCGGGGAAGCGACCGAGATCATCCGACGCGGAGAAGCCAAGGTCATGCTCTCGGGCGGAACCCACAGCATGATTCATCCCTTCGGCGTGACCGGTTTCAATCTCCTGACCGCGCTTTCCACAAACAACGAGGATCCGACCGGGGCGTCACGACCCTTCGATCGCCTGCGGGACGGATTCGTCTTGGGCGAAGGGGCGGGAATGGTCGTGCTGGAAGATCTCGAGTTCGCTCAGCGGCGCGGCGCGCCGATTTTCGGAGAGGTCCTCGGGTACGGCTCGACCGCCGATGCCTACCGGATCACCGACATCCACCCCGAAGGACGCGGCGCGATCGGCTGTATGCGGATGGCGATTCGCGACGCCGGCTTGAACCCCGAGGACGTTCACTACGTCAACGCCCATGGGACCAGCACGGCGGTCAACGATCGCGTCGAAACCCGAGCCTGCAAGGAAGTGTTTGGGGCGCACGCGCCCCAGGTGCCGGTCTCCAGTACCAAGAGCATGATGGGACATTTGATCGCCGCGGCGGGCGCCACCGAGATGATTGTGTGCCTGCTGGCGATTCGCGACCAGGTGCTTCCGCCGACGATCAACTATCAGAATCCCGATCCGGATTGCGATTTGGACTATGTTCCGAATCAGGCTCGACCCAGTCGCTGCGACGTGGCGCTCAACAACAGTTTTGGATTCGGCGGGCAGAACATCACGCTGGCGGTTGGACGCTTCCGCTAGGCCAGCGCGGCGTGTTGAGCGTCGGAGGCGCGATGCGCTGGGCGGCCCGCGCCGTATCCAGCGCCATCCGGACGACGGCCGACCACTTCCCGGCTCGATCCGGGATGATTCGCCAATGCGGGATCACCGCCACCGATTGGTGCACCAGTTCGAACCCCCCTTCGGACTGGCTGACCGTTTCGACGGGGAAGGTCCAGAGGTGGGCTGGCTGGTCCCAGCTCAAACCGATTTCGATCCCCTGCCACTGATCGACCAACGCGAGTTGCCGGGTGAGTTCGAGATCGAGTTGAGTTTGAAGAGGTCCCAGCGACCGTTGGTCGATGTGGAAGAAGCGATCGTCCGCTGCGGCGGGAAGACCGGCAAATTGAAACTCGACGGCGAAAATCCAATCGCATGCCTCGGGCAGATTCTCCAGGAAGTAGGCGATCTCCAGCACGTCACTGCCGGCGGTCAGCGTGACCCCCTTGGTCAGTTGGAGGGTGTGTCCCGCGACGGTCCCCGTCCGCTCCAGGACGACCTGGATCCGTTGGGGACTTTGTCGCAATTTGGCTTGAAAAACGCCATCGTGAAAATCCCCCAATTCGTCGGCCCGCCCTTGGGCGACCTGTTCCAGCGACGTGCCGGGAGCCCAGAAATGGTCGAGCAAGCTTTTGCGGGGGTGCGCGTCGTAGTGCAGGCGCTGCTCCAGGCCGGACTGTTTGAACACGATGCGGTCGTGGATGCTGGCGGTATCCGTGGAATGGCTGGTCGCACCGTTGCGGACCTTGCCGTGGTATGCCTCGGGGCGGCGCTGGAGCGTGGCCAGTAAATTCAAGCCAATCGCCCGGACATCCAGCTCGTACATGCGTCCACCGACGTTGGGTTCCAGCCAGGCAACCAGTCGGTCGGAGGCGAGCCGAATCTCGGTTTTCGCGTCGAAGTTGTAGTCGTCGGCGGTTCCCTCGACCCATTGGGGGCTCTGCCGTTGGGCCGATTCGATCAAGTTCTCCGCCGCGATCAGCTCGTGATAGACCGCGTGCCGCAGATGGGGGAGGTACAGTCCGCCGAACGCGCCGTGCCAGTACGGGCAGTTGCATTGCCCGCGGTAGAGGTGTTCACGAGCCTGGGCCAGCGGGCCGGGATCGCACCCTTCCTGCTCCGCCTGTTTCAATAGTGTACTTACGTACACCATCCGCGCGTACAGCTCGTTGGCCTCGGCGTACTTGACCTTGAAATTCCTCCACAGGCCTCCGCGCACGAAGCGGCGGACCTGCGGCCACCCCTCGGTGGAAGCGAACTGGTGTTGGGCGGCGTCGAGCGCTAGCTGGGCTTCGACCGGCAACGCCCATTCGGTCATTTCCCGATAGCTGGCGTCGGGAAGGTAGACTTTGCCCTGGCTGGAAGTCTGATCGATCGCTTCGCTCAAGGTGCTGATCGTCAGCCAGGACTGTGCGGCCTGTAGCAGATCGAAGAATTTGCGGAGCCACCCCTCGTCGTAAACATGCCGTTTGGTTTCGGGCCACGTACCGAACTTTTCGCCGTCGTCCGCAAAGACCACGGTGGCGCCCGGGTGGCGCTGGGCCAGGTCGCGGAGATAATCCAGGGTCGCCTGTGGTTCTTGAAACGGAATCAAGTACCTCAGCGGTTCGCTCCCCGGAAACAGCTTCAAGACCCTGCCGGCGTCTTCGGTGACGAAGTAGCCGCGGAGCGCGTCGTCGGCCAGCCCGGCGCAGCGAAAATGGAAATCGTCCAGCACGGTGTACTCGATTCCAGCGGCCACGATATCGCTGGCCACCGACGGTTCCCACACGCGTTCCGGGACCCACATCCCTCGGATCGGGGCGCCGAACCGCTGGGTGAGGTGGGTGGAGTATTGTGCGATCTGTCCGATGCGATCGCGGCTGGAAAGCATTGTAAGGATCGGTTCATAATAGGCGCCGCCCAAGATCTCCAACCGACCGCGGGCTGCCTGTTGGGCGAGTCGCTCGAGATAATCGTCGTGCCGACGTTCCAACCATTCCAACAGAGAGCCGCTGATGTGCAGCGAGATTTTCAAGGCGGGGTACGATTCCCAGATCTCTAGAAACGGGAGATAACTGTCTTGGTAGGCCGCTTCGAAGACATGATCGAAGTTCCCGATCGGCTGGTGGTTGTGCAAGACCAGACAGAGTCGCAGATGTGGATTTCGGTCCATTCGCAGGTTCCTGGCGGGAGGACGATCCGCTGATTGTACGGAATCCGCGGCACTTGGGAAAACGCAATTTCGGTGGGGGGTAGGTGTGGACTCGATTTATCTCGATCACAACGCGACCGGGTTGCTCGACCCGACGGTCTTGGAACAACTGCACCGCGAGGGGGCGGAAAGTTTCGCCAACCCCGCAAGTCAACATCGACCGGGGAGAACGGCGCGGCGGATGCTGGAGGAGGCCCGCGAGCATTTGAAGCAGCTGTTGGGGTGCCGAGCGGAGGATCGGTTGCTCTTCACCAGTGGTGGGAGCGAGTCGAATTATCTGGCGATCGCGGGGTCCTGCGGTCCGCTCGGCGGAAACGTCATCCTTTCGTCGATCGAGCATCCCAGCGTCGGCGAGAGCTCCGGCTACTTGCGGAGCCGAGGGATCGAGCCGCGTTGGCTGCCGACCGACCGCGACGGCCGCTGGCGCCTGGATGCCTTGGACGCGTTGATCGACCAGCGGACCGCGTTGGTCTCGCTGATGCTTGCCAACAACGAGACCGGGGTGATTCAGCCGATCGCCGAGGCTGCCGCCTGCTGTCGCCGGCGGGGGATCCCGCTGCACACCGATGCGGTTCAGGCGGTGGGGCGGATTCCCGTCAACTTCCGGCAGCTCGACATCGACCTCCTCTCGTTCACCGCACACAAATTCCATGGACCCCGAGGGGTCGGTGGGCTGCTGGTCCGCGAGGGGGTAGCTCTGCAGCCCGCCTGTTTTCCTGGGGTCGCCCAATACGGCCTGCGCCCGGGGACGGAGGATGTGCTCCTTCCGCGCGGCATGTGGCGGGCGTTGGCGAATTGGCATGTCGCAGCGGAGGAGCGGTTGACCCGTCTAGAACGCTGGCGCGATCTGATGGAACGCGAATTGACAAGTCAACTTGCCGATGTGCAGATTCACGGCGGTCGCATACCGCGGTTGCCGCAGACGATTTGCGTTTCGTTCTTGGGGGTCGACCGGCAAGCGCTATTGATGGCCGCCGACTTGGAAGGGGTCGCGATCTCCGCCGGATCGGCGTGTGCGAGCGGCTCGAGCGAGCCCTCGCCGACGTTGCGGGCGATGGGGCTGAGCGCCGCCGAAATCGACAGTGCGGTCCGGTTGAGTTTCGGGGTGTTCAATACCGCGGAGGAGTTGGCCTTAGCGACGGAGAGACTTGTCAAAATTGTGCGGAAATTGAGGGGAAAATAGCGGCTGGGACCGGCGGCGGCACCCTCGCGTTTTACCCGCCGAAATGGTAAAATTCCGACTTCATTTTGCGTGCTTGGGGCGCGGGGCTGAAGGGCTCAACTTCGGGTTAGACAGACCCCCTTCTTGCGAGCGCCCGCGAACTCTCCATGCCTGAAAAAAAGGCCTCCGTGGCTGAGATAGGTCTCTTGTGTTCGGACGCGAACAGGTGGAATCAACGTATACGTTAGCCGCGCCCGCCGCCGGGGTTTCCGCGTCCGCCGAACCCCCCGTGTGGTTTCGCGAGCGCTTCGTGGTCGACGCTGCGCACCCCTGGCTACAGTTTCTGGGCTCGGTCGAAGCCGACGTGTTGCGCCGCTTCGGACCGATCGCGATTTACGGGCCCCCCGGCTCGGGCAAATCGCTGTTGGCGTCGATCGTCGCCCAACGAATCGCCGGCGATTCGCGATCCACCGACGGCGTTTGCAAGTCGTTGCGGCTGAAGGAATTCGATCGCCGCGTCCGGCATGCCTTTGTCGTCGACGACGCCGCCGACCTGATCGCGAACTGGGAGAATCCGGAGGTCTTGGTATGGGAGGATGCGCACGAGGCGTCCGGCAGTCCCGCGGTCGATCGCGTTTTATGCGATTTACTCGAACGGCGAAGCGACTGCGGCCGGCTCACGATCGTCTGCAGCCGACTGGCTCCTTGGGATTCGCCCAACCTCTCTCCGCGATTGGCGTCCCGTCTGACTGCGGGCTGGGTGATCAAGCTGGAGCCCCCCTCCCCTCCGCTGCTGGAGGAGGTGCTCAACGCTTTTCTGAATCATACCGGGGTGCAGATTCAATCTCCCGTGCGCAATTGGTTGCTCAGTACGCCACGGCTGACGGTACCTGCCCTGTTCCGCTGGCTGCAGCTAACTCGCGCCGCCGCATCTCAGCATACCGAGTTAACCAAACGCGACTTCCTGGCGACCGCCGATCGAGCCATCGATGCCCCGACGGTCGAATGCTCGCACGCCATGCGGATCATCGCTCGCGAATTGAGCGTCGACTTGAACAAACTGGTCAGTCCGTCGCGACGGCAATCGCTCGTTCGAGCTCGAGGGATCGCGATCGTCGTGCTCCGCGATTTGTTCCAGCTGACCTGGCAAGAAATAGCCGCCTGGGCTGGTCGCAAAGACCATTCGACGGTAATCCATGCCTACCAAAAGACGACCCGTGCGTTGGCCCTCGACCGGGAACTCGAGCTCGATCTGGCTCGAGTCGTGCGGCAGATTTACAAGCAACAACCCCTCCCCGACGAAGCGAAGCCGGCGGCAGCGAAGCGACGACCTCGTCCGACCGCTGCCCGCCGTCCGTCACCGCAAATTTCGTCACCGCAAATTTCGTCAACTCGTCGTTCGCAACCCTGAGTCGCCCGGCATGAGCATTTCTGTACTTGTGGATATCGTGTTGATGGGCTGTTGCTCCGGCGTCGGCCTTTCCGCGCAGCACAACAGTCTCACTTGCTTCTGTCGGTTCACCGGCCCCTATCCCCTGGCAACCGACTCCCTTTCAACGCTTGTTCAACAGTTTTTCCCCATCGGAATTCGCCGTAACACCTGCCGCCGAAACGAGTTACGCGATTTCGTTCGCCCCAGTTCCATTTGTTCCTAACAACAACATATAAAACTTCTTGAAGAGGTAGTGCGGCGTGAAAATCACGATTCAACGAGAGCCTTTCTTCCAAGTGTTCCAACTTGCGGCCGCGGTGGCTCCCAGTCGCAGTCCCAAGCCGATCTTGCAAAACGTGAAGTTGGACGCCCGCGACGACGTCGTCACGCTCATCGCCACCGATCAAGAACAGGGGGTCCGGCTGACCGTGAACGAAGTCGAGATCCACCAACCCGGGGCGGCATTGATTTCCGTTCAGCGGATGTCGTTGATTTTGCGGGAGGTCGGCGACGAGCAATTGCGGATCGAGGCGACACCGGAAAAAACCAAAATTCAAGGGGAACACAGCCGATTCGAGCTGGCCGGACAGAACCCAGACGAATTCCCCGAGGTGGGGGGCTTCGACGAGCCAAATTACCTGGAGACGGGCGCCAACGTGCTGCGGGAACTGATCCGGCGGACGCTGTTTGCCACCGACGCGGAGAGCAGTCGTTACGCACTGGGAGGGGTCCTGTTGCAGCCCGAAGGGGAGACGCTGGTGGCGGTAGGTACCGATGGGCGACGGCTGGCAAAAATGGAAGGGGGGCTGGTTTGCCACGGTACGGTCCCCAACCACACGACGATCGTACCGGCCCGAGCGATGCATTTGATCGAGCGGATGTTGCCCGCGGACGAGAGCAAAGTCAGCTTGGCTCCCCGGGCCAACGACTTGCTGATCCGCGTACCGCGAGGCGTTTTCTTCACGCGGCTGGTCGAAGGGCGTTATCCGAAATGGCGCGAGGTCATTCCCCGCCGAAACGACTCGCACAAGATCGAAATCCCTGTCGGTCCACTCCTCAGCAAGCTGCGGCAAGCTGCGATTGTCACGAGCGACGAAAGTCGCGGCGTCGATTTTGCGTTCACCTCAGGCAACTTGGTGTTGTCCGTCGTCACCGCGGAGGTCGGCGAATCGCGGGTGGATATGCCGATCTCCTACAGCGGCGACGATCTCGTCGTATCGCTGGATCACCAATACGTCGAGGATTTCCTGAAGGTCCTCCCCCCGGACAAAGTCTTCACCCTGGAAATCGCCAGCGGCGATCAGGCGGTGTATTGCACGACCGACGATGGTTACGGTTATGTGATCATGCCGCTGTCCAAGGAAAGGCGGTAAGCGCCGGTGACCGACCCACCCCGAACCCCACCCCGAACCCCAGCCGAACGGGATCTGGACGACGCCTGCCACTACGTCCGGCAGCAGCAGCGCTACCCAGCGGAGCCGAAGGCGGCGCGGGCGGTCGTCAACCGCTGGATCGCCCGCCGCGGCCTGGCGGCCGACGTCTCCAATCAGGAATTGCAACGCCGGTGGGTCGAATTGGTGGGAAAGGATCTCGCGGCGCGAACACGCGTCGGCAACCTTCGCCGCAAGTCGCTGGAGGTCCACGTCGAAAGCTCGGTTGTGATGCAGCAGTTGCAGTTTCAACAGCACCGCCTGTTGGCTGGATTACAAGAATTTCTCCCCCATTACGGCATTGCCAAACTGATCTTTCGCAACGGAAACGTCGAATGACGGATCCCCCCCAGAGAATTTTTCCCACCGACCACTCACTTAAGCACAGCCAGCTACGCACAGCCACTAAGCACAGCCAAACCGACCCGATCGGGGAATGAACAGACGATGAGCAACGAGGAAACCAATCCCAAGAAGACCCAACCGAAAGCGGACTACCGGCCGGAGGACATCCAACTGCTCTCCGACTTGCAACACGTCCGCGAGCGGCCCAGCATGTACATCGGCGACACCACGCTCAAAGGACTGCACCACCTGGTGTACGAGGTCGTGGATAACTCGATCGACGAGGCGATGGCCGGGTTTGCCAAGCAAATCAACGTCACCGTCAACACCGATGGATCGGTGACCGTGGCGGATGATGGCCGGGGGATCCCGGTCGACCGTCACGAGCAGTTGAGCGCGGAAATGGACCGCGACATCTCGACTCTGGAAGGGGTGATGACGGTCCTCAAGTTCGGCGGCAAGTTTCAAAAGGGGGTTTACCAGACGTCCGGCGGCTTGCACGGCGTGGGGGTGACCGTCGTCAATTTTCTCAGCGAATGGTGCGAGGTTGAAGTCTGCCGCGACGGGGGGATGTTCCAGCAAGAATACGAGCGGGGAATCCCGACCGGCTTGGTGATCCGCGTCTCCGCCAGCGACCAGACGGGGACCAAGACCACGTTCAAACCGGACGGGCAGATCTTTCCGAACACCCGTTTCGAGTACAGCACACTCTACAAACGGTTGCAGGAACTGGCCTTTCTCAACAGCGGCGTGCGGATTGGTTTCAAGGACGAACGGAACGGCGAAGGGGATGAGTTCCACTACGAGCGGGGAATCGTGGCCTTCGTCGAGTATCTCAACCGGTCCAGCGATCCGTTGCACCCGGAAGTGATCTTTCTGCAAGGAGAGGTGGAGGGGGTCGGCTACGAAATCGCCATGCAGTACACCGCGGAGTTGACGGAAAATGTCCACTCGTATGTGAACAACATCCACACCACCGAAGGGGGAACGCACATTTCCGGGTTTCGCAGCGGCCTCACCCGTTCGCTCAACAACTACGGCCGTAAGAACAACATGTTCAGCGACCTGGCGGTCAGCGGCGAAGACTTTCGCGAAGGGTTGACCGTGATCCTCTCGCTGCGGGTCCCCGAGCCGCAGTTCGAGGGGCAAACCAAGACGAAATTGGGGAACAACGAAATCGAGAGCATCGTCAATTCGGCGGTCGGCGACTTCCTGGCGACCTATCTGGAAGAGAATCCCAAGACCGCCAAGATCATCTTGCGGAAGGGGATCCAGGCCGCGGAAGCTCGCGAGGCCGCCCGCAAAGCGCGGGAACTGGTGCGCCGCAAATCCGCTTTGGGCGGCGGTGGACTCCCCGGCAAACTCCGCGATTGTCTGAGCAGCGACGTGGAGAAATGCGAGATCTACCTGGTCGAAGGGGACTCCGCCGGGGGCAGCGCCGAAGGAGGCCGGCTCAAGGAATTCCAGGCGATCCTCCCGCTCCGTGGAAAAATCATCAACGCCTACAAGGCTCGCGAAGACAAAGTCCTGGCCAACGAAGAGGTCCAAAGCATCATCAACGCGATCCGCAGCGGGATCGGCGCCGATCAGGATCTTTCCCGCCGGCGGTACAACAAGATCATCATCATGACCGACGCCGACGTCGACGGATCACACATCCGCACGTTGCTCCTGTGTTTCTTCTACCGGCAAATGAACCAGTTGATTGAGCAAGGGCATGTCTATGTGGCGCAGCCGCCGTTGTTTCGCGTGAAGTCGAAACGGGATACGTATTACGTCCAGACCGAAGACGAAATGAAGCAACAGTTGCTTCGCCGCGGTTTGGAAGACTCGACGTTGGAGCAGGGGGACGGAACCGCGATTCTAGGGAAGGATATCGAACGCTTGTGCGGGACGTTGGCCAGCATGGAAGAGGCGATCGTCGCGCTGGAACGGCGTGGGATCAGCCTGCGTACGCATGCCGAACGACTCAACCCCGAAAACAATCGCCTGCCGATATTCCACGTCTTCGCTGGGGTTGCCGAGCATTGGTTCGTCACGCGGCAAGAGCTGGAGGAATTCTCCAAAAGCTTGGAGGTCGCGGCGGCCGAAACCGCCGGGGAGGACGGAATTGCGGCCAGCCCCGGCGTCATACTGCAGATCAACGAACTCCACGAGGTCAAGACGATCAACTCCGGCTTGCAGGAACTGCTGAAACTCGGTTTCAACCTCGATGCCTTGTGGCCGCAAGAGCGGACGGGGGAAGAGCGATCGCGGTATGTGCTCCGCCGCGGCGAAAATGAAATCGGATTGGAGGACCTCCGCCAGTTGCTGGCCGCGGTCCGCTCAGCCGGGGAAAAAGGCCTGCAAGTCACCCGCTTCAAAGGGCTGGGGGAAATGAACGCCGAGGAACTGCGCGAGACGACGCTCGATCCGCAAAACCGGACGCTGCTCCGCGTGAGCATGACCGACGTGGGCGCCGCCGATGAAATGTTCCGCGTGCTGATGGGCGACAAAGTCGAACCCCGCCGCGAATTCATAGAGAAACACGCCCTCGAGGTCAAAAACCTGGACGTGTAATGTCGCACGACTCTCCGAGTCGTGACCACGCAGCCGCTGGCTGCAATCGTCATGCTGCCGATCCCCTCTGCGTCTGGGGAAGGCCGGTGGCTAGTCCAATTCAGTTAAGACGCACGACTCGGAGAGTCGTGCGACTTTATCCTAGTCTCGGCCTTGGCCTTCCAGTTGCTCGCGAAGTTGATCTCGCTCGCGCCGCGTCGCCTCGACGTCGAAGATCAGGTACTTCATGTCCAGCCGTAATTGGTGGAGGGCGTCTTGAATCACCCCCAAGATCTTTCGGCGGCGTCGAGTGAATTCGATGACGCGTTCGACCGCGGGGAGGAGTTCGTCGCGATACGGGGCCGGCAGGGCCTGCACCTTGGACGAAAGGTCGATCAGGTCGTTGGGAAGCGGTTGCGAATCGGTGGCGTTGCGGAAGTCTTGATGGGGGAAGTTCTGTTGGGCGTTCATCGCGGCTCTCGATAAATCAAAAAATGTTTCTGCTTTGGCTGGGGAAGCAGATTGTGCAGCCGGGATGCCAATCCGCAGGACGGACCCAAGTCCTGCAGCCGAAGTGCTTATGGCCCAACGACTTACGACGAATTGCACCGCAGGTGGGGTGGCGGAGCGGACGTTTCGAAAAAACTACGAGATTGCGCTAGGTCGTTTTGGCCAGATCTGTTACAAACCGCCGCGAATCTCCGCAGATTGCCCCATTTTTTTCGCGTTGTGGATGCAGAATTCCTAGCGCCGCCCCTGATGCCTTTTTACAACTTCAACCGCCGGATCGACCGTACGCTGGCTTGCACGATCTGCGGCTTGATCTTCCCGTGGATTGCGGCGGATCCGGCCCCAGGGCAGTTTCGCGAGGACTTCGAGCAGTCCTCTCCTAGCTGGACGCTGGGTGAGACGGATTGCGCCATCGCCACGGCGACCTGGCTGCAGACGCGGACTTCCGAAGAGAGTCATAGCGGGAAGTCGAGCGAGTATTTTCGATTGCAAACCGGGCACGGATCCAAAATCCTGGTGGTGCATCCGATTCCGCCGGCTCGACTGATCGATGAATTGCGCCCCAGCCTGTGGGTGAAATCCAAACGGTCCGATGTGCATTTGATGATTCGAGTTGTCTTGCCGCGGGCAACGGCGCCCGACGGAAGCGGCCCGATCAAGGTGATGTTGGACGGTGGACGGTATACCTCGGTCGGACATTGGCAACAGCTCGATTTCGATTCGGAGTCCGGCGGGCTGCAATCTCAATTCCAGCAGCAGCTCTGGATGCTGCGCACCAAGTTCGGCGCGCGGATCGATGCGGACGAAGCCTACGCCGACATGCTGGTACTCAACCTTTACAACGGCCCGGGAGCGGTCGACGTGTGGGTGGACGATCTGGCGATCGACGGGTTGGTGGATGCATCGGCGCAGGCTGCGTCGGCGGCCCAACAAGCGCTCACGGATTCCGACGCGCGCGTGCAACCCGCCTCCGCCCAGGAAGCGGTCGATCCCAACAACGTCCGATTCGATGGAAATATCTTGGAAGTCGGTGGGCAGCCGTTTTGCGCCCGCGTGATCCAACACAACGGTGAACCGTTCGAACTGTTGCAACGGTTGGGATTCAATGTGATCGAGTTGCGAGGTCCGGCGGACGAAGCGCAATTGCAGTCCGCGGCCCAATTGGGGTTGTGGCTGATTTGCCCCCCCCCTCCCCATGTCGGTCTGCAGCCGATTGGGTCCGACTACGATCGAGTTCTGGCGTGGTCCCTGGGACGGCATCTCGACGGGCGTGACGTCGAGAATGTACGTCAGATGATTCGCGAGATCCGCCAATCGGATACGCGGCGGGTACGGCCCGTGTTTGCCGATGTACGGGCGAACTGGTCCGAGTTCGGTGCGCTGGCTGCAATTGTCTCGACGGGAGTGGACTGTCTGGGAGGGTCGTTTCCCCTGCTGCGGTACAGCGATTGGTTGGCCGAGCGGCAGCTGCTGGTCGGCCGGAACGTCCCCCTCTGGGCAACCGTCCCCACGGAACTCCATAGCGACGTTCAATTGCAGGTCGCCGCATTGGTCGACCGCGTTCCCCCGGCGCCCTTCGACCCGAACCAACTCGAGGCCGTACTCGTCGAGGCCGTGGCGGGGGGCGCCCGGGGCCTCCGCTTCCTCTCCCGCGCGCGACTCGATGCCACCGATCCGCTGACTCAACTTCGCGCACAAACGTTGCGGTGGCTGAATGCCCGCATCAATCAGTTGGAACCTTGGATGGCGGGGGGGGTGGTGCTGGGTACAATCCCCGTGGCACTCCCCGATCTGCAAGTCACTGCGGTCCAAACCGACAAGGCTCGTCTGTTGTTGATTCAGCGCACCACCGCCTGGGAGCAATGGGTGGCGGGCGATCGGCCGTTCCAACGCGTTGCCTTCAACGACACCGGCGCGTCCTCCACCGATAAGTCCTATTGGCTGGCCACCTCCGGAATGGTCCCTTTGCCGGTTTCCAACGCCTACGGCGGCGCTTCGATCGAAATCGATCGTTGCCCAGCCCACGCCTGGGTCGTGGTGACCGAAAGCCCGGTGGTGATCAACCGCCTGGGGGGAACCTATCGCATGGCGGACGGCCTGACCTTCGCCCGCCTGCGGGAAGATATCGTTCGCAATTGGCTGGCGGTCACCCAATTGCTCGACCGGGAAATGGGGCGCTCGGCCCGCAGCGGACCCGTGGTCGGCGGAGCCATCAACGAAGCGGTGACGCTGATCCAAAACGGCGAGACGATGAACCAACGGGGCAACCTGGCGTCTGCGGACGAATTTTTCGCGGCCGCCGACCAACGCTTAGCGCTCGCGCGGCGAGAGTTCCTGCAGGCGGCGCGGGAGCCCTTCACGTCGTCCGGCGCCAGCCCCCTTTTGGCGCACCCGTTACTGGTCCCCAGCCATTGGGATCTCGCCGCCAAACTGGGTCGAGGGAATTGGCAGCCCAATGCGCTCGCGGGCGGAGATTTTGAAAACTTGCAACTGATGGTCGCCCACGACTGGTTGAACCGCCGAAGTCATGCGCCCGACATCGAGACCAAGGTCGAACTGGTAGCCGAGGCCGCAGTCGGCGGAGCGCTCGGCCTGAAACTGAGCGCCGCGCGGCGCACCGGATCCAACGCGCCGGTCGAGTCCGCTCCGGTCTGGATCACCAGCGGTCCGATCGCCGTCACCAGCGGCCAAGTGGTGCGGATCCACGGATGGGCGCAACTCAACGGCGATCTGCAAGGTTCCAGCGAAGGTCTAATGGTGATCGATTCACTGGGTGGACTGGCGTTGGCCGAACGGATCACCCGCAGCGGTCAGTGGCAGGAGTTCTCGCTCTACCGCGGCGTTCCCGCCGATGGCAAATTGACCGTGACGTTCGCTCTCAGCGGGTTGGGCTCCGCGATGATCGACGAAGTCACCGTCCGCATCGCCGACATCGTTCCGCCGGCAGCCGCAAGCAATCCATTGCCACTCCGCTAAAGTGGCACAACGCGGAGCGTCGAGCCACTCGGTCACTCATCCTCGGGCAGAGGTCGTCCATGGGTTTCCGGCATAAACGCGATCGCCACCAACCCGACCAGAAAGATGCATGACATCCACGAGGCGGCGTCGCGGAAGGCAGCCAGTTTTCCGGCGGCGTCCGCACCTGCTGGAACCAGGACTTTCTGCAGCGTGCCAAATGTCAAAGGTCCGCTGGCCGCGATGAATCGCCCCACGTTGTAGCAAAAGCTGGTCCCCGTGCTGCGGAGCCGCAACGGGAACAATTCGGGAAGGTAGATGGCGAACCCGGCGAACAACGTCAATTGGCAGGCCCCCATCACACCGCTCATCCAGATATCGCCGATTCCATTGAACGATTGAAAATAAAAAATCGTGGCGGCCATCGCCGCGGGAAACGCGATCATGAAAGCTGGTTTCCGTCCCCAGCGCTGGGCAAACCATGTGAAACCAACCATGCCCAGGAAGCCGCCGATGTTCTGCACAATCGAGTTGACTCCTTTCCAATTGGCCTGACTCACCACGATCTGGCTTTCCGGCAGCTGCTGTTCCCGCAACGCGTTGGCGATCACTCCGCCCACCAACTCGGGAGCGAAGAATCCAATCCCCCACAGCCCCACGACGCCAGCGATACAGAGCAAGGTGCCCAGCAGAGCCGAACGTCGCCATCGCGGTTCGCCCAACAGGGAGCGGTACGAGCCGAACGGCAACCCGCTAGTCCGGCCCGCGAGCCGGGCGAGCCGCCATTTTTCTGGCTCGCGCAGCCGCAGCTGGATCAGCACGCACAGACAGGCGGGGACCGCTCCCAACAAAAACATCAATTTCCAGCCGTTGGTCGGATTGATCCAGCCGATCCGTCCCAAATGGGAGACCCACATGTTCGACAGACCCGCCATGACATTCCCGACGGCTGACATCGCCTGCAGCGTACCGAGCGCGCCGGTCCGAGCCGATTCCGGGAGGGTGTCGGCTACCAAAGCCACCGCCAGACCGAAGACCCCCCCTACCCCCAGGCCGGTCACAAACCGGTAGATCGCGAAATCAACCCAGCCCACCGACAATGCCGACAACCCGGTACTGACCGAATACAGCAAGACCGTCAGCGACAGAACTCGGGCTCGCCCGAAACGATCGCCCAACGAACCGAAGATCAACCCCCCGGTCGCCCAACCGATCATGAAAATCGACGTGGCGTAGCCGCCGAACTGGTTGATCGTGACGTCATCGGTCCCCGGCAGCAACGATTTCAGCGCATCATTCCGGGCCAACAAGAAGATCTGCTGATCCAAACAGTCGAACATCCAGGACAACGACGCCATCGCAAAGACGAACCAGTGGTAGCGATCGAGCTGACGCCACCAGGCTAGCTTCGACGTCGCAGCGCGTTGTTCAATCATCGGCGGTACCGCGGACTAAAGGTTGTGGCATAATGGACCCCATCATAACGGATGCACTGCCCCCGAGTGGCCCGACCCCGAGTGGCCCCACGCTCCGCATCGGGTCTTCCTTCCTCCCTCTCTCCCTCCCTTTCCCTCCGCACCCCTCCCCCTCCCCTCTTTTCCCCCTCCGCCGAGAAACTCCCGATGCGCCTGTTCGACTACCGCCAAGGAAACTCGCCGCTGGTCCTCAGCATCCCGCACGCGGGAACTTGGATACCCGACGACATCGCGCCGATGCTGCGCGAGGAATCTCGCGGCTTGCCCGACACCGACTGGTTCGTCCCGCGGTTGTACGCGCTGCCGGCGCTGCAGGATGCCACGCGAATCATCGCCCAGGTCTCCCGCTACGTCGTCGATTTGAATCGACCACCCAGCGACGAGAGCTTGTATCCCGGTCAGGCCACCACCGGCGTCTGCCCGGAAACGCATTTCGACGGTAACCCGGTTTACCGTCAGGGTTACAGCGTCGGTTCCGAAGAACGGGAGCGGCGGATCGGAATGTACTGGCGCAGCTACCACGAACAGCTCCGCGCGGCGCTCGATCGCTCCCTCCAGCAACATGGCTATGCGGTGCTATTGGATGCCCATTCGATCGCCAGTCGAGTCCCCCGGTTGTTTGACGGGCAGCTCCCCGATTTGAATTTCGGGACCAATCAGGGGCGTTCGTGTTCGCCTGCGTTTGAGCAGAGCATCGAGCGGTTCGCGGGGGAGCTGCCCAGCCGCAGCTTTTCCAGTGTGGTCAATGGCCGCTTCATCGGCGGATATATTACGCGCCATTACGGCGGCGTCTCCTCGCCCGTCGAGGCGGTGCAATTGGAGATATCGCAAGCCGCATACATGGACGAATCCAACCGCAGCTGGGACGCTGCGCGGGCGGCGCGCCTTCAAGTCGTCTTATCGGAGTTCGCGAAGACTCTCGGCGAATGGCGCCCAGCAGCGGTCTGAACTGACAAGCGCCGGAACCGCGAGGACTTGTTCCGGCCTGCCAACACTTCCCGTTATTGGAAGTCGCGCAGTTTTCAGCTTAACCCTCCCTCAGGTTGTGAAGATTACGAAGATTACATTGTGCCAGTGGGAGGGTCGGACGCACGATGCGGCCGGGGAGGGAAAAGGTTGCATTCCATTGCGCCTACAAACTGCGGCCCCCTCTCCACCCGCATCCCTGCGTGCGACTCTCCCCCGAAGACGGGGGAGAGTGAAATGAACGCGTGAATTCTCGCGCAAGAAAACTGCACGACCTCATCGAGGAAGCGTGAGCTCCAAAGTCGGTCCAGAAGGTGGAATAGCTCCGCCGCGAGTTACTGCTTCAACGTGCGAATTTCCAGATAGCTGGCGTTCTCGCCGCTCAAGTAGACGCGATGTTTGGCGGCAGTGAAGTCTTCGTCTTTTGCCTCGAACATATTCGCGACGTAGTTCTGTGGGCAGCGATCGATCAGCGGGAACCAGCTGCTCTGGACGTGGATCATCACGCGGTGCCCCTTCTTGAAGGTGTGGCAAATGTCCTGCAGCGGGACTTTCACGGAAGTCACTTCGTTGGGCACGAACGGTTCGGGCCGCGAGAAATCGTTGCGGAACCGACCGCGCATCACGTCCCCCCGGACCATCATTTGATAGCCTGCCAATTCCACTCCTTGGGGGGTGGCGGCGTCGTTCTTCGCGTCGTCCGGGAAGACATCGATGACCTTTACGATCCAGTCGCTATCGGTGTGATCGGTGGAGACGAACAGGTTGGCCACGATATCCCCCACCAAGGTCCAGTCTTCCTGTAAGGTGTCCGACTGGAAGACCAGCACATCCGGCCGGGCGCTGGCGAAACGCTGATCGCTGGTCATATATTCGCGTGGAGTGAACTGCAGGCGAATATCTTCGCGGCGCTGTTCGGTGACTGGATTGGCGGGGTCGCTGACGAACTCGCGGAATGCCGGTTCGCGTTGCGTCGCGGGTTGCGGGCCGATCCCGCCCTCAGCGTGCAGATAGATCCGTTCGGGTTTGGCTTGGGCCGGTGGCCACGTCTCAAACTTGTTCCAAGCCAGCTTGCCGGTGTCGAAGATCAGCGCTTCGAAATCCGGCGCCTCCCCCTCCTCCTTGAGGAAATGGCGAAAGAAGGGGGCCTCGATTTCGCGCTGATACCAGTCGTTGATCCCCTCGCCGAAGACGATGTTGCCGACGCGATTGACCCCCGGGCCGCCCGCCCACGCCCCGTGGCTCCACGGGCCCATCACCAGCGCGTTGTGGGTCATCGGGCTGTGCTTTTCGATTTGCTGGTAGATGTGCAGCGGACCATAGAGATCCTCCGCGTCGAAGAATCCTCCGACCGTCAGCACGTTGGTCTTGATCGGTGAAGCCAGGTGCGGGAGCAGACTGCGGGCCTGCCAGAACTCGTCGTAATTCGGGTGCGTGGAAATCTCGTTCCAGAAAAAGTTGTCCGGCCCGAAATACTTCTTGGCGTTACTGAGCGCCCCCAGGCTCATATAGAACTGGTAGCCGTCCCGCGTCTCCGGCTGGATATCCGAGTACCACATCTTGTCGGTCGGACCCGAATGCTGATATCCAAACGTGCTGGTGGCGATAAAGTAACTCAACAGATACGCGCCGTTGTGGTGGAAATCGTCGAAGAAGAAATCGGAGATCGGCGCCTGTGGGCTGGCGGCGACCAACGCGGGGTGGTGCTCTGGCAGAGCGGCCGCCGAATAAAACCCGGGATACGAAATCCCCCAGATGCCGACTTTGCCGTTGTTCCCGGGGACGTTCTCCAATAACCAGGCGATCGTGTCGTAAGTGTCCGAGCTCTCGTCGATCGGCTTCTCGCCCATCACGTGCGGACGCATGTTGTCGTACGTTCCTTCCGACATCCAACGTCCCCGCACATCCTGGTGCACGAAGATATAGCCCTCGCGGACGATGTGTTGCGACGGCCCCAGGCGAAAGCTGTATTGATTGTTCCCGTACGGCGCGACGCTGTACGGCGTCCGATTCATCATGATCGGATAGTTTTTCGTCTTGTCCTTCGGCGTGTAGATTGCGGTGAACAGCTTGATTCCATCCCGCATCGGAATCTGAACTTCGGTCTTGTCGTAATGGTCGCGGACTTTCCACACATCGTCCTGGGCGGTCGCCGCACCGCTCCCGGAGAAAGGGCCGCCGGAGAATACGAACAACGCAAAAACGAGCACCACCGCTCTGGAAACCAACAACCGATCGCTGCGCATCATGGAAACTCTCACTGAAAAACTATTCCCCAACAGTCGCCGGACGCCGCCAATTCTTGCTCACCCATTCAACGTAGAACAGTTGTCCTCAACGGTTCACGTGAACGATTCCATCACCGAACAGTTGAGGACAACTGTTCTACATTACGTATAGCATGTTTACGGAATCGCTGGCAGACGCCAATCGATCGGCTCGAGCCCTCCGTCGCGGAGCGCCTGGTTGCAGCGCGAAAAAACGCGGCTGCCGAAAAAGCCATGCCGGGCGGAAAGCGGGGACGGGTGCGCGGTTTCGATCCGCGGGTGCCGCACATCCAGTAGTTCTGCTTTGCGGCGGGCGAAGTTCCCCCACAAAATGAAAACGCACCGTGGCTTGCCGGCGCTAATCTGCCGCAACAATTCGTCGGTGAACCCGCTCCAGCCCAGCCCGGCGTGCGAATTCGGTTGGCCAGCCCGGACGGTGAGCGAGGCGTTCAGCAGCAGCACTCCCTGCTCCGCCCACCCCGCCAGGCAGCCATGTGCGGCGGGGGGGACCCCCAAGTCGTCCTGCAGCTCGCGGAAAATGTTCCGCAGCGATGGGGGAAGGGGTACGCCCGGGCCGACTGAGAAACTGAGTCCGTGGGCTTGGCCCGGTCCATGGTACGGGTCCTGCCCCAAGATCACGACGCGCAACGTCTCCCAACGAGTCGCCGCGAACGCTTGAAACACGTGCTCGGCGGCCGGGTACACAGGGTGACGATCTCGTTCGCCCGCCACCTCCTCCCCCAACCGCTCCAGAATCCAGCGTTGCTGCGGGGAATCCAGAATCCATTGCCAATCGTCGGGCAGCGCCCACCGTTCGGATCTCCGTGGTGTGGTCGTCGAGCCTAGTGGCATGGCCGTCGAGCCCAATGGTGTGGACGTGGAGCGTGTCTCATTCCCCTCTCCCCCGCTGCGGGGGAGAGGGCGGGGTGAGGGGGTCGGCGGGTTTTGGGATCGGGTTTCAGAATCTCGGCGCTCAGAATCCAAGCTGCGACGCGTTTCCCAAGTTTGCTGGCTATTCACGTTTTCTTCACACGATCTTCAAACAGCCACGGTACATTTTCCTTCGCAGTAACCAAGTCACTCGGGCGCACTCCCACTGAGACACTCGCGAGGTACGAAACGTCCTCGCGAGTGTCTTTCTTTTTTTTTTGCCCCAGAGTGGCACGACGCTCCGCGTCGTAACGCCGTCACCCCGTGACCCCATCACCCCCGCCAGTCTTCTGAATCCCGATGATTCCCGCGTTGGACATTGCCATTGATTATCTAACGCACTCCCCCCCTCTTCAACAAGGCGCCGTCAGAACGTAGAGCAATTGTCCTCAATTGCTCTGCGGCGGTGAAGATTTTCGATCATGCCGCACCCGGTCGAATGCGGAAGGAGTATTGCTTGCGATGTGCGACCGCCCCTTGCGCGTGCTTCAATAAGGCCGCATCCGATCGGATG
>JBGSLW010000215.1:0-4393 GCA_041740495.1 Pirellulaceae bacterium
AGTGGATCACGTGCGGGGCGGCCGGTACTCGCCGCACCAGGTGCTGCAGGCGGAGGATGTCGTCGCCGCGGAGGACTTGCTGGGCCCGCGCTTCGCGGTCCGAGGTGGTCAACGCCGCGATGCGATATTCCTCTTCGTAACTCGGGTAGCGCACGAAGATCTTGAACATGAAGCGGTCCTGTTGCGCTTCCGGCAGCGTGTACGTCCCTTCCTGTTCGATCGGGTTCTGGGTGGCCAGCACGAAAAACGGCGCGGGGAGCTGATGCCGCTTGCCGCCGATCGTGACCTGCCGCTCCTGCATCGCCTCCAGCAAGGCGGCCTGTGTCTTGGGGGGAGTCCGGTTGATCTCGTCCGCCAGGATGATGTTGGCGAAAATCGGTCCTTCCAGGAATTTGAACTGCCGCGTCCCCGAATGCTTGTCTTCTTGAATCACCTCGGTCCCGGTGATGTCGCTGGGCATCAGGTCGGGCGTGAATTGGATGCGAGAGAACTGCAGGTGCATCGTTTCGGATAGCGTGCTGACCATCAGGGTCTTGGCCAGACCGGGAACTCCTTCCAGCAGGCAGTGCCCCTGGGCGAAGATCGCGACCAGCAATTGTTCGATCACTTCGTCTTGTCCGACGATGATCTTCGACAGTTCGTCGCGAATCTGCCGGTAAGCGGTCTTCAGGTTTTCCACGCTCTGGCGGTCTGCCCCGCTGAACTCTTGTGCACCGTCATTGTTATTTGCACGCGCCGTGTCCGTCATGGGGTCTCCCATATCACCAGAGAATTCCGAACTGCGGGTCGCCAGGAACCGCAGAGTTGTTTCACATCCGTTTCGATCGAGAGGGGAGGGCGAACCCCCCGGGGAACTCGATGTCCCCCAATTCTAAACGACAACGCCCGCCTGGGTAGCGGCAGCACCTATTCCGCTCACATCTGCTGGACGACGCCGATCCCCAACAATTGCAGCCCCAACTCGATCGTGCGCCCCGCCAAATCGCACAACTGCAAGCGGCTGGTCCGCAGATGGTGGTTGGGGGCCTCCAGAATCTTGCAGTCTTTGTGCTGATAAAACTCGAAAAACGACTGCGTCAAATCGTACAGATAATTTGTCAACAGGTTGGGACGGTAGTCGACCAGCACATCGTCGATCGCCTCGCCGAATCGCAGCAGACTCACCGCCAGCTTGCGTTCCGCATCGACCGCGAATTCGAACGGTTGAGGGTTTTTCCGCCAGCTGGCTGGATCCGCGTCGGCCTTGGCCAGTACGCTGCGGACGCGCGGGTAAAGATACTGTAAATAAGGTCCGGTATTGCCGACCAAGGCCAGCATCTTGTCGTAGCTGAATTTGTAGTCCGACGTTCGGTTTTGGGAGAGGTCGGCGTACTTGATCGCTCCGATCCCCACGACCTCCGCGATCCGCTGCTTTTCGGACTCGCTGAAGTCCCGCTCGGATTTCTCCTCCAGCACCGTGCGGGCGCGAGCGATCGCTTCCTCCAGCAAGCCCTCCAGTCCGACGGTGTCGCCGGAACGAGTTTTGAACGGTTTGCCGTCGTCTCCTAGGACCGTGCCGAAGCTGACATGCGTCAGTTCGATTTGGTCGTATCCCCACTGCCGCGCGGCGGCGAACAGCTTCTCAAAATGTTCGTGCTGGCGATGATCGACCACGTAGAGAATCGCGTCGGGATTCCAGCGCTCGACGCGATAGGCGATCGTCGCCAGGTCGCTGGTGGCGTACAGGAAGGCGCCGTCCTTCTTGCGAATGATGAAGGGAGTCTCGAAGCCATCCAGGAAAACGCAGGTCGCTCCGTCGCTGAGTCGCGCCAAACCGCGTTCCACCAAGGACTCGACCACGCCCGCCAGCCGATCCTGATAAAAACTCTCTCCCAGCTCCTCGTCGAACGTCACGTTGAGCCGTTGGTAGATACGGTGGATGTCGGCGCGGCAATGCGGCAGGAACTCGTGCCACAACCGCAGATTCTCCGGGTCCCCCGCGTGGAGCTTGGCGGTCTCTTCCAGGACTTTCTTTTCGATCGCCGAGTGATTTTCGGCCCAAGCCTTCCATTGCGGGTCCCCTTTGACCTGGGCGATCCGTCCCGCCGCTTCCTCCCGTCGTTCCTCGGTCTGCGCAATTTTTTCGGCCAAGGCCGCCAGGTCCTTCGTCCGCTGCTTGGCGGCGGATTTGTCCCCGCCCGGATTCGCGGCCTCGATCCGCGCGCGGGCTTCCCGCAGTTTGCTCAATTGTTCGTCGATCGCCGGAAGCTGTCCCACCGCCTCTTGGTAATCGGACAGCCGCCGCACCAACTTGTACAGTCTCCCCAATTCGGCGATCGGATCGGCAGCGTACGCCGCGGCGTCAACGAAATGCCGGTAGCCGTAGATGATCATCCCGAACTGCGTCCCCCAGTCCCCCAAGTGATTGTCGCTGACCACCTGGTGTCCCGCGAACCGGAGGATCCGAGTCAACGCATCGCCGATCACCGTCGAACGGATGTGTCCCACGTGCATCGGTTTGGCGACGTTGGGGGAGGAGAAGTCGACCACAACCCGCCGCGGGTTTGCCGCCGGCGCCACGCCCAAGCGATCTTCGCACAATGCCCCTTGAAGGAAACGCGAGACCCAGGCGTCGTCCAAGCGCAAATTGATGAACCCGGGACCGGCAATTTCCGCGGTGGCGAAACCCTCCAGCTTCGCCCCCGCCAGCAGCTCGGCGGCAATCTCCCGCGGCGGTTTGCCCACGAGTTTCTGCAGCGGCATCGCACAATTGACCTGGTAGTCGCCGAAACGCGTGTCCTGGCTGGGCCGAATCAACTCTAGCATTTTCTCCGGATCTCCCGGAAAATGAGTCAGCGCCGCGCGAAATCGCGCACGAACTTCGGCCAGTACGCTCATGCCATTCCCTTCGGTCTCAATTCTCAAGTCCCACCGCAACGCTTTCGACACCGCCGCACTTCAGATTTCAACGTAGAATGCAGTTTTTCGCAATCGGTCTAAATCGTTGGCGCAGGCTTCCATACTCCTCCTCCCCACCGAGCCTGACTCGGTGGAAGGAAGGTCTGACAACTAGCGCCGACCGCCATCCATACTCCTCCTCCCAATCGTCTCCAGGCAGCGTGATTCCGAATTTTCATCGTCGCCTCCTCCCCTTCGGCATTCTCTGTTGCTTGCTGTGCGGCTTGCTCGCCCCCGTCCGCGCAGGGATTCCGCCGCGCGATGGCCCGATCGTCTCCCGGCTGGACGGCGAACATCCCGTTTCGATCATCGAAGCCGATGTTCTGGTCAACCGGTTCAAAATCACGATGCGGCTCCGCTTCTTTGCCGAGGATCTGATGTTGATCCAAGGGATGGAACCGGACGAAGAAGACTTTTATTCCCGGGAAATCATCGATGAAATGCTGGACGACCACTGCCGTTATCTGCTGGAGAACATCCAGTTGCGCGACAAGGATGGCGCCTTGCTGGCCGGCCGCATGATCGAGGTCACCGACTCGTCGTTGCCGGAAAAAGGGATCGAAGCCGGCAAGCTGATGGAGTATTCGCTGGGGATGGTCGTCGAATACCCCACGGCGGCGCCCCTGGAATTCCTGACCATGGTGCAGGATGTTGCCGATCCTGATTATCTCTATCCGTCGGAGGTCAAAGTATTGGTGAAACAGGTCGGCTTCGAGCGCCCGCAAGGGACGATGTTGAAGCCCGCCGCGCCGCACACGTTCCGCTTCGACTGGAATGCTCCCCCCGATCAAGTCGCCGGCGATGAAGCCAGCGAGCAAGCCTGGTTCGACACGCAACGCGAAAACGTCGACCTGGGGATCGAAAGCTACAGCAGTGTTTACTCGTTTCTTTACATCAACCGGTTCGAGGTCCGTCACGAGATCCTAGTCCCGCTGGCCAGCCTGGCCACCGCCGCCGAGATCAAATTTCAGAATCAGGATCGGAATTTCCTGGAGATCGCCGAACAGGACGCGGTGAAGCCGCAGATCGAGGCCTACTTCGTGGACGGCAACCCGATTTCGATCGACGGGATCGAGGTGCGTCCGATCGTCGAGCGGATCGACTTCTACGGCTTGGATGTGCGCGACTTCGTCGTGCAGGCGCCCCGGCAGCGCGTGAGCATGGCCAGCGGCCGAGTCGGGATCATGTTGCGCTACAGCACCAAAGGGCCTCCCAACGAAGTACGCTTGAACTGGAACCGCTTCGCCAAGACGATGACCACGGTCGAGACGGTGATCTTTCCCTACGATCAAGCCGCCCGCACCAAGTTCGCGCGGTATCAGCCGGAAAATATCTACGTTTGGACGTCGCCGGGAGCGCCCCCGCTCCCCTCGCTGACGGCGATCGCCGCGGAGCAACGCGGCCGCAAAATCTCGATCCCCGGCACGGCCCTGGCACTCGTCGGAGGATTGCTGTT
>JBGSLW010000216.1:0-12159 GCA_041740495.1 Pirellulaceae bacterium
ATCGACGTGGACGGTTCGACCCAATCGCCGATCCGCGTATGGAGCTTCAGGCCGACCGAGGCGTCGATCGCCGCACCCAACTTGTGCCGCCCTCCCCCCAGTTCGATCACCGCGCTTCCGATTTTCGCGCAGTCGATTCGAGCCACGAAGCCGGTCTCGTGCAGATAAAACTCGTGCTCGGCCGCCGCGGGGATTCGCTGTTCCAATCGTCCCCCTTGCGCCGCCACCATGTGTTCGAACTTCTCCAACGCGCCGCCTCCGTCCAGTGCCCCTGCCAGTTGTGCGGCCGCCGCCAACGGCGACTTGCACACCCCGGTGTCGACCAGCAGTCGGCAGCCCAACGCAATCACCAGCTTTCGCAAGTCGGGCGGGCCTCCGCCGCCCAACGTCTCCAGCGACTCGGCCACTTCCACGGTGTTCCCGACCGCACGCCCCAAGGGTTGGTTCATATCGGAGAGAATCGCCGTCGTCGTCACCCCCAAATCGTGCGCCACCGCCACGATGGACCGCGCCAGCTCCTGGGCCTGCGGCAGCGTCTGCATGAACGCCCCCGATCCCCATTTGACGTCGACCACCAAGGCATCCAGCCCCTCCGCGAGTTTCTTGCTCAAGATGCTGGCGGTGATCAACGGAATCGAGGGAACGGTCGCGGTCACATCGCGGAGTGCATACAACTTTTTGTCCGCGGGCGCCAAATCCCCGGTCGTACCGGTAATACAACAACCGACGGCCCGGACGATCTGCTGCATCTCGTCGATCGACAAGTCGCAGCGGAAGCCGGGGATCGACTGGAGCTTGTCCAGCGTCCCCCCGGTGGGGCCCAACCCGTGGCCGGAAATCTTGGGGACGTGTAGACCACAAGCTGCCAAAGCGGGCGCCAACACGATCGAGACCTTGTCGCCGACCCCGCCCGTACTATGCTTGTCGCCGATCGGCCGCAGCCCGCTCCACTCCAAAATTCGGCCGCTATCCCGCATCGCCCGCGTCAGGTCGACCGTCTCTTCGTGAGACATCCCTCGAAAATAGATCGCCATCGCCAGGGCGGCCATCTGGTATTCGGGGAGCTCGCCCGCCACGTAACGCTCGACGACCCCCTCGATCTGCCGCCGTGTCAGGTGGCCACCGTCTCGTTTTTTGGCGATCAAACTAGCGTAGTTCATCCGAAATCCGTCGAACCGATTGACGCTTCACCCCTCATCATCTTAATATGTCTCGTTCACAGCGGGGCGTAGCTCAGCCTGGATTAGAGCGCTACGTTCGGGACGTAGAGGTCGAAGGTTCGAATCCTTTCGCCCCGACTTGAATTTCACTCGGGAAAACACGGATCAAACGATACCTGCCGACGGTCGGCAGTGCGGGTCAAACCGAATCGCCAAAGTAGTGCGCGTACTATTTTTCGATTCGGAAAGGCTCCACCATGCCGAAACTCTCTTGCGACAAGGTTCCCAAACTTCGACGCCATCAAAATGGTCAAGGAGTCGTCAGGCTAAGCGGGCGGGATTACTACCTTGGACCATTCGACGATCCCGCCACAACGGCTAAGTACCAACAGCTCACCGGTGCCTGGCAGCTGAACGGGCGAGTCGTTCCCAAGGCCACTGCAACTGAGGGGCTGACTGTGCTCGAGCTGGCGGCGAGCTACCTGCGGTTCGCCAAGACGTACTACCTTGGGCGGGAGGGAAAGCCGAACGCCAGAGTCGACGTTATCTGCAGCGCGGTCCGGGATCTGACCGCACTCTATGGGGACCAGCCCGCGGCGAATTTCGGCCCGTTGGCGTTGCAGCGTGTCCAGGTAGCTTGGGCATCCAGCGGGAAAAGCCGGCGCTACTGCAACGAGCTGTTGCGCACGGTCAAAAGAATGTTCAAGTGGGCAACCAGCCGCGAGCTGGTCCCGGCATTTGTCTCCCAAGCCCTCGCATCCGTGGAGGGCTTGCGGCGCGGACGAACGGAAGCAAAAGAAACCAAGCGAATCAAACCGGTCGACGAAAAGACCGTGCGACTGACAATCAAGAAACTGCAGCAGGTTCCGGCTGATATGGTGCGACTGCAATTGGTCACCGGAATGCGTCCGGCTGAGCCCGTGGCGATTCGCGCCGGCGTGGAGCTGTACCGAGACTACCCCACGGCGTGGAACCCTACCGAAGTCGACCAGGCCGGGGATCACCTGGCGGCGATCATCGTCCTGAGGGCGTTCGGCGAGTTGACCGAAGCGGAGGTGAACCTTGCCGAGGAAGGACCAGCCAAGGCAATTTGGCTCCCGCTTCTGTTGGCGATGCGTGAGGGACTGGCGCGGTATGTTGCCAGTCTGCCGGTCGACGATCAGGGCCACCTCGCGTGGGCTGTGACCAATACGACCATCGAAGGCGGCAAGGTCGGGGCGGCGTGATTCGTCTCGATCTTTGACCAAGACATTCAGCAACACGCGAAGCGGGCTCCACAGGGGGTCCGCTTTTTTTTGTTTCGTGCGATCAACCTAAAATCTTGCCGATTGCTATCGCGCAAGCTGCGGTCACTGCCGTGACGAACACCAAACAACCAGTCGACTGTTTCTTTCCAGCCGACTGGCGAATGATAGAACCTTTCGAGATGATCGTTGGTATTTCGCCCGCGTGACCACTTTTCTCGACCGGGCCAATCTGGTTCGATACGACCGGCCGGCTTTGTGGTCGGCTGATAGACCCCCAAGCGCGGCGCGGAGTTAAACTCGCCAGCATTGTCTCGGAATTCAGGCTGTACCTCGCGAGTTCCGATATTACGGCGCTCTTAATGTCTGCTTCGTCTGCAGTACTCGGTGAAAAAAACGCAAGGATTTGTGGTTCATAGAGTGGTTGGCGTTGACCAACGTTTTCAACTGCCAAAAGAATCGCAGAATATTTGCCAGCAGGATCCCCTTGAAACCATTGCCAGACCAATTTCGCGCGATCTTGTGGGATGTAGCCGAGCTGTTTTCCGTCCGGTCTGGTAATTCTAATGGCGTGTTTATCGTGGCGATTATCTGACTCGTGGGTCAATGTCAACTCCGTGCGCAGTGGGGTCGATTGAATAATTTGCTGGCGGCTGGATTTGTCTGAATTGAGATGCGAAAAACCGGCAACAGTTGGCGCGATCACCCAGAGCGGTTCGATCGAAATTGACTCGGGATTTGTTCCGTCCTTCCTGGCCGCGCTCGCCGCTGCTTTTTCGTCCTTGGCCCAATACGTTCGGCTGCGAGCTCGTCCACTGTCCTTGCCCTTGCCAATGACTCGATAAAGCTTCATCGCGGCACCATTCAGAAATGCACATTTTCTTGTACAGTTGAAGACCTTGGATCAACTGCCGACCCTGACAATTCTCGCAGGCGGACGGACGGCGATCTACAGCGCAGAAAACATTCCGTCCCGCAGACCGGTTGCTAGAATTCCCCGATCGACGGAAGGGGCAGTACGAACGGTGGGGACGGCAGGGACGGTAGGACGGAGCGAATCACTGGACGGATCGACCAGCGACACGGAGGGCCAACCGATGGTACGGATGATCTGCGGCGTTTACAGCGAACCAGGGGAATGCAGGCCAGCCGACCCCGGCGACGAAGACTACTCACTGCCGGATCCGACCGTCTACTTTCGCGGATCCATCCGCGCTCTATATGCCAGGCTGCAGCGGCATCCGGGTGACGTGGTTCGAGCCCTCCGCAGGCTAGGCTTTCTGCAGGTGGGGATCCCGTTGCGGTTGACGGCCGGGGAGTGGAACCAGGTACGGAGCGCGGTGGAACCTTAGACGTTTGGTTGAAATGTGTCGTCTCGGATCGGTCACTTTGCGCGGCGCTTTCGCGGACGAACATAGTCGACTTGCGGCATAGTGCGCGGGCGTCCCAGCCCAGTTTGAATGGAGTCGACGCCGGTGATTCTGCAGCCGAGCGAAATAGATTGGTTGTGTCGATCTTGTTCGTCGCCAAATCGAAACCAGTGAGTGATATCCGCAAAGGTCGAAAGATCGTACCCCCTGCCGATCTGCGAAGTGTAGACGATCCCAAACGGCGGATAGGAAATTTCTCCGCCTGCAAATGCGTACCCTTTTGAGAACGTATCGGCTCTCGCGTGGAATCTGGTAATGGTTCCAGCCTCGCGGCGGTTCGGAACGCGGAAAGCCAAAACGCGAAATGGCGGTTCGTAGGTGCGGTTCGGATGCAAGACGAACGCCCGAAGCTCTGGATTATGCAGGGCATACCCGAGCGGTTCGCTCGCCAGAATCATCGTTGCCAACTGCTTTGCGAGCAACAACGTGTCGGCCGGAATGCTGATCCACTGGCGCCGCGAATCTGTCGCAAAAATTCTCGGCGATTCATCCAGATAGCGGACGAACGATATGTACTCTTGAGCGTACCGCGAGCAAATTCCGTTGTTGCATTTTGCGCACAACGATTCGACTCGGAATCCACCCCGGACTTTCGAGAAGCCTGACATGGTGCGCGGTATTTGAGAATCGGACAGGATCCCCCAATTTGCATTGAGGCTATTCCCAGAAGCTGCAGGTGGCAAGTGTTCGTCGGTTAACCCATATCCCAAACATACATGGCAGCGACCATCTTCGATGTCGTCGTAGTTTACATTCGCCAAGTAGGCCAGATTTTCGAGGGCGCGGCGGTCCATGTTTGCTACTGGTCGACGTGACCAAGGATCATCTTGGTTCCGACAGAAGTCAGGACATTCTTGAGCACTTCAAACGAGACGGACGACAGATCACCGATGGTTTGTTTTGCTCGATCCCAAACCGTGGGATTGCGGGACGCATCCAAGAAATCGTGGCCAGCCCAAGTCATTGCTGAAACGAGGTAGTTCGGATGCAATGAGCTGCGATGGGTGAAGTCGTTCGCTGTAACGAATCCTTCTTGGACTAACATCCTAACGTGGTATCCGATTGCAACTGGATCGAAACCATCGATCTTGAGAGAATCGGACTCAAGGCGGCAGGCGAAAGTTCCATCATGCTGCGCCTCAATCGCCAGAAGAATCTGCCGAACTAACTCCATGTCGCGCTTCATAATGGCGCCCCGATGGACATGCTTGCGAGGGTCCCCGGCGGCAACAGGACGGTAACTGCAGATCCTGCAGGCAGATCGCTGACCACGGTGTTTAAGTTTGACGGATCGCGGAGGATCATTTCGAGTTTGTTACGGGGAAGGGTTCCCGAAACGGTGCATACGTACTCGCCGCACTTAATTCTGTACGTGAACTGGATTGGCGCCTGCGGGTCGTTGCGCTCAAATGCTCCGAAGATTGGGTCGATACCAGTCATCGGCTTCCTTTCGTCGTCATGGTTGCCCAATTGAAAAAGTAGTGCGCGCACTATTTTTGCCGCTAAGTACCATCAAAAACAAGCCGTTTTCGCTATGAAGCGCTAAGACTTGTAAAACCGTACCGCAGTGGTGGAATACCTGGAAATACGCGGCTTTTTGGCGTTTCCGTGCTATTTCGCCAGCGAATTCTGGACGTAGAGGTCGAAGGTTCGAATCCTTTCGCCCCGACTATTTTGCAAAACGAGCCCTTTGGCGAGTACGTCGAAGGGCTTTTTCTTTGTGGCATATAGGTTTCCGGCGAGGCAAGGCGCATGCTTTCCAAGTCGCTAACAATCGCCGCCTTGAGATTTTCGGCCTTCCAATGGACCCGCGGGTGATCAGAGCTCTGAAATCAGCGGCAACTCTTCTGTTTCCGGGGTGCCCGGGGAACGATGCTCCAATCTTGGAAACCTCGAAGAGTTCCATGAAGGGGTGACGATCTTCCTCCGTTTTCTCCGTTGCCTCCTGTTCAAGAAAAGAAGATTGGAACAGGAGCCAACGAAGGGAACAGAGAGAAAAGGAAAGTCAGAAATTAATCTGCGGTCTCCATTCTTCTCACGACCAAACGTAAGTATACACCTGTACACTCATGTGCGGGCTTCGAGTAACCCGCACGAATCTGGACGATCTGCGGTTGGTACGGGTCGACTGCCGGTCGAGCGGACGCGTTGTCGCACCGACGCACCACTCGATTCGGCCTCGGGATGCTGCTCTGAAGTGGCACGTCGTCGGCTCGGCCGAGGATGAGTGAAGGGTGGGCCGCGTCTGTAGGTTGAACGTGAAATCTCCTCGGGGATCAACCCCGAGGCATCTGGGGAAGTACCGTATTGATTGTCTGGTGTTAGGTTGAACGTGAAACCACCTCCGGGATCAACCCCGAGGCATCTGGGGAAGTACCGTATTGATTGTCTAGTGTTAGGTTGAACGTGAAACCACCTCGGGGATCAACCCCGAGGCATCTGGGGAAGTACCGTATTGATTGTCTGGTGATAGGTTGAACGTGAATCCACCTCGGGGATCAACCCCGAGGCATCTGGGGAAGCACCATATTGATTGTCTGGTGATAGGTTGAGCGTGAGCCCTCCTCGGGGATCAACCCCGAGGCATCTGGGGAAGTACCGTATTGATTGTCTGGTGTTAGATTGAGCGTGAAACCACCTCGGGGATCAACCCCGAGGCATCTGTGGAAGTACCGTATTGATTGTCTGGTGTTAGGTTGAACGTGAGCCCTCCTCGGGGATGACCGTCGAAGCATTGGAGTTCGCTCGCAGCGTCGTCGACCCATTGGGCAAATGCCGCTCGCTTGCCGAGCGGTCCGTTACGCTTCCGGCTAAACGTAAGCTCGCCCTTGCACAATCTATTCACGTCGCTTGGGGTCAGACCCGAAAACGACCGTTACTGTTGCCAGAGGCCGTGGTCGATCCCGCCGAGCACGTAGATGGCGAAGGTGCCGTGGCCCGGGATCTCCGTGGGTCCGATCGCGACTTGCCCACCCGCAACCTCGGCCGCCTTGACTGCTGCCTGGATGTCCTCCACCAAGAGATAAGGGCGCACCACGGGCTGTTCGGTTGCGCGCAGCGGCGCACGCACGCCGAGTCTCCCGCCATCTTTGAGCAGCGCGGTGCGGGCGTTGCCGAGTTCAGGGATCGGGTCGCTGAACGTCACTCCATGGGCTTTGGCGAGCGCGGTGCAAGTCTCTTGAACGGCAGGAGTTACGATCTCCAAGTACTGTACTTTCACGGCGATCTCCCCCGCCGCCTTTCCGTCTTGCCGCTGAGACGTTGCCTGGCTCGATTCCTGGCAAGGCCCCCACCCCCCACGTGTCGAATCCCCAACAAAGCAAAATGAAACAAGGCCCAGGACGATGTGTCGAAAAGATAGTTGAAACATGAGCAGAAGAACTCCAGCGTCGGTTGTACAGGTTGTGCCGGTCGTGCGGCCGCCGGCTGTTTCGCGGGAAGCACACCACGAACGAAGTTTCCGGCAGAATCTCCGGCCGATGATACACTTTGGGACTTCGGACTCTGGCCGCTTTCCTTGCATTGTATTGGAAACTGTCGCATGGCGATGGACGCCGCACACCCGCAACACCTCCCCGGGCAACCGGGTGGACGTCCAGGTCGGCGGCTGGCGTGGTGGCTGTTGGCGGCTTTTTTTGCCTGCTTCGCCGCGTATGTCGCGCGGCTTCATGAGATCACGCACGATGTTTTCCATGAAATGTCGTTGGCCCGCGAGATGCTCCAGGCGGGCCTGCCGCTGAGCGACTCGTACGCGTTCACACCGACAATTGCGCCGGTCGTCCACCACGAGTGGGGGACAGGTTTGGCCCTGTACACCGCCACGATGGCCAGCGGGCTCGGGGTGTGGGGGCTGTCTTTGTTGCGGTGGGGGCTGATCGCCCTGCTGTGGGTGGTGCTCTACCGGGTCGCCCGTATGCGCGGCGCGGCGCCCGAGCTGTTCGCGCTCTGTTCGCTGTTAGTATTTCCCCTGATGTGGGTTGGCTTCGCCACGTTGCGAGCACAATTGTTGACGCTGGTCTGCCTGGCGATTCAATTGTGGATGCAGCAACTGGATTGGCGCGGCCGGCGACTCTGGGTGCTCGCGTGGCCCGCACTGCTGGTGGCCTGGCTCAACCTGCACGCCGGATTCGTGGTGGGCATCGGCTTGATGGCTCTGCATATTCTGGAGCGAATTGCGACAGCCCTCCGGGCGACTCGATCGGCAACGGGAGCCGGGCAGGCCACATGGCACCTGGCATTTTTGCCTCCGCTGGCGGTCGCAGCGCTGTATTGCAATCCCTACGGCTGGAGCTACCTCCCGTATCTGCAACGGGCATTGGCAATGCCGCGGCCGACGATCGCCGAATGGCAGCCGTTGTGGCGAACGCACGCCGCGGGCTGGACGCTTTTCTGTTTTGCGTTGAGCTTGGGGCTGGCGGTCTCCGCGGGTTGGCGACAGCGGCGGGCACGTGGGATCGGCGGCTTCGGCCTGTTGTTGGCCGCGGTGATGGCGCTGCGGCACATTCGACACGGCTCGATTTTCGCGGTCCTTTGGATTGCCTACGTCCCGGCCTGGGCGACTCGGACCGCCGCGGGCACAAAATTTCTGCGGTGGCTGCGGCAACGAGAAGCCGTCGCGATCCCCTGGGCTCAGCTCGCAATGGCGGCCAGCCTGGCGTTCGCTCTCCTCCACCAATGTTGGCGTCCGACGCTTCCTGGCGTCCCACAATACTCGTCGATCTGTTTTCCGACCGAGGCGGTGGAGTATCTGCGTAGGGCGAAGTTCCGCGGCAACCTGTGGACTCCGTTCCACGCCGGCGCCTACGTCTCCTGGGTCCTGCATCCCGCCGTAAAGGTGAGCTTGGATGGACGTTATGAAGTCGCCTTTGCACCCGGAGTATTGGAAGAGCACACGCACTTCTTTAGTGGCCGCGACCGCTGGTGGGAGCTGCTGGACCGTTATCCGATCGATGCAATCCTGATCCCGCACGAAGCGCCGGTCCGCGAGTCGCTCGGCTTGATTGAACTGGACGCGGACCCCAAAGCGGATGGCGGATACGGACTCACGCCGGTACGGTCGACCGTCGAAGCCGGGAAACCGCGGACCGCTTCCCGCTGGCGGCGCGTCTATGAAGATGGATCGTTTGTGATTCTGGCTCGGGAAGAGTTGAATATGCCTGTCGTGCTGCGCCCGGCGCTGCAGCCTGTCGATGCCGCCGTCCCCGCGTTCGCTGCTTCGTTGAAGTCGATTCCAGAGTAGAGCAATTGTCCTCAATTGCTCCGGTTAGCGACGCGGGAACGCAGGAAGAAGCACAGTTGAGGACAACTGTTCTACAGTCCAGAGTAGAGCAATTGTCCTCAATTGCTCCGGTTAGCGACACGTGAACGCGGGAAGAAGAACAGTTGGGGACAACTGTTCTACGTTGGGGGAGCGTCACTCTTTCGGTGGAACGCTTTCCGCCTGTGCGTGGCGTTTCTTTTGGATTTTCGCAAGCCAAGTTTGAAGCGTCTTGGCATCGAACAAATACCAGTGGCTTTTGAAGTCTTCATGGTATTCGTCGCAAAAACTGACTGGCTGTTTGTAGTTTCCAATCTGCAGGGCGACGCGCGAGGCATCCTGTCCGAACCGGGCTGTTTGTCCATCCTCGGTCGACTTCCGCCACAGGATCAGGTCGTTGTGCACGGTCGCGCCGGTCGCATCGAAGGTCAGATGCAGGGCGCCATCGGCCGAACCAACACCCAGCCGAGCGATGATCTCAATCCGCTCGAATTTCTGGGCTCGGTCCTTGTCGCGGACCACCAGCTTCTCGAAATCGAAGCGAAAGCCCTCGCGGCGCGTCGCGTAAAAATGGCTGATCTTCTGCCAGTGCTCGGCGGCATACAGCGCGACTTCCTGGGGGGAGCCCAACGTGACGATCGTCTGGCCCGGATCGACCTGATGCAACGCTCGGCGGAATCGCAGCAGTCCATCGGACCGTTGCAGGTACACCGCCGAGGCGCTGGCCAGCAGCTCGCGCGTCCGTGACAGCCAGGGGAGATCCTTCTCGGCCGTGTTCGAAGAGGGCTCGACCGATACCGGCGCCATCGACGGGCTGAAGACGATTCGGTTTTCCTGTCCCTCCTTCAATTCCGCGTCGAGCCGTTTGAAGGCCCACGCGTTCTGGGCATGGGAAAACGTGATCGTACCCGATTGAAATGCTTGTCCGATCAGCGTCGGCATTGCCACGCTCCGCGGGGCCAGAGTTACCAACTCGCCGTCGACCGGGTGCTGGGCCCCTCCCCGCGTCGCGTCAATTACGATTCGTGGTTAGTATGGACTCGCCCAGAAGCCGCTGTCAACTTTCCCTCCGCCGGACCGCGTCGCAGGACCGAACCTCCCGCCGGAAGTGTGCCGTTCCATACGATCCAACTCGCTCCGTCGTGGATCGGAAAAAATCCTTCGCTCAATTCGCGCTGAAATCGGGAGGATAACCGTTCCGCGCGCCTTCGCCGGCCGCGACGTCTGCGGGACTTTTGCACCAGTCCAGAATCGCGGAGAGCAATCGCAGTCGCTCATCCAGTTGCTCGGCATGCAGGATTTGAATCTTGAGTTCTAATTCGGCGTCGACGACATACGCGATCAAATCGATTAACTGAGTCAGTGGAACATCGTTCTCGATCAAGTTTTGCATCGCTTCGGCGTCCAAACAGGCGTGTTGCTGACAATACCGTGCAAAGCGGCGTTTCAGCGCCGAGATTTCTCGCTCCAGTTCGGCACACGACAACCCGCCGCAGTCGGTCAGCAAGGCGACGCGGGCCTGGCGATAGGGCGTGCCGCTGGAGAGCTCTTGCTCGACTCGGGCGCGACAGACCCCGCGCAACAACAAGTTGTAGCGCCCATCCTCCAACCGGGAATGCGCGACGATTTGTCCCAGACAAACCGCTGAATAGATCGGAGGTGCGCCATCGTAGTCCTCTTCCCAACCTGGCCGCAGCGACGCCATCGCGATCAACTGGTCGGATTCCAGAGCGTCTTCGGTCAGACGACGATAGCGATCCTCGAAAATATGCAACGGCTGAATCACTCCCGGAAACAGTACCAGGTTCGGCAGCGGAAACAACCGAACGGTACCGGCAAACTCCGGGGGGACTGTGTTTTCGATTTTCACGCCCAACCTCGCTGGTGGATTCGCAACTGTTGACTATTCTACTCACGGGGCAGCCCCCAAGCGAAAAACACGCCAGGACCCCGGTCTTTTCGCGTTGTGCTTGACACGAGCCTGCACAGGCACAAGAATCCGGAATTCGGCGAGAGGCCCGCATGCAACCTGGGGGATGGCGCACGGTATGATTCTGACGGGCGAAGAGATTCGGCGACAGCTGTCCCAAAATATCCAGATCGATCCGTTCGACGAACGGAATTTGAATCCCAATAGTTACAATCTCTCGCTCCACGACGAGATCCTGGTCTACGAGGAAATCGTCCTGGACATGAAACGACTCAACCGGACCCGACGCATCGTAATCCCGGAAAACGGATTGGTCCTGGAGCCGAGCCGGCTGTATCTTGGCCGGACGCGGGAGCGAACCGAGACCCACAATCTGGTCCCGATGATCGAAGGGCGGAGCTCCGTGGGGCGGCTCGGACTATTCGTGCATGTCACGGCGGGATTCGGCGATGTCGGATTTTGTGGATATTGGACTTTGGAAATGTTCGCCGTCCAGCCGGTCCGAATCTACCCCGGCGTTTCGATCTGCCAGATCTTTTACCACACGCTCACCGGGGATATCACCGAATACAATAGCAACAAGTATCAGAACAACCGCGATATCCAACCGAGCTTGTTGTACAAGGAATTGAATCCTGACGCCGAATTGGTCGACCCCCAACTCAAGCTCAATTTCACATGATCCCGCCGCTGATCGCTCAAGCCTCCACCATCGCACTCATCTGGTACGCGGTCCCACTGATCCTGGTGATCAGCCTGGTCTACGGAGGGACGCGGCACGAGACGCTGCCGCAAATCCTGCAACACGCGTGGCGATCCGCCGTGTGGGTACTGACCTTCATGGGAGTGATCTTCGCGATCGTATGGCTGGCCGGCTACGGTGTCGCTACGTAACACGGTGTGGCTACGTAACACGGTGTCGCTACGTAACACGGTGTGGCTTCCGAGCGCTGCGTGAGCTGGAAGCGGCGTTTGATGCGGGAAGAAACCGCGGGCTAGCGCCCGGCGGCTGATGTTGTGGGATGAAGAAACCGCGGGCTAGCGCCCGGCGGCTGATGTTTTGGGATAACGCCTTGGTTGTGGAATTCGCTCGGTAGGTCGCGACGCGGAGCGTCGCGGCACTAACGTCCGCGGCGTC
>JBGSLW010000217.1:0-6829 GCA_041740495.1 Pirellulaceae bacterium
CCCCCGGCGAAACGGCATACCCGCCGGCCGGAACGGCACTCACCACGGGTTCGAACCCGCGCCGCAGCCGAATCCGCCGCGGAGCATGCTTGAGGTCGATCTCGTTCAAATCGAACTCGCGCATCAACATGATCAACTGCCGGACACGCTCGATCTCGAATACTTCCGTCGGCTCATTCGCATCGTTCGACATGTAGGGTACTCCCGAAAGCCGAGCAGCTGGCTCGGCGCGAATTGTTATTGGTTGACCGCGGGCGAACCGACCGTTCGTCCGGCGCGCGGCGGGTTGGATTTGTGGGCGGTCTAAAAGCAACTGATATAGACCTGGTCGAGCTCCCTGGGGGTGGACGAAAGGACTTCGCAACCCTCCGCCGTCACCAGGACGTCGTCCTCGATGCGAACGCCTCCCAAGTCCGGCAAATAAATGCCGGGTTCGACCGTAACGACCATTCCCGCCGCCAGATTTCCATCCGCCGCGGGGGACAACCGGGGGAGCTCGTGGATCTCCAGCCCGAACCCGTGCCCTAGACCGTGACCAAAATAGTCTCCAAAACCGGCTTCTGCAATGACCGCCCGCGCCGCCGAGTCGACGGTGCGGGCCGCCACACCAGGCCGAATTTGCTCGATCGCCGCTCGTTGAGCCGCCAGCACCACACCCCAGATTTTCTCGATTTTCGCAGGGATTTTGCCTGTCACAAACACGCGGGTCAAGTCGCTGGCGTATCCGTGCACCAGTGCCCCCCAATCGATCAACACGAAATTGGCACTTTCCAATCGGGTGGAAGAGGGCCGGCCGTGCGGCAACGCCGAATTCGGCCCGATCCCCACAATCGGCGGGAACGAGCATCCACTTCCGCCCATCCGGCGAATCTCGTGCTCCAAATTATGGGCGATCTGCAATTCGGTCTGCGTGTGCTCAAACTGAGCCAAGATCACCTGAATCGCCCGTTCGGCGACTCGAATCGAGCGGCGGATCGTAGCGATTTCCGCCTCGTCTTTGATCGCTCGTAAGCCAGCGACCAGCCCCCCGGAGTCGATCAGCGGGATGCCGCCGAGTTGTTCGCCAATCCGATCGTAAGCGGACTTGCTGAGAAAATCGAACTCGCAGGCCAACTGTCCCAAACCCAACCGCGCGGCGACTTCCCCCGCCAAGCGATCGGTCGTCTTCGTCGCGTCCCGAATCTCCAGCTCAAACCCGGGACATTCCGATTCGATCTGCGTCGCAAACCGAGTATCGCTGAGAAAGATCTGGCGCTTGCCCGCAAACAACAGGTAGGACGAATCCCCGGTGAAGCCGCTCAAATATTGCACGTCGGCCGGACTGCAGACCAACAGCGCGTCCCATCCCCGCGAGTGCAACTCGGCTCGCAACCGCTCTCGTCGTCGCTCGTAGTTCGATGCTGGCCCCACGCCGTTGACATCCTTGGACAAGTCTCGGAAACTGGTCTCATCGGCACAATCTTGTACCATTTATCGGGCGTCCGCAATTCGGCGTCGCCCGATTTCTCGGGAGCATGTTCACAATGGCAGCAGCGGAAGCCTTGGATACGGAGCGGTTGCGACAAGTCCTCACCACGCGCGACGGAAAACTTTCGTATTTCGCGCTGCACCAGCTCCCGCAACTCGGGTTGCCTTCCCCCGAACGGCTCCCCTTTTCGATCCGAATCCTGTTGGAATCGCTGATTCGGAATTGCGACGAGTTCATCGTCACGCGGCAAGATGTCTGGAACCTGGCCAACTGGAAGGCGACCGACGTCGCCAAGGAAGAAATCCCCTTCATGCCGGCGCGGGTCGTCCTGCAAGATTTCACCGGCGTCCCCTGCGTCGTCGATTTGGCGATGATGCGCGGGGCGATGAAGCGGCTGGGGGGTGATCCCAAGAAGATCAACCCGCTCATCCCGGTCGACCTGGTGATCGACCACAGCGTGCAAGTCGACTTCTTCCGCTCCAACGACGCTTTGAATCGCAACGTGGAACTCGAGTTCTCGCGGAACCGCGAACGGTACGAGTTCCTTCGCTGGGGGCAACAGGCATTTCAGAATTTCCGAGTCGTCCCACCCAACGTCGGAATCGTGCACCAGGTGAATCTGGAATTCCTGGCCAAGGGGGTCTTTGTCCGCGACGGCGTGGCGATCCCCGACACGCTGGTCGGCACCGACAGTCACACCACCATGATCAACGGCCTGGGCGTGCTGGGCTGGGGCGTCGGCGGGATCGAAGCCGAAGCCGCGATGCTGGGCCAACCCCTCTACATGCTGATGCCCGAAGTCGTCGGCTTCGAAATCACCGGTGAACTCCCTTCAGGCGCCACCGCCACCGACCTGGTCTTGACCGTCACGCAGATCCTGCGGAAGGCGGGTGTGGTCAACAAGTTCGTCGAGTTCTTCGGCGCCGGTATCGGCTCGATGCCGCTAGCCGACCGCGCCACCATCGCCAATATGGCGCCCGAATACGGCGCCACGATGGGCTTTTTCCCGGTCGACGAGCAAACCTTGGAGTACCTCCGGCGGACCGGACGCACCGCAACCGAAGTCGACCTGGTGGAACGCTACTACAAGGCACAGAATCTCTTTTGGCATGCAGGGGCAACGCATCCGAATTACAGCCAGATCTTGCGGCTGGACATTTCCACGGTCGAACCGTCGCTGGCGGGTCCCAAGCGGCCACAAGATCGCGTCCCTCTAGCGGAGATGAAGTCATCGTTCCGCAAGTCGCTCGTCGCGCCCGTCGCCGAACGCGGCTTCGCGCTCAGCGATGCCGATTTGAATCGCACCGCCGCCGTCGCCAACGGCAAACCCCAACAGATCGGCCACGGCGCCGTGGTTATCGCGGCGATCACCAGTTGCACCAATACCAGCAATCCCGATGTGATGGTGGCGGCCGGCTTGCTGGCCCAAAAAGCAGTCGCCCGCGGACTAACGGTTCCCGGCTACGTCAAGACGAGCCTGGCGCCGGGTTCGCGCGTCGTCAGCGATTACCTGGCCCGGGCTGGACTCGATCTCGCTCTGAATCAACTCGGGTTCCAAACGGTCGGTTACGGGTGCACGACCTGCATCGGCAACAGCGGTCCGCTCCCCGATCCAGTGGCGGCGGCGGTCACCCAAGGGGACCTGGTCGTCTCCGCGGTTCTCAGCGGCAATCGGAACTTTGAAGGCCGAGTCAACCCGTTGGTCAAGGCGAACTACCTGGCCAGCCCGCCGTTGGTCGTCGCCTACGCCTTGGCCGGGACCACCGATATCGATCTGAACAACGAACCGCTGGGCCGCGATTCCGCCGGACAACCGGTGTTCCTTCGCGAGATTTGGCCAACCCGCCAGGAAATCGCAGCGGTCGTTCGCGGAACGATCACGCCCGATTTGTTTCAGAAAGAGTACGCGGATCCGTTCGGCAGCAATCCGACCTGGAACGCGATCGCCGTCGGCTCGGGGGACCTGTTCCAGTGGGACTCGGACAGCACCTACATTCAAGAGCCGCCGTTCCTGGACGAGTTATCCGATACGCCCGGACCGATTCAGTCCATTCGCGGCGCCCGCTGCCTGGCGGCACTCGGCGATTCCGTCACCACCGACCACATCTCGCCGGCCGGTTCGATCGCCGCCAACAGCCCCGCCGGAAAATTCTTGCAAGCGCATGATGTCCAGCCCATCGACTTCAACAGCTACGGTTCGCGCCGCGGAAACGACCGAGTCATGGTCCGTGGGACCTTTGCGAATATCCGCATCCGCAACGCTTTGGCCCAAGGCAAAGAGGGGGGATGGACGCGTCATCTGCCCGACGGTGAACTGCTCACGATCTACGACGCCGCTATGCGCTACCGCGAATCACACACCCCGTTGGTCGTTCTGGCAGGTAAGGAATACGGCACCGGCAGCAGCCGCGATTGGGCCGCCAAAGGAACCTACTTGTTGGGAGTCCGCGCGGTCATCGCCGCCAGCTATGAACGGATCCACCGCAGCAACCTGGTGGGGATGGGGGTCCTGCCGCTCGAGTTCCTGGAGGGTCAATCCTGGCAATCGCTCGGATTGAGCGGCGAAGAGATTTTCGATTTTCCGGAGATCAACGACGACCTCCAACCTCGATCCACGACGCCAGTCATCGCCCGCCGCGATGGGGCGCCGCCGCTCGAGTTCACCGTCAAAGTCCGAATCGACACCCCCGTCGAACTGCAGTACTACCGCAACGGCGGCATCCTGCAAACTGTCACTCGGAATTTGCTCAAGGGGCGTTGAGCTGCACTAAACCTTCGCGATCGCGCGCTTGGCTTGCTCCAGGCATTCGCGGATAACTTCGATCGGGTTCTCCGGCTTTGCTTCGTACTCCAGCGAAATCGCCCCATCCGCCGGGAAGTCGGTCTCGCGGAGCCCCTTGAACAGCCCGACCAGGTCCAGATGCCCGGTCCCGATCACGACATTGTGCGAGTCCGCTCGTTGCTCCGCCTCGTCCTTGACGTGGAGGGCGAACACCCGCCCTCGCAATTCGTGAACAGCCTTCACGGGATCCTCGGCGCTGCGGATGAAATGGCCTGTGTCGATGCAGGCCCCGATGTTGGCGTGCCGATCCTTGACCGCCTTCGTCACGTCGGAAATCTTGTCGTACAACGCCCCCGGACCGTGGTTGTGAATGCAGATCCGAATATCGAATTCGCCGCACAATTGATCCAGGCTATCAAACGAATCCGGACGCGGGTTGGCAGTCAAATTCTTGATTCCGGCTCGCCGAGCGAACTCGAAGATCTTCCGGTTCGCCGCATGGTCCGCCGTGAATTCGCTGACCCCGTGAGCCACCAGACGAATCTGAGCCTGCTTCAGCAAGTCCAGCGTCGTGGCGATCTGTTCGTCGTTGGCCTCCAGCGGCAAGTGCTTGCTATAGAACTCGGCGTAGTGCAATCCCAAGCCGCGCACGTGCCGCACCACCTCGTGCAGATCGAAATTCCGCAACGAGTAACTCTGGATGCCCACCGGAAACCCGCCGAAATCGTCGCGGTTGTCCCCCAACCGCACCCCGCTGGGGGCCGCCACGGACGAGCGCGACAGACAACCAGCTGCCGCCGCAGCACTCACACCCAAAAACCGACGTCGTGAAACGCTCATCAGTTGTCACCTCGGATAGATTGATTCGATTTGCACGTCGTGACTGCCACTGGCTAGTCCCGCTCGGACTACCTTCGCTATTTCGGCCGGCCACCCGGAGTGGTTCCCACGTCCTTGACCCCAGCCTCTTGCAGGACTTGCCGATTCGGATCGCGTGGGATGGCACTCGGTGTCTTCCGTGGATTGTCCGGGTCGGGATTCCCCTCCAGGCCCGCCAATTCCGCGGCTGTATTTTCGTCCACCGCCTGAGGATCGACGCGTTCGACCTTCGGCGGCTCCAGCATTTCGGCGTTGGGCCGAGCCGTACTCATCGGGATAATCTCAGAGTTCTGTTGGCCCAAGCCGCATCCCGTCACCGCCGCCAAACACACACCAATCCCGGCAACGGCGAAAATTCCTGTTAGTGTACGTTTGTACACTAGTTCCTTTCGTACCCGCGGATGGACCGGGCTCCGAACCACGCGTTCGGATTCCCCATCCCAAACATTCTGGCCGTCAGGCCGAACCCCGCCATCGCAGGCGCGGCGGCGGGGGCTTTCGCATGCCATTTGAAAACTCCAGTGAAACGACCGAAGCCGACATTCCCCTATTCTAAACGATCCACCACCTATCTGCGACCGCAATCGGAAAGCAAAAGAAAACGACCCTGCGCGCCTTCCATGTCTCGACCTTCGCGCGCCGACTAAGTCCTGACTTCTCCTTCTACCTTCTTCATCTTCCGCCTACGGTCTACCGCCTACACCCTCCTCCAAAATAGGCCGGGCAGGATTCGAACCCGCGACCAAGGGATTATGAGTCCCCTGCTCTAACCACTGAGCTACCGGCCCGCCCCGAAACGGTCTGTCCACGAGGCGCGTTTTCGCACTTTGTGATCGCCTGCAAGCCGCATGTTTCCGTAATGCGGCGAATGCGCTGCTGGATTGCGAGGCCTGCAGGCGTTGACCGGGGTGGATGCGACCATTTTAGCTACCTATTCCAGCAAGAGATACGCCAAGTCGGACGGGGCTACGTGGAGGGCTCGATGCGTATTGGTCGCCGGAGCGAATAGGCCTCCTCGGTCGAGTTGAATGGCCGGGCAATTTACGAAATCAGGGCGACGATAATATTCGTCTGTCGCCATTCCGCGGCTAAGCGGCTAAGTCTGTCGTCGCTCCGCGACTAGGCGTTGTTATTCGGGCGCTGCAACTGCGGGCTCGCGCCCGCAGCTAACGACTGCCGTCGCTCCGCGACTATTCACGGCCAACACATTGGGCCGTGGAACGGCCAGAGCACGTAGCTGCGGGCGCGAGCACGCAGACAAGGCAGTTGCCTAAGCAACTCGCGCCCGCAGCTAACGACTGCCGTCGCTCCGCGACTATTCACGGCCAACACATCGGGCCGTGGAACGGCCAGAGCACGTTGCTGCGGGCGCGAGCCCGCAGACAAGGCAGTTGCCTAAACAACTCGCGCCCGCAGCTAACGACTGTCGTCGCTCCGCGACTATTCACGGTCAACACATTGGGCCGTGGAACGGCCAGAGCACGTAGTTGCGGGCGTGAGCCCGCAGATAAGGCAGTTGCCTAAGCAACTCGCGCCCGCAGCTAACGACTGTCGTCGCTCCGCGACTATTCACGGTCAACACATCGGGCCGTGGAACGGCCAGAGCACGTGGCTGCGGGCGCGAGCACGCAGACAAGGCAGTTGCCTAAGCAACTCGCACCCGCAGCTAACGACTGCCGTCGCTCCGCGACTATTCACGG
>JBGSLW010000218.1:0-10993 GCA_041740495.1 Pirellulaceae bacterium
CAGGGTCGCTTCGGTCGAAGCGGAGCTCCCTCGCGTCGAGGCGGTCGAGTGATGATCCTTGGACTTCATCGTTCGGTCCTTCCTGCGATCGTTGGTGTGCGATCCTCAGTACTACGACCTCTGCTGACTCCTGCACCGCCCAAGTCGGCTTGCGCCGTCTCGTTCCAGGCTTTCAGGCAAGCCTTACTCCCTGGAGCGATGCCGCCACGCATGGCGGCTGTGCAGGTCTCCCCGGATAAGAGCGTGATCTGTCGCTGCACAAGCTCGCCCTTTACCTGTCCAGGTAACTGCCGGTGTCAGCTTGTTTGGGGCTTCTTGATGTTGTGCTCACTCGCCTGCCCGAACCGGCCTTGTAGGACGTTTCTGTACGTAGCCTCGCAACGCTGGCTCCAGCTTCCTCCCCACGGTCGGTCGCCCTTCCGCAGTTGCTTTCGCCTCGTACTTTGTCGATCGGAGCTGTCATTTGGTATACTGACCTCCCCCAAGACTCCCAGTCTCGTTCAGGGGATTTGCACCCCATGAAATCACGCCCGTGCCGGGCGTACACACGTTGCACCGAAGCGGCGGGCAGCGTTGGTTTTGAAATCGATGTCGTTCACCGCCGCTCGGTGAACGTGAACGTTAGGCGGCAGGGCCGGCTCGGTAGTGCCATCGTGCGTATTTGGTGTTCGAAACCTTCGTGGCATGGCGAAAGGAGAACAAGATGCCAGACGTGGTTCCGTTTTTGACCTATGAGGACGGCATTGCCGCTCTGGAATGGCTGGCGGAAGTGTTTGGATTCACCGAGACAGCTCGCTTCACGTCTTCCGATGGGAGGCTTTCTCACGGAGAAATGTCGATCGGGGATGGACTAATCATGTTGGCCAGTCCGTCGGCGGACTATGAAGGCCCCAAGCGACATCGTGGCAACTGCGAGATTGCCGCCTCATGGTCCGCTCTGCCGTGGATCATTGATGGAGTTCTCGTCTATGTTGAGGACGTCGATGAGCACTATGCTCGGGTTAAGGCTGCAGGAGCTGTTATCTTGTCTGAACCCGAGGATGGGCCGCCAGCGCGACGATATCGAGTTGAGGATCTAGAAGGACATCGATGGATGTTCATGGCACGAAACTAGCCCGCACGCTATCTGCTTCAACAACACAAAGAGCAACGCCTAAATCGGGTACTCGCGGCCATTTCTGACCCCGCCCTCACGCCACCGATGTCCACATCGTGTGACTATGGCCGATGTTGATCTTGGAAGCGTCGAGGGGGAGAATGGAGGGGGAGATTGGGGATGGAGCAGCCAGCTGACTTATGTCCATTTGGTAACCCGTGACCTATTGGACGGCTTTGATTTCTGTTCTCTTTGCCAACTCGATTGCAGCAGACGCTGGCTTAATTCCGGGCCTTGCGATCTTTGGTCCGGCAATGGGACTTCCGTTGTCGGTACTAGCAGCATTCATCGAGCGACCGTTCATCACTCGAGCGGGAGTCGAGAGAAACGCGATTTGGTTTTCGCTTCAGGCGAACTTCGTCAGCTTGCTCGTCGGCTATTTTGCGACGATGATCGTGATTCCGATTATCATGAGTCCAGGCGGCGGAATCATTGGACTTACTTGGCCATTCTTGGCCGTGGGAATATCGATTGCGACTGAGCGCTGGTACCTCGCAATACGACTGCGAAAAGGCGGTGTTCCATGGGGGCCACTCGTTGGGGGAAACATTAGCAGTGCTGTAACCTGCGTCGCAGTGTTGGTGTTAGTAGCTAATCTTCGCGACTCCGTTCCGCAGCTGTCGGAGGAACTTGGGAAACATTCAACGGTTATGAATTTGGGCGTTGCGATAGCAAGCTTTTTATTGCTTGCCGGCTCGTTTGCGGTTCAGAATCCACGGATGACGACGGAACAATGCGTTGGGCGGGGATCCGCGGACACCCCGTCTTCGGACGTTGAGTAATCCCCAACGCGAGGTGATGGCTCGTCTCCCCACCGGAATGAACCTGAGTCCGGTTGTCGAGCGGCGAACAGCCGGCATCAAAAGTGCATTAGAAACGCACTCTATCTGTTAACCCAGGCAATCTAGGCAACCCTCCCCTCCGCAGGACGAGGGTTTTCTGTCCCCTCGCCAGTAGGCAAAAACGGGTAAAACTTCACAATTGGCCGATTTCATTTTTACACGTGTTTTGATGCGTCAAATGCCCGCAGGACTGATTTGCGGCACGTCCCATGGAATTGAACCTTGGGGGCGGTTTGAGCCTTTTTCGGGTAAAAATCGCGGAGAGGTCGTCCTGCGGAATTTGCCCCGCCGGTTTTTGCAAGACGCAAAAGAAACGGCGTTTGCCGCGTGGAAATGGCCAACACACGCCGGAGGGACCCGGCGAGCGACGATGGGTGGAGGCCAGGTTGCGGGCGAGGGGTTAGTGGAGGCGGCGGAGAACGATCCCTCGTCCTGCAAGGCGGGCTGGAGGTTGGAGACAAGATGTCCCGCTGGTGTCATTATCGAAATCTGGCGTGCTAATGACAACTCTGGCCGCGCCGGCCGGATCTTTCGTTTCCGAGACAGTAAAAAATTGGATTTGGAAATGTCTCAGAGATCGGTCGAGAGTTCGCGTTCTTCCTCTGTATCCTCGGTTGCCTCCTGTTCAAGAAGAGTAGTTTGGAACAAAAGCAAACAGAGGAAACTGAAAACGTCAGAACGTCAGAAAATGACCTGCTTTCTCTGTCTTCTCGCGACCATGAGTAAGTATACACATGTATACTATTTATTAGGCGTTCAACAATCTGCGCGAATCTGGCTGATCTGCGGTTGGTACAGGTCGGCTGCCGCCAAAACGAGCTCGTTGCTGTACCGACGCACCACTCGTTTCGGCCTCGGGATGCCGGCCTGAGTTGGCACGTCGTCGGCTCGGCCGAAGAAGCGTGCAGGGTGGGCCGCAGTGTAGGCTGAACGTGAACTCTCCTCGGGGATCAAACCCGAGGCATCACCAGGGACGAACGGCCTGTGTGAGGCCGTTTCGTAGGCTGAACGTAGACTCTCCTCGGGGGTCAACCCCGAGGCATCACCAGGGATGAACGGCCTGTGTGAGGCCGTTTCGTAGGCTGAACGTGGACTCTCCTCGGGGGTCAACCCCGAGGCATCCAGCGGGAGTGGAGGCGGCGGGGATCGAACCCGCGTCCCGAGATGTTTCCACGACGACTTCTACGCGCGTAGCCGATGGTTTGTTTGTCGGCAAACTCGCCCCCCTCGGCAGGGTGCCAGATCACTTAGCCCGAAACAAGTTTTAGGACGCGACATGCCGGGCATGGTCGCGGACGATCCGGATTTGGCGACCGGTTTTTGGGACTCTCCGGATAAATCCCGCAACCGGGGCTACCTATCTCTAGGCGGCCAATGCCAAGTTGTTGTTGGCAATTAAAGTTGTAGTCAGCTTTTTACGTGGCCCACTGACCAACCACGGCGCGCCGTCGGCGTTTCCGCCATCCGGTCGATTCCAATTCGCCCCCGAAATCCGGAGTGGATTAGAGATGGTAATCATAGGCGGGAAGGTGCAATCGTCAATGCAGAAACGGGGCCGAAGAGCTTCGTGTTCGGCGGAAGGTCGAACTAATTTGGTGGGAATAGGAGCAGAAGTAGCGACAAGAATTCGAGAGGAAGTCGCCACAAAAGGCACAGAAGTCACAAAACAAGGATCGGGTGAAGGACCCGTTGAAGGACCGGTAAAGGACGTGGTAAAGGACGTGGTGAAGGACGTGGTGAAGGACGTAAGGAGATTGGACGGGGAGCCAACAGGTGCTGTTGGACTTGGCGAATTCGCTTGAAATCCACCCAAAACCCCGACCGGGCTGCTCGACGCAGCGCGAATTTGTGAAAAAATGTCCAGAATCGTTCCCGCCGGCGCGATGATTCGGTGTCTTTCTTCTTTGCAGGGACGAGGTCTCGACGCATGCTCGAGCTGCGGCAGTTGCTGGCAAGTGCGATCCAGGGGAATCCGGAAGCGTTTGCTCAGTTGATCGAACGGTTCGGGCACATCGTCCAGAACGAGTGTCGACGGCATTGCGGCGGGGGTCCGCTGGACGGCAGCATTTCGGACCAAACGCAGGAGGTCTTCTTGCGCGTTTGGACAAAGCTGGATCAATTCCGAGGAGATGCGAATGAGGGGGTCGAGCTGGGCGCGTTTGAGGCTTGGCTGCGCACGACGGCTCGATCGGTTTTGCTCAACCTGTCGCGGCGTCGCGTTGCCCAAAAAAGGTCGCCGTTGCCGGGGGACGGTTCGGTCAGCCAGGTCGCCGACCCGCGGGGATCGACACCCAGCTCGATCACCGGCAGACGAGAAGAGGGCTTGCGTCTGGTGGCAGCGATGGGGCGGTGCTTGGATTCGGCGTCGCAGCGTATCGTGCTGCTCCGGGTGGTGGAGGGTCGGTCGCTGAACGAGATCGCCGAGCAACTGGGGATGACTTACGACCAGGTACGCTATCGCTTCCATCGGGCGCTCGATGCGTTGGCGGAGTATTTTGAATCGGAGGAAACAGGTTCGTGAAATGGCAACGGTGTTTCCTCAAGCTGTTGAACACCCAGCCGCAAGCGCCGGGTTGGCCGGCTGGTAATGGACGGGTGAGCCGGCGCCTGCGGCTGGGCGTTAAACGATGTGCCGGCGCCTGTGGCTGGGCGTTAAACGATGAGTCGGCGCCTGTGGCTGGGAATTGAACGGCGAGCCGGCGCCGTTGGCTGGGCGTTAAACGATGAGCCGGCGCCTGCGGCTGGGCGTTAAACGAAAAACTGTTGCGGTACGACGGCATAAGGAACCTAGTGGTTCGTAGGTATTGGTCTTTTACCTTTTTTCGCATTCGGAGGGCTCGACATGTCGACAGGTAGCTCGCAAGCAGAGTGTTGTTCCCAGAAGATTTATTTTCGACGCCTGTATTTCTGCAACGATACGGCGCGGCCTCAGTACGTTTCAATCGTCGACAAGTACGAGCGGGGGATTGGCGTGGAGGTCTTGGACTTGGCGGATGTGATGAACGAATCGGGGCTGGGCACGTTGATGTCGACGCTGGCCTTAGGGAGTTGCGTGTTCAAGTTCCCCGCAGGAGCGAACGCTGTCGTGGATGTTTCGCTGGATCCGGCCACCAGCGTGCACACGTTCGACTGGCAAGTGTTCCGCAGCCGAATTCCCGGTTCCCATTCGGCGCCCCTCCACGAAGAGGTGGCGAAGTGCCTTCGTGATGAGAAGGCGTCGATCCAATCGACGGCCCAGCACATCGCGGCCGTGCTGCTGGCGTTGTCCGAAAAGGAGCCTGGGACGGCGACGAAGTCTCTGGAGGCCAACAAGAAGGCCGTACTGGCGTGTATCGCCGACGAGCCGTGCAACGGTCAGCTGGAGGTTTTGTGCGAGCCGCCCGCGTCGCCACGAACGCATTACGCGAAGTGTACTGCGAATGGGTTGGTTTGCACGTCCGGCCGCCCGCCGGGCTGAGAGAGGGAAAGGTTGGCGGGGGGGCGTGGCCTGTAGTCTTCAGACCGTCCTTCCACCGAGGCGGGCTCGGTGGGGAGGAGGAGATCGGATAGCGGTTGGAGTAGACGTCAGACCGTCCTTCCACCGAGGCGGGCTCGGTGGGGAGGAGGAGATTGGATAGCGGTTGGCGTAGTCGTCAGACCGTCCTTCCACCGAGGCGGGCTCGGTCGTGGTGTGAGTTGAGGTGCGTTGAAAATGGCTCCAAGTTCACCGAACGATAATCCGCTCGCGGGCGGGGGCGAGGGGGCTGGCGGCCGCGAGCGACTCGATGGTTTGGCCGAGGAGTTCGTGGCCGCGTTGAGCGCGGGCTCGAAACCGTCGATCGATGAGTACGTTTCTCGGCATCCCGACTTGGCGCCGGAGTTGGAGCGGCGGTTGCGTCTGATCGACATGGTGTTCCGCGCATCGGAGTCGCTCCGGGAGCCTGGGGGGAGTGCCATTCGAGTCGATCTGGAGCGGGCTCGTGGTGCGAGTCGCCGGTTCGTTTGCCCTCATTGCGGTGGGCGGATCCAAGTCGTGGGGCACGTGCTGCAGGACGTGACCTGCGGCAGTTGCGGCAGCGTGATTCAGATCGATCCGGACGCCACCACCGTCGATCAACTCAGTTCATTGCCGCGGCAACTGGGACGTTTCCGCCTGCAGCGCGTGTTGGGTCAAGGGGCATTTGGGACGGTATTCTTGGCGGACGATCCGCAATTGGGGCGTCAGGTCGCGATCAAGATCCCCCGTCGAGGGTATTTTGCGGACGATCGAGAGGAGCAGCGGTTCCTCCGCGAGGCGAAGCACGCCGCCCGGCTGCGGCATCCCCACATCGTGCAGGTCCACGAGATCTCCCTGTTCGAGGGGATCGCTTACATCGTCAGCGAGTACATCCCCGGGTTGACGATGGCGGACCGATTGACCGGGCCCGACCTCTCCTTTCGCGAAGCGGCCCAACTGATGGTCCAGATCGCCGGCGCGGTCGAGTACGCTCACGAGAACGGCGTGATTCACCGCGATCTGAAGCCGAGCAACATTCTGCTGGACGAACAGATGCGGCCCTATGTGACCGACTTTGGCCTGGCGAAACGCGATGACGCCGAAGCGACGATTACATTGGATGGCGTGGTGATGGGGACTCCCGCGTACATGTCTCCTGAACAGGCGACCGGGAATCAGCATTCGGTGGGGCCGCCCAGCGACGTCTATTCTCTCGGAGTGATCTTATACCGCCTGCTCTGCCATGACTTGCCGTTTCATGGCTCCAAGCGGATGTTGTTGTATCAGGTACTGCACGACGAGCCGGCGCCGCCGACTCGACTTAACCGCAACGTACCCGCCGACTTGGAGACGATGACGCTCAAGGCGTTGGCCAAGCTGCCGTCGGAACGCTACGCGACGGCCCGGGCTTTCGCCGACGATCTATCGCGCTGGCTTCGAAACGAACCGATACGGGCTCGGCCGATCAGTCGTCTGCAGCAATTCCGCCGCTGGTGTGTGCGCAATCCGACGGTGGCGACCCTGGCTGGGTTATTGGCGTTTGCTTTGGCGGCGAGCGCCATTCTGTCGGGGCTGTGGGCGTTGCACGCCAATCGTCTGGGGGAACTGGCCGGCGACAACGCGGCGCAGGCGGATCAAAACCGCCGGACGGCAGATGCCCGGAACCTGCAACTGATGTGGCATCAAGGGGATCAAGCGCTGGGGCAGAACTTGCTGGCCCAGTCCGCATTTTGGTATGCGCACGCCTTGCCGCTGGAGGATCAGCCAGTGCAGCGGACTCGGCTGGGCCTGATACTCGATCGGATGCCGAAGCTGGTGGGGATGTGGAGCCAGCCGTCGAGCGTGGACGTAATTCGCTTTGATTCGGGCGGGACGCGCATGGTAATCGGCTCCGCGTCCGGCACGATCCGCGTGTACGACGTCCCAACAGGAGAGTTGCGCGCGGCGACGAACGTCGAGCCGTTCTCCGATCTCGAAGTCAGCTCGGACGGCAACCGCAACCTCTGTTTCGGCATGCAGGAGTCTGCCTTGTTGTGGGATTTGGAAAGCGGCGCTCAACGGAAACTGGGACATGCCGGGTTTGTGGTCGACGCGGACTTTTCTCCGCAAGAGTCCAGGGTGGCCACGGCGGGGCTCGATGCCGCCGCGCGTGTGTGGAACGCCGCCGATGGAACGATGGTCAGCGAACGTCGCTTCGAAGGGAAGCGTGTGGTGGCCGTCCGCTTCGTCGACGAACAGCGACTTGCGGTGTTGACCCAAGTTCCCATGCTCCTCCAATCGGAACTGTCGGTATGGCGTATTTCGGACGACCAGTTGGTTTCGTCCGGCATGACAATCGAGTCGAACGTGGCACGGTTCGAATTCTCTGCGAACGGTGAACGCGTGCTGCTGGCCAACGATCGCGGAGAATTGCGAGTATGGGAATTGGCATCGGGGACGCTGGTGGGAACCGCGATCGAGCACAACGCTCCGCTGCGGCAAGTCGGCTTGGACGCGAACGGCGCCGTCGTTCGCGGCGTTGATGCCCAGGGGGCAATCGTTTCTTGGAAATTCTCGGACGGCGTGTGGCGACCGGCGGGGGCACAAGTCACTTCGGTCCGGCCGATGCGGGCAGCGGCCAATTCCGAGCAATCGTTGATTGCGTTGTCGACCGGCCAGGGCAGTGTTCGCTTTTACCTTCTGGACGACGGACGCGAAATCGCTTGCGGCCTGACGAATGGCGAAGATGTATCGGCGTTGCGGTTTGCACCGGATGGGCATCGCTGCGCCGTGGGGGGGCGAGACGGCCAGGTCCAGCTTTGGGATTTGGCCGGGGCGGCCGCAGCGAAACATGTGATCCGGCACGACGGCCCCGTGCGCCAAGCGAGATTTCTGGCGGGCGACACCGCCTGCGTGACGACTGGAATCGACGGGCGGCTGCAGTTCGTGGCGGCATCGAATGGCGAGCGGATCGGCCCACCGCTCGAACCGGGGGGACCGATTCTCGATTGTGACGTTTCCCCGTCGGGAGATCGGGTGGCCACGGCCGGCGATGACCAGCAGGTATTGATTTGGGATGCGGAGACTCGCCGACCGATCGGAAAACCGCTCCCCCATTCCGCGGCGGTGACGCAGGTTCGTTTCTCGAGCGACAGCTCGCGGTTGGTGACCGGGTGTTCGGACGGGTCGGTCTACGTTTGGGAAACGAACGCCGGTATCGCGGAGACTCCCAAGCCCTTATTCGCCGGTCAGCAGGGGGGCATGATCCGCTGCGTCGCGTTTTCTCCTGCGGGAGACCAGATCGCCGCGGCCAGCATGGACGGCACGGTTCGCTGCTGGGAGTGGGGGAATCGGCGTGAAGTGATCGCGCCGATTGCATTTGCGGAGTTCGCGTCGTATTGCCAATTTCTGCCGGACGGTCGAGGCCTGTTCGCCGGCGGCGCTCGCGGCAAGGCCGGCATTTGGAATTTGGACGACGGCAGCTTGCTGACAGATCTCCCCTCCGTGGGAGAGGTGACTTCGGCTTGGATCAGCCCGGAAGGAAATCGGCTGGTGGCTGCGGACATGTCGGGTCGGGCCCGCGCCTGGGCGCGAATCCACGGAACCTGGCGGCCCGAGCGAGTCTACCAGCATCCCGCGTTGAGCGAGTTGTATTATGCTGAGTACTCGAGGGATGGCGCCATGCTGATCGCCGGCGGGGTCCGGAGCGGCATCACCGGGGATCCACGCGAGTCGGGCGGCGTCTTTTTATTCGAAGCAGGCTCGGGGCGACTCCTGGCGCCGCCGTGGACCCACGGAAGCCTGGTGCGGCGAGTCTACTTGAATGCCGCTGGAACTCGGGCTCTATCGAGCTCCCTGGACCAGACCGCCGCGCTCTGGGAGATCGTGCCCATCGACCGACCGGCGGAAAAGCTAATTCAATTGGCCTCGCTGTACGCTCAGCAGCGGTTGACCGAGACCGGGGAATTGCGCTGGGCGACCCCGGAGGAGCAGGTCGAGTTGTTTCACGATCTGCAGCGCAGCTGGCCGGAGATGTTCCGCTGCGACGCGATTGAGGTCGAGAACTGGACGAATGAAGTCCATTCCGGGCAGACCGCTCCGGAGACTCGAAACGTAACTGAGGCGCCAAACGCTGAGGGGAACTGATGGGCGGAGGGGGATTTCGATACGAGGACAATCGATTCTATATCGACTTGGGGATCACGGCCGTCGATTTTTTCGCACCCGAGCCGACTTGGCATAATGCGTTGGCGGCAGTCTCGGAGATGCTGTTTGCCGCCACGATGGGGCAGATGCAATTGGGGCGGTTGTCGTTCTGGAACGAGGGAGCGATCGATTCGACGACCGATATCGTGGTTGCCGACACGCCGGGGAGCGATGCCGACACGCCGCTATCTTCTGACGACGAGCCGTTCGTCGATCAAATCACCCTCCACCAGGATACGTTTCAAATCCCATTGATTGCGCTGCATGAATTGGGGCATTACCTATTTTGTTTGCGGGAGGAGTATCGCGAAGTCCCGGGCGGATCCGATCCTCGCTGCACGTGCGATCCCAGCAGCGGCGCCTGCATCATGGAATTCGGCGCTGCGCATAGCTTGCAACTGGGAAGCGATGGACTACCGACCTTGGCTCAACCGGCCTACGTCGTGGACCGATTTTGTTTTGAGAATCACCTGGATGGCGTCGCGGGCGATGTCTTGTCGATCTGGGAAAATGGACAGCATTTCTCATATCAAATGTCGTGCTGGCACAAGATCCACCAGATGTTTGATCAGCGCGGGGGAAGTGCAGGGCGGATGCGGTTACCGAACGATTTGACCGCGACCGCGGCGGCGCATCAGGCGGTGGAGTGGACCGTGCTCGAGTCGATCAGCCGACTGGCGGTTGTTATCCTGGGCAGCACGGTGCTACCGGACCAAGCGATGATCGCCGCGATTCGGCAGGCGATGATCGCTCGTATTCGTTGGGAAATTGGCAAAGAGAGCCAAGTAGCACTGTGGACGGATGCGAGCGTCGAGCCAATCGTTGCGATGGATCGAATCCAGGACAACGACATTCAAGCCCTGTTGGCACGAATCGGCGGCGCCCGCTTTGGCGATAACGCATCGAACGCCATCCCGTTCTTGTCGATCATGCAAGCCGCAGTTCGCCAGTTTCGCTCTCCCGCCAGCGCTGCCGACACACTGGTTCTGGTGGCGCCGGGACGATTGCCTCCGCTTCCCGCCCTGGAACGATTGGCGAGTGAATTGGCGGGGCGGCGGATCCGGCTGGTGGTCACGACGTTGGGTGCGGGGCCGTTTGCGGGGCAATGGTCGACCATCGCCGCATCCAATCGCTGGGTCCACCATACTTCGTTGCCGCAAGAGGGGAATGGCGTTGGCAGTGCGTTTGCGCTTCATGAGCACCTACTGCGGACCCATTTCGAAGCCAAACCGGGATTCGGGTTGGCCGGTTGGAGTTACGCCCTGCTGCCTGCCGACCCGCGCCGGGCCGCTGCGCCGCTGGGGGCATCGACCTGGCCGCCGGAGAATTGAAGGA
>JBGSLW010000219.1:0-19790 GCA_041740495.1 Pirellulaceae bacterium
GACCGCGCGGCCCGCCGGCCCGCGGCGAGCCGTGCGGGTGGTTTTCGATTCTCGATTGGAATTGAGTCCACAGAGTCGCCTGGTGCAATCGGCTCGGGAGACACCTCTGTTGGTTGTGGCCGGGAGGGGAGTGGAAAGCGCACCGCGAGGTGGCGTACTGGAGGAGGCAGGGGCCGAGTTGTTCTTTCCGCAGGCCAAAGATCGTCGTGAGGTGGTGGCCGCGACCTTGGACGAGCTGGGTCGGCGCGGCGCTACCAATGTCCTGGTGGAAGGAGGCGGCGAGCTGCTGGGCGCTTTTCTTGACCTCGGTGAAATCGACGAGGTCATGGCGTTTGTGGCGCCCAAAATCCTGGGGAGCAAAACGGGAATTCCTCCCTTGGCGGGGGAGGGGATCGATCGAATGGCCGCGGCCATCGCCCTGGGCGACCTGAAGATCACTCGCTATGGCGATGATGTCTGCATTTCCGGACGGATCCCGCGAGGCGGCAAGCCGTGAGCGATTCGGTTTCGGTGTTGCTGGTCACCGATCTTCCCTTCTGGCGGCGGCGGACCGGGGCCGAGCAACGCATCCACGCGCTCGCCCGATTTGCAAACACGCCGCCGTTGCAACTTCACGTATTTTACTTGGGAGACGAATCGTTCCTTCCGGTCGCCGGTGAATGCGATGCACTTGCAATCCGCAGCCTACGCCGCACAAAGCGGGCTTGGCCTTGGCGGTCGAGCGGCGCACGGTGGACTGGTCCGGGTCGCGCGACGGATCGCGCTGGTTCGGCAATCGCGTCCGCTGCTTCCCCGAGCCCAATTCGATCCGGCCCCCTCCGGCTGGAAGACTATCGCTGGCCACATGCGATCCGCGTGTTTCGCCGGTTGGTGCGCCGCCTGCGGCCGACCTGGATTGTTTTCGAGTACGTGACGATGGCGTACCTGGCTGAAAACCTGCGGGCTCAGCCCATGCGCGGGATCGATCCTCCCCGTTTGTGTCTGGACAGCCACGACTTGTTGCATCGCCGTTACCAACAGTTTCAAGAGGCGGGCTTTCCGCATTGGCTGGCGATCAGTGCGGAGGAGGAACGCCGGGCGATCCAGTCGTTCGATCTTGTCATTGCGATCCAGCCCGACGAAGCGATTTGGTTTCGCCAGCATCTGCCCACCGCAGAAGTGGTAGTTGCCGGGCATGCGGTGGACTTTGACGAGATCGCCGTCGCACCGCCCGGCGGCGGAACGGAGTTCGTGGTTGGTTACTTCGGTTCGAATAACGGGTCGAATGTCGACGCCGTGTTGAGTTTCGCTGCAGACGTCTGGCCGAAGGTCCGGGCCAACTGCCCTCAGGCCACCTGGCTGATCGCCGGGACGGTCTTGGACGATCCCCGAGTGGCCGGGTTGGTGGGGGCGCGGCAAGTCCGGGGGGAGCGCACCGTCGGACGGATTGCCGACTTCTATGCGCAAGTCGACGTGGTGATCAATCCGGTCCGTTTTGGCACCGGGTTGAAGATCAAGAACGTGGAAGCACTCGCGTACGGCCGGCCGGTGGTGACGACTCCCGCCGGAAAGGCTGGAATTCCAGCGACATTCGGGAAAAGTCTTGAGGCCGCGGCCGACCCCCAAGCGTTCTCACATTGGCTGATTGAACTCGCCCAGTCCCCAGCTTTGCGGGTCGGATTATCCAGACAAGCGGAACAGGTGGCGCGACAGGAGTTAGTTGATTCTGTGGTGTTTCGGGAGCTGTCCCACGTCTGGTACCGAAAACCGTAGGCAATTTGGGGGCGAGTCGTCCGGCGGTTCGTGAAAAGCTTGAATAATTGCCCAGACCATTATAAGGTGAATCGTTCGACGCCGAACATCTTGCCGGGAATATCGTGGGAGCAACTGGGATGAAGTTGTGTAGCAGTCGACCAAAAAACGATCGGCGAACGGGCATCTGTGTACCGCGCGGGTTTACGTTGGTTGAATTGCTGGTGGTGGTCGCCGTGATCGGAATCTTAATGGGAATTCTGCTCCCCGCGGTCCAAGCGGTGCGTGAGGCGGCTCGGCGCACGAATTGCCGGAACAATTTGCACCAGGTCGGGTTGGCGATGACGCAATACCACGACGCGTTGCAGCGACTCCCACCCTCGCGGCCCGCCGACGGGTTTTTGACTTGGTATGTTTTTATTCTGCCGTTCTGTGAAGAGAACAGCCTGTACGAACGGTTTGATCTGCGAGCTCCCTATGCCGATCAGCCGAGTGAAGCAGTCCAGACGCGAGTTTCCGTTTACTTCTGTCCCTCCCGCCGGACCGAGGGCATCAGCTTGTTCGAAACGAACGGAGAGCAGGTCGGCGTGGTCGGCGATTACGCCGGCAACGCTGGGTCTTCTGAGTTTTTCCCGTTCGATGAGTGGGCGCTATTCGACGGCGACTTGGATGGAACGATCAATTCGGGCCGCGCCGCCGACAACCCGGTCGTGGCAGGTCGACTCGTCAAGGGCCCGGTCGGTCGCTACCGTTTCTCCGATCTCGTCGACGGGCAATCGACCACTTTTTTGGTCGGTGAGAAGGCGGTCAATCTCGACTTCCAACGCCAACCGGGGGGGCAAGGGGATGGCGCGATCTACAACGGCAACGAGCCTGGGACGAGCATGCGGTTGGGCGGCTACGGACTGGAGGTCAACAGCCAGCATGACGTGTTCAGTCCTGGCGCCGTTCCGGTGTTTGGCGGTGCGCATTCTGCCTTGTGCAATTTTCTGTTTGCCGATGGTCATATCGATTCGATTTCCACGAACATCGACGTGGAACTCTATCGCCGCCTTTGTTCGCGGCGCGATCGGCAAGTGGTCGAGGATTACAAGTAGCGGCGGTTGGTGATGTCGGGCACTTTCACGGTTCATTACGTCGGTAGCGAAGCGGAGGTTGCCCACCATGCGGCTCCTTTGCAGGGCTCGCTTTCCGTGGAAGTGACGTTGCCCGATCGCGTGGCGGAGGTCGCTCGTCCCGGCGATGTGGCGATCTTCTTTTCGGAGCACTTTGAGCGATTTCGGCGGGCGATCGGCGAACTCCGGCAGCGGGGAATCGCCACGCTCTACGCCTTGGATGGGATTCTGGAATGGCGACACACCTGGGAAAATCGTAGCGACGAGCCAGCCTGCCCCTGGACGATGCGGCCTGTCCTTTCGCACAAAGTCGCCTGCATCGGCAAGCACCAAGCCTCGATCCTCCGCAGTTGGGGGAATGGTTCCAAGATCGAAGTGGTCGGCCTCCCCCGCTTGGACGCCTGGGCCGGCGACGCGGATTCCAATCTCCCCGGCGCCAAGATCGAATCGATCGCGGCGCCGCGATCCCCGTCGGACCAGCCGCTTCGCATCTTGGTGGCGACCGCAAAGTTCCCAGGATTCACCCCCGCACAAACAGAAACAACGTTGCAGTCGCTCCGCGACCTGAGGGCCTGGTTTGCCCAGCATCCGCAAGTTGCCGGCCGCCCCATCGAAGTTCGCTGGCGATTGACCCGCGGGCTGGAACAGCAACTCGACGTCCCCAACGCGCTGCACGACGTAAACGGCGCCGAATCGATCGCGCAAATCCAGGAAGCCGATGTCGTGATCAGCACGCCTTCGACCCTGCTGTTGGAGTCGATGTTGCTCGGAAGGCCGACCGTGCTGCTCGATTATCACGCCTACCCTTCCTACGTGCCGGCGGCTTGGACGCTGCGGCATGCCGGCGATTTCGACTCGATCCTGTCGTCGGCTGCAGCCGTCGACGCGCGACGGATGGCCTACCAGCGTTTCCTGTTGCATGAGGAACTGGAGTGCGCCACGCCAGCCCTCCCGCGGCTGATACAGGTGATTACCGCCTTGCATCGCTCCAGCAGAAATTCGGAGCGCGAGCCGGGGGCGGGCGAACAACTTCCGCGCGATCTGCTGCAAGAGGACTCCCCTCTGGCGCGCCTGACAACCGCCGAACTAACCACCTGGTTCCCCGAACACTTCGCGGAAATCGAATCCTCCTCCCCGGAAGCCGCGGCAGAATTGGCACATACGCGCCGCGAAATTGAAAACCTGCACCTCCGCATTGCACAGCTCTCCAGCGAACTGGCCTCGGCACACGATATCTTTCGACAGATCCACGCGCATCCCATCGCAGGGCCGGTGGTGCGCACCCGGCAGCGACTTCTCGACCTGGTCCAACACTGGTCGGGACCGCGGGGCCGACGAGATCAAGGGCGTCTGTAGTCGGGAGAGCCGTGACGGTGTGGTCCGAATCCGAATTCCGCAGTCTGGCCGCGGCCGAGCCGACGCCCGATCACCACGCCGATCCGGCGGGTGACCCTCCACATATTCTCTGTGTGGCGGACGACGCGTATGCGATGCCGCTGGCCGTGACGCTGGCGAGCGCCGCACGACAGCTCCGCTCCGGTTTGCCATTGATCGTCCATTTGTTCGATGCCGGCATTCGGGAAGCGAATTGGGTGGGGCTGAAAGAGACGCTGGCCGACCTTCCAATTCATGTCGATCGACTGCCGTTTGACTCGGCACGACTGCAGCGACTGCCGGTATCGCACCACATCAGTCACGCAGCGTATGCGCGGCTCTTGGCCGCGGACTTGCTGCCGCGGGATCTGCGAAGAGTCGTGTATCTCGATTCCGACCTGCTGGTTCGCCACGATCTCACGCCGCTGTGGGAGGCGCCGTTCGACGGCGCTTGGTGTTTGGCGGTGCCCGATATCGCCTGCCCGTTTGTCGACGCTCGGCACGCGGATAGCAACTATCGCCGTGCGGCCCCCTACTTGGCGACGCCGGCCCCGATTCGAAACTGGCAGGCACTGGGGCTGAACCCCGGCGATCACTATTTCAATAGCGGTGTGCTGGTGATCGATCTGGAGGCCTGGCGGCGCGAAGACCTGAGTCGCCGTTTCCTCGATTGCCTGGCGGTCAACGAACGTTGGGTCTGGTGCTGGGATCAATACGCCTTGAACGTGGTACTGGCGGGTCGTTGGCGCCGCTTGCCATTGCGGTGGAACGTCGGCTCGCATGCGTTCGATTACGCAGAGCCAACCGCCGCCCCTTGGCCGGCAGACGAGTTCGCCGCTGCGTTGGAAGACCCCGCCATCTTGCACTTCACTAGCGAATTCAAGCCGTGGAGGTGGAAGGCGATCCATCCGCATCGAGCTGATTTTTTCGAGTTCCTGCGGCAAACGGCTTGGCACGATTGGCAACCGTCGCCCCCCCAACACCCTTGGAGAATGTGGACCGATCGCTGGGGAATTCGCTTGCAGAAGGCGGCGACGATCGCCTGCCGGTCCGTTACCGCGTCTTGGTCCCGTGGCCCAGTTGCCCCTTCCCAAGTTCAGCCAGTTCAGCTCCGCGCCATCGCGGCGGCGTCCCCGTCTCGCCCTGCACTTGCCGCCGAGCATCATGCATCGGACGATCCGCTGGAAGCCTCCGTCGGCAATGTGGGACCATGAACCCGTCGCAAGCAAGTCCACTGGGCATGGCGGCGACCCGCAACATCCCGCAGCTGCGGTTGACGATTTTTGCCATCCCCAAGCCATTTCGGGACGCCACGGCGGTGATCCAACGAAACGCCCTGGCCAGCTGGACACGACTGGGGCCAGCCGTCCGTATCCTCTTATTCGGTGACGAGGAAGGAATCGCTGACGCAGCCGCCGAGTTCGGATGCCAGCACATCCCGCAGTTGGCCAAGAACGAATTCGGAACACCTTTGGTCAGCGACGGGTTCGCTGTCGCCACGCGGCTGGGAAGCGGAAGCCATCTTGCCTATTGCAACGCCGATCTGATCTTGTTGCCGGACTTTCTGCAGGCCATCGAGCGACTGGTGGAGTTACAACTCGACCGGTTCTTGGCGATCGGGCGGCGGACGAATCTCGATTGGACCGAGCGGCTCGATTGGACGGACGCCGCGGCGGTTGCCCGTTTGCACGAACGGGCCGCGGAGGGCGAAATCGAGTCGTTGATGTGCAAAGACTACTTCGTCTTCCCCCGCGGGTTGTTCAGCCAGCTTCCCGATTTTGCGGTGGGGCGCGGCAATTGGGATAGTTGGTTGGTGCAGGCGGCCAAGGCCCAGAGAATTCCGGTCATCGATCTTTCCCAATGCACGCGCGTGATCCACCAGAATCATGGACACGCGCACATCCCGGGGGGCCGAATGGCCGGTTATTGGCGCGGGCCGGAAGCTCGGCAGAATCAGCAGGCGGGCGGCGGCAAGTATTGGATTCGGGGCTCGACCGCCGATTGGGAACTGACGCCTACTGAGCTGCGCCGCAAATCCTGGTCGGACCTCCACCTTCGTTTCTGGAAAGACTTGCCATCGGCCCTGCGGCTGGTATGGCGCATCGTGCGTCCAGTAGGTCGGACAACATGACGACAGGGGCGATTATTGCCACGGTCGTTCTGGCGTCCTTCGCCGCGATCCACGCCTTGTGTGCCCTGGTCGTTTACCGCTGGCGCGGAGTTCGAGTCGCCCAGCCCCCGCAGGGATTCCACCCACGGGTGGCGGTGATCCTGGCGGTGCGCGGCGCCGACCCCTCTCTCCTCGCCACGGTTCGCGGTCTGTTGCGGCAGACCTACCGTCGGTATGAAATCCACATCGTGGTCGACGATCGCGCCGATCCCGCCTGGGACCGGATCGCGGCAATCCTTGCGGCAGAGGATACGGATCGGCGGGCGAACCTGCACGAGCTGCTTGATCGCCCGACCACCTGCGGCCTGAAATGTGCCGCACTGGTACAGGCGGTCCGCGGACTACAGAACATCGAAGTCCTCGCGACGATCGACGCCGACGTCGTACCGCACCCCGAGTGGTTGGCGACGCTGGTGGCGCCTTTGGTCGATCCGCAGATCGGAGTCGTCACGGGGAACCACTGGTTTTCGCCGGACCGGTCGAATACGGGCTCCTTGTTGCGAAGTCTGTGGAACGCCGGTTCGCTGGTACCCACCACCATTTTCGCCAATCCGTGGGCGGGGACTTCGGCGTTTCGCTGGGAGGACGTACTTCGCTCCGGGCTGTTGGAGCGCTGGGAGAGATCGATGGTCGACGACGGCCCTGTCCGTCGCGCTTATTCGGCCCTGGGAAAAAAGATTGAGTTTGTCCCCGGCCTGGTGATGCTGAATCGCGAATCCTGCTCGGTCGCCTACTTCGTGCGGTACATTGTGCGGATGATGACCTGGTCAAGGCTGTACGAACCGTCGTACTGGTTCACGGTGCTGCACGCCCTGGTGAACGGGTCAGCCTGGGCCCTGGTGGCCGGGATGGGACTCTGGGGAATGCTGTCGCACCAGCGGGAGGTCGTTGGCTGGGCGGCGGCAGGTCTCGCCGCACATGCGGTCGGCCTGTGGGCGTCCTATCTCATCGTCCGCCACGGGGCAGCTCGCATGGCCGCATGCCGCGGCGAGCGTTTTTCCGGCCTCACGCTGGCTACGGCGCTGCAATCGTTGGTGCTGACGCCGATCGCTTTCCTGTTGCACGGGTACGGCGTCATGCGGGCTGCCCTGACTCGCACGATCTGCTGGCGGGGAGTCTGGTACCAACTGAACGGTCCAGATCGGATCGTGCGGAGGGGGGATGGCCCGTTAACCGGGCTCGAGACGGGAGCGCTACCATCGGAGTGGTCGATCTAAGCGATCACTTCGCGAATGGGCTCAGCGCCTTCCACGCCGACCAGTTTTTGGTCGAGCCCTCCGTAGAAATACGAGAGCCGGTTCGGATCGATTCCCAACTGGTTCAGCACCGTGGCGTGCAGGCGTTTGACGTGCAAGCGGTTTTCCACGGCTTGCGCCCCCAGTTCGTCGGTCTTTCCGTAGCTGATCCCGCCGCGGACTCCGCCGCCCGCCATCCACATTGTGAAGCCGTAGGCGTTGTGATCGCGACCGGTCCCGGTTTCGTATTCCGCGGTCGGCTGCCGACCGAACTCACCTCCCCACACGATCAGAGTCTGCTGCAACAGCCCCCGGCGCTTGAGGTCTTGGATCAAGCCGGCGATCGGCTTGTCGGTGGCGCCCGCGTGGTGGCTGTGGTTTTTGATCAAGTCGCCGTGGGCATCCCAGTTGTCGTCGTTGTGGGCGCCGCCCGAGTAAACTTGAACGAAACGGACCCCCCGTTCGACCAGGCGGCGAGCCATCAACAATTGCCGGCCAAAATACCGGGTTTGGGGATCGTCCATCCCGTAGAGGCGATTCGTCTCTTCGGTTTCTTCGTTCAGATCGAGCGCTGCGGGGGCGGTGGATTGCATGCGGTACGCCAATTCGTAGCTGGCGATCCGCGCTGCCAGCTCCGAATTCCCGTCGCGGGTTGCGGCGTGGACTTCATTGTATTCGCGCAGCGTATCCAACAGTCGGCGTTGCACGGCATCGCTCGTCGCTGAGGGACGCTGCAAGTCCAAGATGGGCGTTCCCTCGCTGCGGACCACCGTCCCTTGGAAGGTCGCCGGCATGTAGCCGCAACTCCAGTTTTTCGGACCGCTGATTGGCCCCCCGCGCCGGTCGAGCATCACCACAAAGCCAGGAAGGTTCTCGTTCTCACTGCCAAGTCCGTAGTTGATCCACGAACCGAGTGAGGGGCTGCCGCTGAGGATTTTCCCGGTGTTCATCTGCAACATCGCCGAGCCGTGGATGGGCGAATCCGCGGTCATCGAGTGGATAAACGCGATGTCGTCGACACACCGCCCCAAGTGGGGAAAGAGGTCGGAGACCCATTTCCCGCATTCGCCGTATTGCTGGAACTTCCAGCGCGGCTCGACGATCCGACCCTCGTTGCGATGCCCGCCGCGTCCGAACGTCTTGACCTGAATCGTCTTGTTGTCCATGCCGTACATCGTCGGCTTGTAATCGAACGTATCGATTTGGCTGGGCCCGCCGTACATGTACAGGAAAATCACCGACTTGGCCGGCGCAGGAAAATGCGGCTGCCTGGCAGCCAGTGGATTCTTCCAGTCCGTTTCGCCGTCGGCGGCCCAAGCCTGGCGCGCAAAGAATGGGTCGTCCAGCATTCCGGCCAACGCCACACCGGTGAACCCGGCGCCCGCCTGCCACAAGAATTCGCGCCGCGTCCGCCGGCAGAAACTCCCCCCGCTGCCTTCCCGCATCTTTCGCCCCGCCGCCAACCAAGCTTTCATCGTCGTCAGTCCAGATACATGAATTCGTTGGTATTCAACGCCAGTAAGCAGAAATACCGCATAGCCTCTTCCGCCGTGAGTCCTTCGGCCTGTTGCAACTGTAGCACAAACTGCCGGCCCCGTTCGATTTCCTCCGCAGAGGGGGGACGTTGTACGACTTCACGCAACACCCAGCCGAGCTGCTCGACCGAGTCGTCGCCGACGGTTCGTCGCGCGCGGGCGGCCAACCGTTCCGCCTGCTGGTTGGCGAACGCGCCATTCATCAGTCCCAGAGCTTGGGTCGGTTGAGTCGTCACGAATCGGACCGGGCAAGTGAAATCGGTCTCCGCGGAGTCGAAATTCGCCAGGGCAGGATCTTTAAGCGATCGCTTGACGTGGATGTAGATGCTGCGGCGATTTCGATCGGACTCGCTCGAAGTCCCCCAGCCATCGCCGGGACGCGATTGCCCGGCCAATACTTCGGGGGCCAACTCTGTGAATATGCTCGGTCCAAACATCGCGTCCAAGTTCAATTCGCCGCTGACCGCCAGCAAAGAGTCGCGCAGCTCCTCCGCGGAGAGCCGCCGCATATCGAACCGCCACCACAAATCGTTGGCGGGATCGACCGCATACGCCGCCGAATCGAATTGAGAAGACATCTGGTAGGAGGCCGAGAGCATGATCGTCTTGTGCAACGCCTTCAGTCGCCATCCCCCCTCGCGGAATTCGCTGGCCAGCCAATCCAGCAACTCGGGATGCGAAGGCGGCGAGCCTTGGAAGCCGAAGTCACTACTGGTGCGGACGATCCCACGCCCGAAGTGATACTGCCAGATGCGATTGGCCATCACGCGCGCCGGCAATGGGTTGGATGGGTCAAACAGCCAACCGGCGAAAGCGCGCCGCGCACCGCTCGATTCGCCGGATTCCGGAGGGGTAATCTCGACATCCGCCGCCGGCAGAACGCTGAGAATGCCCGGCTCCACCCGAGGACCCAAGACGTGCGGGTTGCCGCGAACCAGCACGTGCGTTTCGGGCGCCTGCGAACCGGACTCTTTGACGCAGAGGATTTTCGTTTCACCCTCCGGCGGGTGACTCGCCAGCTGCTGCAGCTGCTGCGTCCAGGTGCGGTACGACGCCAGCTCGTCGGCGGTGATCACTCTCCCCACGCGGGCGGCCACCAGAGGGACCCGATTGAGCGGATACGCGAACTCCTGGTGCTCGACCGGGATGAAGTCCGCCTTCACACGCTGCTCGAGCGCTTCGATCTTCTCGCGCAACGCCCCCAGTTCCTGGAGGTAGGTCTCCCGCTCCTCCGGACTGGCAGCCGTGCCCAGCGTCTTGATCGATGCATCGAAAACGGTTTCCTCCGCACGAACTCCGTAGCGGCGGATGTTGTCAAAGAATCCCAGCAATCGATAGTAATCGGCTTGCGGAATCGGATCGATCTTGTGGTTGTGGCAGCGAGCACAGTTGACGGTCAGCCCCAACATCGTCTGCGCGGTGGTCGCCAGAATATCGTCCAAGTCGTCGTAGCGGGCTTGCAAAGGATCGGCCGGCTCATCGTCCCACGCTCCCAGACGATAGTACCCTGTGGCGATCAATGTTTCCGCGGTGACGTGGTCCAGTTCGTCCCCGGCCAATTGTTCGGTGACGAACTGATCGTACGGTTTGTCGTCGTTCAGGGACTGGATAACGTAGTCGCGATAGCGCCACACGAACGGCTTGGTGCCGTCCCGCTCAAAGCTATTCGACTCAGCGTACCGCACCAGATCCAGCCAATGCCGTCCCCATTTCTCGCCGTAGTGAGGCGATTCCAGCAAACGGTCGATCAGTCGCTCGTAGGCGTCTGGCCGCGGATCGGCGACGAACTGCTCGACTTCGGTCGGCGTCGGCGGCAAACCCAACAGATCGTACGTGGCCCGCCGAATCAGCACCGCTCGCTGGGTCGGTGGCGCCGGCTGAAGTCCTGCCTGCTCCAGGCGAGCCAGGATGAAGTAGTCGATTTCGTTGCGCGGCCAGTCGGTATTGCGGATCTCGGGAAGCTGGGGGCGCCGCACCGGCTGGAACGACCACCACTGCCGAGACGCGTCGTTGACCTCGGGTTCAGGTTTTTTTGGAGAATGCGATTCGTGGCCGGCAGCCCCCGCCAACTCGAATTCGCTTCCCCACGGCAACCCCAGCCGAACCCAGCGGGTCAGTAGTTCGATCTTTTCGGCGGGCAACTTGCCGTCCGGCGGCATCTCGTAGGTGCCGTAGTTGATGACATCCAACAACAAACTGGCGTCCGGCTTCTGCAGGTCGACCGCCGGACCAGAATCCCCACCCGCCAAAATCGTCGCGGCGGATCCCAAGTTCAATCCGCCAGACAGCTCGCCAGGGTCCTCCCCATGGCAGCGCAGGCAACGCTCCGCCAAGATCGGCTTAATCTGGGTATCGAAAAAGCGAACCGCCTCGTCCACCGTCATTTGCGCCGGCAAATCGTCGGATGGCGATTCCTGTGCCAAACCGGGACCGGCGCACCCGACGATGGCCGCCAGACAACAAACCCAGATTCCGGCTACCGTTCGAAGGTCGCTCATACCACGCCCAGACTACCTTGCCCAATGAGATTTTTTGGTCCGGCTGTCACCCACCGCGGGCTCTGGCCAGCTCCCAAAATCATACCTGAAATCGCCGCGCGATGCCAAGTTTTAGGCCGGAGGGCACTTACTGAAGAACACCAGCAGTTCCAAATCGCTGGTGATGTCGGAAAAGAAATGGGGCTCGCCCGCCGGAACGAAAATCACATCGCCGACGCGAACCGGGAAATCTTGTGCGGCGATGCGGATCTTGGCGGCGCCTTGGACGACGTAGTACACTTCGTCCTCGGCATGCGGCATTTGCAAGTCGATTGCACCGGCCGCCAGTGAGTAAATCTCGCAATAGAGACTGCTGACATCCAGGAACTTGAGAAACGGAGCGCCGCAGCACCGACGGTGCGCGATCAGCTCCGAGACATTCTGAACCGGTTTGAAAGTCGCTTGTTCCACCCGAAACCATTCACGCGCCGGGAGTCTGACCCCCTAAAAGGGAACCACTCTGGCGTCCGCCCCGTGAACGCTTACGTTCCACCCGCTGGCCATTCGAATACGCCCCGCGCTCAAACTCGATGGATAATTAGACGGATAATTAAATGCGGGGCCCACGACGCGTCAAAATACGATTTGACCTGTAAAATGGCCAGGGGCAAGGCTCACCATTTCACCACATTACGCCTAGGGCCGCGCTGCGAAAACCAAAATCTTGGTCTTCCCACTTCTGGCTAATGCAATCGATGTACCAATCGCGCCACGAACCGCGAAAAATTCGGTCAAACTCGAATTGGACGCGAAGCCGAATGCCCAAGATATTTTTGGGACAATGGAATTTGGCCCGATTTGATGTGGGCCAGCGAAATCAGCTTGGGCCTTTCGTTCCACCGGTCGGGACGGTATGCGCACATACCAAGCAGACTCGACCCCGCGGCCGGGAGTACAAGTCCGATGCTTTAAACTGCTGCAGTTGCGCGATATGACTACAATGGAAGAGATAATGGCGGGGGAATATCGGGACTGATGCACGACGCTGGGACACCGCCGAATTCTCGCCCGCGTGCGGTACAGCCCGCTCGCGGCGAGACTGTTCTCATCGCGTACAATCCGCGGGCCGGAGCGCGGGACTCCCGCCGGCCCATCGATCGCTTGCACCAGGCGTGCGAAGCGCAAGGGCTGGACGTGATTCACGAAACGGAATTGGCCCAAATCGTCGCCCGGTCCCAGGCTTTGTGGGACCAGGGGAAACTGCGTTGCGTCGTCGCCGCCGGAGGTGACGGCACCGCCCGACTTGTCGCCGAAAGCATCCCGGCACCCGCCCCGCTGGCCGTCCTGCCAATTGGCACCGAAAACTTGCTCGCAAAACACCTGCAATATTCCACCCAGTCCACGGCCATGGCCGAAATGATTGCGGCGGGCCAGACCGTCGCGATCGATGCTGCCGAGGCCAATGGCAAGTTGTTCCTGGTTTTGGCCAGCTGTGGATTCGATGCCGATGTCGTACAACGATTGCACGCGGTTCGCCGAGGCAATATCAATCGCTTCTCGTATACCTGGCCGCTGTTGCAGGCGATTCGCGAATATCGCTACCCGACGCTGCGAGTCCGCTGCGACGGTGTGGTGCAGGAGGGGTGTTGGGCATTTGTCTTCAACGTGCCACAATATGCTTTGCAGCTGCCGATTGTGGACGACGCGACGTGCGTGGACGGCCGGTTGGATGTCTGCACATTTCGCCGGGGGCGTTGGTGGAATGGCGTCTTGTATTTCCTGGGGGTTTTGATTCGGCAGCATCGGCTGTGGAAGGACACGACCATTCGCCGTGCCGTGCGAGTCGAAATCGAGGCCGACGAGCCGGTCCCGTACCAATTGGACGGCGACCCGGGCGGATTCCTGCCGCTGGAGATCCGCGTCCTTCCCGGAAGGCTGCGGATGATCGTCAGCCGTCGCTGGCTCGCCCGTCACCAACTGGAACAAGCCGCTGGATGAATGTCCCCGACACGCGCTGACGTGTCGTGGTACAAGCGAACTCCGATATTAGGCGATCCAGCGCGACGACTCTCCGACAACACCTTCGTTCAATTCAGGTCCTCCCTTGCTCAACTCTCCTGCTCAGATCGGCTCGCTGCGATGCGGTGGAACAGGTCCACTGCTGTTGATTGCCGGCCCCTGTGTGATCGAATCCCAGGCACTCTGCGATGAGGTCGCCGGCGCGTTGGTTTCAATCTGCCAGGACCGGTCGATTCCCCTCGTCTTCAAAGCATCGTTCGACAAGGCCAATCGGACCAGCGCTTCGTCCTTTCGCGGCTGTGGACTCGACGAGGGCTTGCGCGTCCTCGATTCCATTCGCCTGCGTTGGGGCGTGCCGGTCACCACCGACATCCACGAATCACATCAGGCCGAACCGGCCGGTGCGGTGTGCGAGTTGCTGCAGATTCCCGCTTTTTTGGCGCGGCAAACCGATCTGCTGGTCGCGGCCGCCCAAACCGGCCGCGCGGTCAACGTCAAGAAAGGACAATTCATGTCGCCGCACGACATGAAGTTCGTCGTCGACAAGCTCGAGGGAGCGGGTTGTGCAAATATCCTGCTGACCGAGCGTGGAACCTTCTTTGGGTACGGGCAACTGGTGAACGACATGCGTTCTTTGCCGATCATGCGCAGCTTGGGGGTCCCCGTCGTATTCGACGCGACGCACAGCGTCCAATTCCCTAGTGCGGCGGGGGGAGTGACCGGCGGCAATCGCCAGATGATTGCACCGCTGGCGCGGGCGGCCGTGGCGGTCGGCGTCGATGCGATTTTCCTGGAAACTCACCCCAACCCGGACCGGGCTCCGAGCGACGGACCGAACATGCTCCCTTTGTCGCAAGTCGCCGGTTTGCTCGATCGTCTCCTGGCGATTCGGCAGGCGGCACAGACCCCCTGATTCGCCCGCGCCGACGATCGCCGGCCCGTTGTGAAAATGGGCAAAAAAAGGTATCCTAGAGGGGTCTTTTGGCTGCGGCTTTTCAAAGTGCAGGGGGGCTATTTCCCGGCACGCTTGACTCTCGCCGCGAACGACCTCGAGGGCCCACGCTTTGTCCAACGATTTTGATGATTCGATCCCGCCACCGCCCCCCGAATCACCCGCCGGAGCGGACTCGCCCGAGAACGGAAATCGACACCAGGATATGCCGATCGAGCAGGAGCTGAAGGACAGCTACCTGACGTACGCGATGAGCGTGATCGTCTCTCGGGCGTTGCCCGATGTCCGCGACGGGTTGAAGCCCTCGCAACGCCGCATCCTTGTGGCGATGAACGACCTCAATCTTGGGCCCGGCGCTGCGCGGATCAAGTGCGCCAAGATTTCCGGAGACACCAGCGGGAACTACCATCCCCACGGCGAGGCGATCATCTACCCAACGCTCGTCCGCATGGCCCAGGAATGGAACATGCGGCATGTTCTGATCGACAAGCAAGGCAACTTTGGATCGATCGCCGGGCTTCCCCCCGCGGCGATGCGGTACACCGAGGCTCGGCTCTCCGCGGTCGCTGCGTTGATGTTGGACGACCTCAAGCTGGATACCGTCGACTACGTACCGACGTACGACGAACGGCACACCGAACCGACGGTTCTCCCCTGCAAATTTCCCAACCTGCTGGTCAACGGCGCCTCGGGAATCGCCGTCAGCATGGCGACGTCGATTCCCCCCCACAACCTGGGGGAAGTCTGCGATGCGCTGATCATGTTGCTGGACAATCCCGAAACCTCGATCGACGAAATCATGGAGGTCCTCCCGGGACCCGATTTCCCCACGGGGGGAATTCTGTGCGGTCGGATGGGAATCCGCCAGGCGTACTTTACCGGCCGCAGCACGATCGTGGTCCGGGCCCGCTGCGAGATCGTCGAGGCCAAGAAAGGGCGCAGCCAGATCGTCGTCAACGAAATCCCGTACCAACTTTCGCGCGATTCGGTCGTCGAGAAGATTGCCGGCCTGGTCAAATCCGACAAGATCAAAGGGATCACGGGGATCCGCGATCTCAGCGACTTGAAGGAGCCCGTCAAACTGCTGATCGACCTGCGGAACGACGCCGATCCCGAAATCGTTCTCAATCAACTCTACCAGTTCTCGCCGCTGCAATCGTCGTTCTCGATGATCTTCCTGGCGCTGGTCGACGGCAAGCCGCGCGAGCTGTCGATCAAACAGATGTTGACCGAGTTCATCCGGCATCGGATGGCCGTGATCCGCCGCCGCAGCGAATTCCTGCGCACGCGGGCGCGCCGCCGCAAACACACCGTCGAAGGGCTGCTGATCGCGCTGGCGAATATCGATGAAGTGATCCGCGTCATCCGCACCTCGCGCACGCAAGCGGACGCCAAGCAAGGATTGATGCAGGTCCAATGTCCCGCGGCGATGCTGCAGCGGGCGCTCGGCCCCGAATCCTTCGACCAGTTTCAGGCCGAACGCGGAGCCGCCGATGCCTACGGACTGACCGCCGTCCAGGCCGATGCGATCCTCAAGATGACTTTGGGACAATTGGTCAACTTGGAGCAGGAACGCCTGGGCGAAGAGCACCGCTCGCTGCTGGCCGAGATCGCCGAGTTTACTCGGATCCTCTCGGACGACCGCAATATCCGCAAGATCATCCGCGACGATCTGGTGGAAATCCGCCGCAAACACGCGGACACCCGCCGTACCGAAATCACCGGCGAAGAAATCGGCTCGATCGATATGGAGGACTTGATCACCGAAGAGAATATGGTGGTCTCGATCAGTCACCGCGGCTACATCAAGCGGACGCCGGTCAGCACCTACCGAGCCCAACGCCGCGGCGGCAAGGGGCTGAAAGGGGCTCAGGCGGACGAGGAAGATCCGATCGAGCACGTGTTCGCAGCCAGCACCCACGACTACTTGTTGTTCTTCACGAACCGCGGCCGGATGCATTGGCAGAAGGTCTACGGGTTGCCGCAATTGCCGCGGGAAAGCCGCGGGCGAGCGATCGTCAACTTGATCAAACTGGAAGAAGGAGAGAAGATCGCCGAGTGTGTCGCGGTCCGAGATTTCTCGCTTCCAGAGCACTATCTGATGATGGCCACCAAGAAAGGGCTGGTAAAAAAGAGCCCGCTCCATTTGTATAGCCGCCCTCGCGCGGGGGGGATTATTGCGATCAAACTGCGGGACGACGACGAATTGATCGATGTCGTCGTCACCCAGACCGGCGACGATATTCTCGCGGCGACCGCCAACGGGATGGCGATCCGATTCGATCAGGCGGACGCCCGACCGATGGGCCGGAATACCAGCGGCGTCAAAGGAATCTCGCTCCGCAAAGGTGATGAACTGGTCGGAATGGTCGTCGCCCAACCCAGCGAGACGCTCCTGACGGTGTGCGAGAACGGTCACGGCAAGCGAACCTATTTCGGCGCCCGTTCCACGATCGACGAGGGAGAGAGCCCGGCGGAAGGGAGTGAAGTGGAACCGGATCGCGAAGAGGATGTTTCCAGTGCCCAACGCTATCGAACGCAGCGCCGCGGGGGCAAAGGCATTCGAGATATCAAAACTACGGAACGAAACGGGAAAGTGGTCGGGATCTTGCCGGTGGTCGACGAGGACGAGATCCTGCTGATGACCGCACGCGGCAAAATCCAACGGATCGCCTGCGGTGATCTCCGACCGATGGGCCGCAATACCCAAGGCGTCAGCATCATGAAAATGGACGAGGGAGATAAGCTCGCCGCCGTCGTCCGCGTCCCCCGCGACGAAAACGTCGAAGAAGAACTGCCATGACCGTGGATCCTCCAGACGCAATGAGCGGCCGAAACACCTCCGCACGAATTCGGGAGCGCTTGGTGGCGGCCGGGCGGCGGTTTCACGCCAACGACAGCATCGCGGATTTCATCGAGCCGGGCGAACTGGACGAGTTGCGGGCCGAGGTGCAGGCCAGGTTTCAGGACGTGTTGGACGCACTGGTGATCGATACCGCCAGCGATCACAACACTCAAGAAACCGCCTGGCGCATCGCCAAGATGTTCGTCACGGAAGTCTTCCGCGGCCGTTATGACCCGATGCCGACGGTCACCGAATTCCCCAATGTCGAACGCTTGAACGAGCTGATGATCGTCGGACCGGTGACGGTTCGCAGCACCTGCTCACATCACCTCTGTCCGATCATCGGCAAGGTCTGGGTCGGCGTGATGCCGAACGAACATTCGGCCCTGATCGGCTTGTCGAAGTACGCCCGGCTGGTCGAGTGGGTTATGGCCCGCCCTCAGATCCAGGAAGAAGCCGTGATCCAGCTCGCCGACCTCCTCCAGGAGAAAATGCGCCCCGACGGCCTGGCGATCGTGATCAAAGCGGACCACTACTGCATGCAGTGGCGGGGGGTCAAAGATATGGATTCCAAGATGGTCAACAGCGTGATGCGCGGCAGCTTTCTGCAAAACCCCAACCTCCGCCGCGAGTTCCTCTCGCTGTTGCACGAAAACGGCCAATTCTAAAGGAGCCCCGGCATGTTGGTACGCTTGCTCTACGCCAGTCGCTCCCAGGGACCGATCGCCGACGACACCGTCTCCCGAATACTTGCCCAGTCGCGCAAGAACAATCCGGAATTCGGCGTGACGGGCGTTCTCTGCGTCTGTCAGGGGGATGTCTTCATGCAGGTTTTGGAAGGGGGCCGCAACGAAGTCAACCAGTTGTACGAGCGGGTTGTCAAGGACGAGCGCCACACCGATGTCACGCTCTTGCACTATTCCGAGGTCGATGAACGGCGTTTCTCCGGTTGGCGGATGGGCCGCGTCGAATTGAACAAGGTCAACGCCGCTCTGGTCCTGAAATATTCCGAAAAACCGATTCTGGATCCTTTCCATTTGTCCGGCCGCGTGGCGATGACCTTGCTGGAAGAGCTCGCCAATACCGCATCGATCGTCGGTGGGACCTAAAGACCACTTCCGCATCCTCAGCGTCCCATGGGGCGACCTGCGTCGGACGCGACCAATCTGCCATGTACGCCAACTTCGAAAAAAATGGGTCTGACCCCCTCAAAGTGGACCATTCTGTTGTTCGCCACCTGAACGCTTACGGGAATTCATGAGGCGCTTGAGGTTCGAATAGCGCATGGTAGAGATAGAATCAGCTGATCGCCGGAGCGGGCGCCGTGCGCGATGTCCAACAACTCAAATCGGTATTTCTCGCGGCCGTTGAGCTCCCGGCGGGGGAGCGCCGGTCCGAGTTCCTGAGTACGGCCTGCCGGGGCGACGATGCGCTCCGTCGCGAAGTCGATCGGCTGCTGCGGGCTCACACGACTGCTGCCCCCGACTTTCTCGATCCACCAGGCGGTGCGGCGGACGAGACCGCCGCCCGATTCGAATTCCTGGATCAGACCTCTCCTGTCCAATCGCCCCATCAGGCCGGGGCGCTGATCGACCAGCGGTACGAGCTGGTCGAGCTGTTGGGGGAGGGGGGGATGGGGATGGTGTGGGTCGCGCGGCAATTGTCACCGTTGCGCCGCACCGTCGCGATCAAGTTGATCAAGCCCGGCATGGACTCCCGGCAGGTCTTGCAACGGTTCGAGGCGGAGCGGCAAGCGCTGGCATTGATGGACCACCCGCACATCGCGCGGGTGCTTGACGGCGGCGCCACACCGGAGGGTCAGCCTTATTTTGTGATGGAGTTGATCGACGGTGTTCCGCTGACCCAGTATTGTGACGCCCGCCGTTTGCCGATCGTTCAGCGGCTGGAGTTGTTCACGCAGATTTGCGGCGCAGTGCAACACGCGCATCAGAAGGGGATCATCCACCGCGATCTCAAACCGAGTAATTTGTTGGTGACCGAACGCGAGGGCCGGCCGATCCCCAAGGTCATCGACTTTGGCCTCGCCAAGGCACTCGACGTCGCCAGCGGAGTCGATCAAACGATGCATAGCCAGCACGGGCTGGTGGTCGGGACTCCGTTGTACATCGCCCCCGAACGCGTCTCCGGAGGAAGCGTCGATGTCGACACACGCTCGGATATCTACTCGCTGGGAGTGATACTCTACGAGTTGTTGACCGGTTCGACGCCGCTGGAACGGGACCGAATTCGCGAGATGTCCCTCGAGCAAATCGTGAGCACGGTGTGCGGCGGCTCGATCCCGCGCCCATCGCTGCGACTGGCGGCCGCCAGCCCGGA
>JBGSLW010000220.1:0-5750 GCA_041740495.1 Pirellulaceae bacterium
GCCGCCACGGCCGGCAAACAATCGCGGTCGCCGATCCACCGTACGACACGCAGCTTCCCCTCGGTCAACGTCCCCGTCTTGTCCAACCACAACGTTCCACCACGCGCCAAGAACTGCAGGACGTCCCCCCCTTTGATCAGAATTTTCCGGCGCGCCGCGCGAACCAATCCCACGGAAATCGAGAGCGGGGTCGCCAGTGCCAGTGCGCAGGGGCAAGCCACAATCAGCAGTGCCACTCCCCGCTCGACCGCCCAGGAGGGGTCGATCCACAACCAGGCCAAACCGGTCGCCAACGCCAAGGCGATCACCGCCATCACGAAATACCCACCAACCCGATCTGCCCACTGCACCATTTGCGGTTTGCGTTGCGCCGCCTCGTCGACTCGGGCAATCACTCTGCCGATCCGCGTGTCTTCTCCCGTGGCAGTCACCTCCACGACGATCACCGCCAGTTGATTCTGAGATCCGCCCGAAACGTCCTCCCCTTCCCCCTTGGCGATCGGCGTGGACTCACCGGTCAGAATGGATTCATCGACTGCGGTCACGCCGCTCGTGACCCGGCCATCCGCAGGAATCAACTCGCCCGCCCGAACTTCGACGACATCGCCCACCTGCAACAAGTCGACGGGCAATTCGACCCAAGCCCCTTCCCGCCAAGCCCGCGCCCAGCGGGGCGTCAAACTTCCAATCAAGCTGATCGCATCCGCGGCCGCCCGCTGCTGCCAGTACTGCACGAATCGGCCCAATAACAACACAAACACCAGCACGCTGATCGAATCAAAGTAGATGTGACCGGCGCCGCGCAGCATGTTGACCACGCTGGAAAGCGTCCCCACGGCCAGTCCCAACGCAATCGGCAAATCCATGTGAGGCGTACGCGTCCGCAGCGCCGCCTGCGCACTCTGCAGGAACACCCGGCCCGGCCACAACAGGGACAATATCCCCAGCAGTCCACTGGCGTAGCGAAGCAATTGTTCGATCGCGGGCGCCATCCCGGCGAACTCGCCTAGGTACAACGCCAGTGCCACCAGCATGTTGTTCCCAGCCAACGCGCCGGCCGTGGCCAGTCGAGTCAACTGCCGCCGGTTCTCCAGGGTCTGGGCGGACGCCCCGCCCCGTGCCATCGAGGGGTAGGGAGGGTAACCCAACTCCGCCAAGACCGTCGCGATCCGCGATAACGGGACGTCGGTTGGATTCCAACGCAACCGCAACGCCGACGCCGCCCACCGCACACTGGTCGCTTCGACCCCCGGAACCAACCGCGGGAGTTTCTCCAACAGCCAGACGCACGCCGCGCAATGCACCCCCGAAACAACCAACTCGATCTCGGCGCGGCCGCGATCGTCTCGTCGGACAAACCGCTCCAAAAAGTCCGGGTCGTCGAACGCGACGTATCGCGCCGCCACCGCCTCGTCCCCTCGAAGCAGTGGTCGCCGGTCCCCTGACATCGAATAGAACGCTTCCAACCCCGATTCCGTAATCAGGGCAAACGCCACGCGGCAACCTCCGCAGCAGAACATGTGCCCGTGCGCATCTGGCTCCCGATACGAGCTGGGGACGGGCAACCCGCAATGCGCACACGCCGGCGCGGACCCCGCTGCGGCAGACTTCGCCGGAATCAAATGCGATTCCGGGACGTCGTCCGCAAGCCCCTTCGCATTCGCCTCGCCGCCGCTGCGAACATTGGTATCTCCACTATTCGCGCAGCCAAGTTCCGGCTCCCCTCGCACCACTTTGACCTCCCCCACTTTGGAGAGAGGCGTTGCGGGTGAGGGGGCAAAGGGGTATTGAGATAGGCTCATTGTCGGCGATAGCTTGTGTGCGACCGGTTCCCGCTCACTCCGCCGAAGGCTGGCAACAGCAAGGCAAGGCGTGCGGATCGATCTCGTCCACCGCCGCCAACGCCTCCTGGGGATCTCGCACCGGCAAGGACTCGGCTCGCAATTCAATCGAACCGCGTCCCAACACGGTGTACAAACCCAGCCCGATCATGACGACCGCCATCACCGTCGGAATCCTGGCGACAACTCGCGGCCCCAACGGTGCGGCGCCCAACATCAACCCGGCCAGCGCCGGCAACGTCCCCAACCAAAATGTGACCATCACTAGCGCGCCCGCCAAGGGATGCCCCGTACCTGCGGCGGCGAAGACGAACACGTACAGCCAACCACAAGGCATGAGACTTGTCAAAGCCCCGATCACCGCAGCTCGTGCAGAGGCCGGCAGGCCCTTGGCCCATTGCAGACCCCGTTTGATCGGTTGCACCAAACTGGCTTGCGGAAACCGTAACCACGAAATCCGCTTCCACGGGAAGAGCCGGAAAAACCCAGCTGCAATCATCAACCCACCAGCCGCCCAAGCAGCAGCCCGTTGAACGCCGGCGAACGAGCCCCCCGTATCGACCATCAGCCCGATCCCGCCCGAGACAAATCCGGCGGTGGCGTACATCACCAGCCGCCCACCGTTGAACGCTGCGACCGAACCGAACGCCGATTTCACCGTCGCATCCTTTCGCGCCGCGCACATCAGCGCAAACGGCCCGCACATCCCGATGCAATGCAAGCTCCCGGCGATACTTGCGACAAATACGGTCGACAGAATAGTGATCATGGCAAGCCCCGAAATTCCCCGCGTCGTTGACTCAAAGCCTAGCCCAAAAACCTTCGGTTCCCCAACCCTGTCCGCTCCCTTGAAGCGAGGAAACCGACACGGGAGATGCTCTAAAGTACTACCGTTTGGTTGACCACCAGGATATCGCTTCCCCGTTCGATCTGTCCGACGAGTCGCCAACGTCCTGGCCGATCCAGGATCGCCGCGGCCGAATACACCCCCGGGGCTGTTTCCACGACCTCCAGCCGTTGCACCTCCGCCGCGCGCGCCTGATGGAACATGGATACGGTCCAGCGCGCGCCGGCTACGGGCGTTCCCTGGACGTCGCAGACCTTGAACAGCAGCGGACTCGATGCGGCAGTCCGCTCCGCAGGCGCCTCGACAGCAACTTGCCATCCCAGTTGCCGACTGGCGGCGGCGGCGGCGCGCGTTTCATCCCACCGTTCCGCCCGCGCTTCGTAATTCGGGTGAATTGCAAACGAGGGATCCCCCGACGTGAGCCAAATCGCGCACGTCCACAGCAAGGCCTGCAATGCAAAAAATCCAATGATCGCCGCCAGCCATCTCCGCTGGGCAACTCGTTCGCGTCCCAGTTCGATCGCTCCCGCGGAGCTCGGCGGCGGGAGGGATTCATTCTTGACCATCTGGCTCACCTCTTCGAACTAAAACCAAACGACGGCGCCCGCGGACTCTGCCCCCCCTCCCCCGATGCGGGGAAACGGCGAAGCGCTGGGCGACTAGCGAAACGGACCCAGCAATACGAACTCAAACTCCCGCGATTCCTTCCGATCATTCTCCACCAACAACTTCAACGGCGCCCGACCGTTCCGAAACAAGTCCTTGGCGCACGTGACTTGCAAATGGAAGGTCTCGGTAGCGTACGGCGCCAAGGCAACGGACGCTTCGGATAAATGCAGTTCGGCACCCGCCGGCTCCACAACCGTCACGCGGAACGAATTGACTTCGTCGACTCGGTTGGTCAGCTTCAATCGCAACAAGTTTTGGACTCGGCCATCGGCGGTCGCCGTGTTCGACAACTTCGCCTCGCGCAACAGGACGGCGTTGAACGAGAGCTGCGACATGAACACGACGACAAAGATCGTCGCGATCGTCCCCAGCAGCACCGGGTAGATCATCGTCCGCGCCCGCAGCAGCCGCCCGCCCCCTCCGCGATCCCGATTCTGCGAACTGTAGCGAATCAACCCGGCCGGCCGGCCGATCTTGCTCATCACCGCGTCGCAGGCATCCATGCATTGCGTGCAGTTGATGCACTCCATCTGCAGCCCCTTCCGGATATCGATTCCGGTCGGGCAGGTCGTGACGCACATCTTGCAGTCGACGCAATCTCCCAAGACCGGCAAGCCGGTTTGCCCCTTCGCCATCTTGCCGCGCGGCTCGCCTCGCTTCTCATCGTAAGCGACGATCAGCGAGTTTTGATCGAGCAGCACCGATTGGAAGCGACCATAGGGACAGGCGATAATACAAGTCTGCTCGCGGAAATAACAGAAGTCGAACATCATCAGGCCGGAAACCGCCGTGACAATCAAAAACGGAACCGGGTGCGTGAGCGGCGACTGCCGCGTCCACTCCACCATTCGATCCACGCCGACGAAGTACGACAAAAACGTATTCGACAGGTGCAGGCAGACGATGAAGAACAAAACGTACTTCACCACGACCCGCCACGGTGCGATCTCTTTCTTCGGACCGCCGCGACCTGCCGTTCCCTCCAACAACCGCTCGATCGGCCGGAACACAAACTCCAAATAGACCGTTTGCGGACAACCCCAACCACACCAGACCCGGCCAAACAACGCGGTCAACAGAAATATCGTCAACAACATCCCGACCATGAACAGCGCAAGCAGCACCGTATCGGTCGGCAGAAACGTGTAACCCAGAATCGTAAATCGCCGAGCCGGAATGTCCAGCAAGACGAGAGGACGACCGCCGTAGAACCAATGGGCGAACGGGATCAACGTGTAGATCGCGATCAGCGCGTAGGCCACGACCCTCCGTCGCTTCCAGAAGCGACCTGGGCTCAGCTTGGGCTTCAACCAACGGCGCGAACCATCACGTTCCAATGTCGAAAGGACATGCTCCTCCGGCTCGATCAACACGTCTTGGATCGTAGGAGTCGACATCGGGCGCTGTTAGTTGCCTCCCTCAGGACGGCCCGTTTCAACGGGCGGTGTTTCGATTGACTCACCCTGGCCGGCGACGCTCGGCGTCTCCGTGGCAGAGCCGCTGGACCAGGGTGGTATCGGATCGCCCTCGGCCTTCTTGGATTCAACCCCCTCGGGCGTCCGGCCGCGCAGCGAGGCGACGTACGACGCGGTCAAAACGATGCGATTCATATGACCCAGCCGCGTCTTCCAAGCGGGCATGGCTCCATTCGCCGCTCCGTTCTGAATCACCGTCGCAATGTCTTCGATCTTTTTGACGTTCTTCCAATTGTCGTCGGTCAAATTCGGGCCGACGTTTCCTTCCCCCTGACCGCCATGGCAACTGACGCAGTTGGCCTTGTAGACACTTTCGCCCACCTTGATAAAGTCCTTCAATTCCGGATCGGTCGTGGTCATGAACTTGACGATCGTGTCCGCATCCGGCGTCAGTTCGCCGATTTCCTTGAATCGCAACTCGAACACCGCAGCCGCCTGGGCGTCGAACTGGTCGTGGATCGTTCGACCCGGCGTGCCGAAATGGAAATAGATCCAATAGAAAAACGAAAACACCACCGAAAGTGCAAACAACCAGGTCCACCAGCCCGGCAACGGATTGTCATACTCCCGAATCCCGTCGTAGAGGTGGTCGGTCAGTTTCGCTTCGGCGGGCGCCGCTGCGCCGCCGCCGGGCGTATCGAGTGCAGAATTCATCACGGGGCTTCCTTCCGGTCTTCCAAGGCATCCGCCGCGTATTGTTGCAGCGTCCGTCGATCGGCCAGCAACGTGCGAACCGAAATGACGACAAATAGTCCAAAAAACAGTACCAAGGCGACTTCGGCACAAAGCGAAAAGTCGATCGAATTGAGCACCTCTTGGATCATGACTCAGCCTCCCACGCTCGACGTCTGAGCCGCTTCCGCCGCGGGCGAGTCCTCCGACGCGGCGTTGGCCGGCGGGCCCGCTGTGGGCTCAGCC
>JBGSLW010000221.1:0-1855 GCA_041740495.1 Pirellulaceae bacterium
CGCGGCGGTCGCAGGCGCGGCGGCGTATGCTTTGGGTCGGATCGGCGATGCGACGGCCGCGGAAGCCTTGCGTCGCGCGCTCGATCATTCCGAAGTCGCGCGACGGAACGCCGCCGCGGAGGCTTGCGTCGTGTGTGCCGAACGGCTGGCGGCAGGGGATCAAACGGACTTGGCGGAGCTGTTGTACCAGGCGGTCCGCGGAGCGGATGTGCCTGGCCAACGAAAGCTCGAAGCGACTCGCGGCCTGATCGTCGCGCAAGGTCCGGCAGGCTATGCGCTGTTGCGCGAACAGCTGTTGTCGAGCGACGAGGCGATGGTCGCCATGGCCTTGGGATTGCTCCGCGAGCTGCCGGGTGGCGACGTGGATCGATTGTTGAGTGCCGACGTTTCGCAACTGGAGCCGGAGCGAGCCGTCTTGCTGATTCAGGCGTTGGCCGATCGGCCCGGCACCGTGGATCGAGCCCATCTGCGGGAGACCGCCACGCACGGACCGGCGGCCGTCCGCGCGGCCGCCATTCAAGCGCTGGGTCGGGTGGGGGATGCCGCGTGCGTCAAGACGCTCTTGGATTTGACCAGTGACGCCGACGCGGCGCTGGCCGCCGAGGCACTTCGAGCACTCGCGGGGCTCCCCGATCCGATGGCCGACGGCGAGATGTTGAGCGCGCTGCAGAGCGCTGCGGGTCCCCAATATCGCGCGTTGCTTTTCTTGGTTGGAGAGCGGCGATTGGATGCGGTTGCCGAATTGGAACGCGCACTGACCCATGCCCAGTCCGAGGTTCGTCAGACGGCGCTCACGTCGCTGGGCCAGGTCCTGCCGGCGGAAAGATTGAGCCTGTTGGTCGATCAGGTCGTCGCCCCAAGACACGCCGAAGATGCCCCCGCTGCCGCCGCCGCCCTCAAAGTTGCCGCGGTCCGCATGCCGGAGCGAGAGGCCTGTGGTTTGCTGTTGGCCAACAGTTTGGCTCGTGCGCCCGACGCCGCGACGAAGGTTCATCTGTTGGAGATACTCGGCGCCGTCGGCGGGCGCAAAGCCCTGGATGCCTTGCACGCCGCGGCTCAAGCCTCCGATCCGCAGCTGCAGGACGCCAGCACTCGGTTGTTGGGCGAGTGGATGTCGCTGGATGCCGCCCCCGTGTTGCTGGATCTGGCGCAAACCGCCGCAGGTGCCAAGTACAAGACGCGTGCTCTCCGAGGATATATCCGGTTGGTGCGGCAATTCAATATGAGCGACGACGAGCGGATTGCGATGTGCCGCAACGCTTGGAACGCTGCCGCACAAGTCGCGGAGAAACGACTGGTGCTGCAGGTACTGGAACGCTACCCGCTCCCCGGCACAATGCAATTGGCATTGCAAGCGGCCGAAGTCGCTGAACTCAAAGACGAAGCGGTTCAGTCCGCGCTCCGCATCGCCCAACAGTTGGGGACCGATCCAGGAAAGCTCAACGAGCTGTTGTCGCAAATGGGCTTGCCCAAGGTCGATTTGGAGATTCTGCGGGCGGAATATGGAGCCGGGTCGCAGCGGCAGGATGTGACCACGATCGTTCGCGCTCGAACTCGCGACAGTCAGATGATCGTGTTGGCTTCCCCCAGCTACAACGAAGCGTTCGGCGGCGACCCGATGCCGGGTGTGCCCAAAGAACTGACGATCAAGTTCAAATTGGACGGCAAAGAGGGGGAGGCAAAATTCTCTGAGAATTCGTTGATCCTACTGCCCGTCCCGAAGTAAACACGTCCCCAAAAAACCATCGCCGCCCCACCGAGCCTGCCTCGGTGGTATCTACACAATTCGCGCATTCAGATTCTGGCTCCCCTCTCCCCGCTTCGAGGAGAGGGGTTGGGGGTGAGGGGCTGATTG
>JBGSLW010000222.1:0-30214 GCA_041740495.1 Pirellulaceae bacterium
ACGACGGCGCCCGGCGCCGCATCGGCGCGTGAGGCGGATTCGACGACTTGAGCGCGGAGCACGATCAACCGGAGCGGCCCGTGGCCGGCGCGGATCCAGGTAGTGAAACTCCCTGGCCATGGTTGGAAAGCGCGAATTTGACGATCGATCGTCACGGCCGGCTGCCGCCAGTCGATGGCTCCTTCGTGTTTGCCGATCCGCGGGGCGCGGGTTGCCTCCCGCGTGTTTTGCGGCGTACCCAACGGGGAGTGCTGATCCCAAGACTCCAACATCGCCACGACATCGCGGACGGCAGGAATCCCCAAGGCCGCTAAACGGGGTTCGAGTTCGGCGGCCGTTTCTTCGGGCCCGATTGCCGTGCTCGCAGTCGTAAGAATGGGACCGGCGTCCAAACGCGGCGTCATATGGATCACCGAGATACCGGTGGTCGTTTCGCCAGCCAGGAGCGCGCGTTGGATCGGCGCCGCGCCACGGTACTTGGGCAAAAGCGATCCGTGGAGGTTGATCGCGCCCAACCGCGAGCACCTCAGGCAGTCGGCCGAAAGAATGCGCCCGTAGTCGCAGACAACCAGGAGATCGAGTTGCCACGCGCGCAATCGGTCCAAAAACTCGGCGGCGTTGATATCCTCCGGTTCGTGGATCGGTAGCTCCAATTCCTTCGCCGCGTCGCGCACCGGGTTCGCGGGCTGTTTTCGACGCCCCCCCTCCTCGACCGGCTTCGTGACAACCCCCACGACCGCATGCTGTGACTGGGCGAGATCCCGTAGCAGCGGCACAGCAAAAGGGCCAGTACCCACGATCAACAGTCGCATGGCGGTGCTCCGATTTCGACCAAACTCAGACAACCTCGACAGGAGCATCCGCGCTGCTCAAGCACAATATTGGGAGGCGAATTCGGTGAGGCGTTGGCGAATCCGCTCCTCGGGCGGAAGTTTTCCGCTGGCCTGGTGAGCGCGGTAATCCAGCTCAAACGCCTCCAAAGCGGACCGCATCTGCTCCAAGGTGGACGCGGGGAGCCTGTCGATGAACAGGACGCCCTGGAGGTGATCGACTTCGTGCTGGATGATTCGGGCCAGGTATTTGTCCACGACCTGGTCGATCTCTTTTCCGGCCAAATCGTAGGCGCGGACGCGGATCTGATCCGGGCGGGCGACCGTGCCGTACAGCGCTGGAAGGCTGAGGCATCCTTCTTCGGCTTCGGCGCGCCCTTTAGGGTGGCTGAGGACCGGGTTGATGAAGACCATTTCCTCCCCTTCCCCTCGCTTTCCGCTGGGATTCGCCACGAACAATTGGATCGGAAGATCGACCTGGTTGGCGGCGAGACCGACCCCTTCGTGCGCGTACATCAAGTCGAACATCTCGGCCACAATGCTCTTGATGGTGGCATCGACGCGGCGCAGCGGTCGCGAGGCGTGTCGCAAGGTCGGATGCGGGTAATGGATGACGTCCACGCCAAGGGTTCCCCCAGGAAATCGAGCTCACCGAGCGCTACGCCCCAACGCTGGGGCGGGCTGAGGTATCACGGATTGCTCGAGGAATCAGGGATTATAGCTCGACAGGAATCTGGTCGCCGAGGTGTGGAGTTGCAGAATAATCGCAATCGCGGTGCATTTGTCGCATGGATCAAAATCTTTGAACGCGTCAAGAGATGATAGCACCCGTCAATTTTCTAAAAAAAACTTTTTCCACCGCTAGGGGGGATTGACAGTCAACCGGTAGATGGCGGTCAGCGCAAAAACGAGAGAGGCACTTGTCGGCGATCGCAATCAAGCCACTAAATTTTTTTTTGTGAAAAAGTGTCGGTCGCTTTTCTTCGTTAATGTTTCTTGACAACACTTCGAGGTGGGGCAAAATGTTCCACGTCGCTGGTGATTCGATGGATGGAAGTGAATTTTGTCGTGAGTGACTTGGGCAGCGACAACCGAAGGATGCGACCTCGGCGAAGTTTGCTTCGCGGCATTTGGAAGCCCGCCCAGTTTTATTCAGCCTCCTCAGCGAGAAGAAGGAGTCTTTAGCGTTCAACGTGAATTGCCGAGTGGGGCAGGTGTTATTTTCCAACTTTGGCGAAGTCATCCGTTCAAAGCTGGATAAATCAGCGGCGTCGAAATGGATTCGATTGCCGCTTTTTTTGCAGAGCGAGGGGACTTGGGCGAGCCTCGACGTACAGCGGATCCATCGCGACAACCCGCCGCCGCGACCGATTGCTTGATTGCCTTCGGTTCCAATCTAGGGGACGGGCCGCAGTTGTTCGCCCAATCGTTGGACCTGCTGCAGCGCGAATTCGGCGAACTCCGCACGAGCCGACTCTATCGTACGCGACCCATTGGTCCCGGGATCCAGTCCGAATACCTCAACGCCGCGATATGCATGAGGACCAGCCAGCCAGCCGCAGGCGTACTGCGACGACTGTTGGCGATCGAACGCGTGCTGGGCCGGGAGCGCTCCGAGCGCTGGACAGCCCGAACCGCCGATCTCGATCTGTTGCTGTATGGGCACGCGATCGTGCCGCCGGCGGGAGAGGAGTCGGCTGACGCCGGTTTGGCGGTGCCGCATCCACGCCTCAGTTTTCGGCAATTTGTCTTGCAACCCGCATGTGAAATCGCCGGCGACTGGTTGCACCCGGTTTGTCGAGCGACGTTGAACGAATTGCGAGTAATCCTGGGGGAACGCCCCAACCTGATCGCCGTGGCGGATCCGGCGATTTGGCGGGACATCTGGGAATCTCCGCCGACTGGGGAGCGGCACGGCGTTCGGAACTTGCCGGGGGGCGCGACGGTGCTGCGAGGCCTCCGCGACAGCGATCCCTCGCCGACAAGCTCCCAGTATGAACTCGTGCTCGTGGAAGACGATGCGTCCTGGCGTTGGTTGCACTCCCGCGCGAAACTGCTGTTGGCCCCGAGACCGGCGGAACGGGTGCTGTCCAGCAGAGTTCCCCGCTGGCGCGGGCCGCTGTTGGAATTGCCCCGGCGGTTGGGCGCGGACGAACTGCTGCGAGAAGTCGGTGGCGCACTGGCTGCCATGTCGCCGGAGGGGGTACTCGGCATCTGGCCGGATACGGACGGCGACTGACAGGGGCGCCGAGGTCGATGGTGCCTGCACGACACTTGCACGGTTTGTGACGGTCGCGCGGGAGCGGTTTTTCCACTGCGCGAGGCGGCCGTGAAGCGGCGCCGGCGTGGCGGTTTATAATTGGATTCTTCTGGAAAGGTCTTGGACTGTGTGCGATGAAGCTCGTTCTGGTCAGTAGCGAAGTCGAACCATTTGCGAAAACCGGCGGGCTCGCCGATGTGTGCGGCTCGCTCCCGCGCGAATTGCGACGGCTGGGTCACGACGTCAGCATCTTTCTCCCCGCCTATCGCTCGATCTGGCGCACCGATGCAACGATCGAATTCACGCCGATCGAATACACCGTCCGGATCGGTTCGCGCACCGTGGAAGGGAGATTGCTGCAATCGTTCCTGCCGGGCAGCGACGTCCCGATCTACTTTGTTCACCAACCGGCGTACTTCGACCGCGAACATTTGTACGCCAGCGGACAGGAAGACTATCCGGACAACTGCGAGCGTTTTGTCTTCTTCTGCCGCGCCGTCTTGGAGTCGCTCCGCCAGTTGGGAGGACCGCCCGACCTGCTGCACTGCAACGATTGGCAAACCGGCCTGATCCCGGCTCTCTTGCGAACCGAGCCCCGGGAATACCTGGATTTTGCCGGCGTGCGCACGTTGCTGACGATCCACAACTTGGCCTATCAAGGGTGTTTCGGCAGTTGGGGGATGGAGCTCACGGGGATCGATCGGCAACACTTCAACTGGCGACAGATGGAGTTCTACGGGCAGTTGAACTTGCTCAAGACCGGGATCGTGTTTGCCGATGCGATCTCGACCGTCAGTCCGCGGTATGCCCGAGAAATCCAAACCAAAGAATTCGGGCATGGGTTGGAAGGAGTTTTGCGGGCGCGGGCCGATGACCTGATCGGAATATTGAACGGGATCGACGTCGTGAAGTGGAATCCGGCCAGCGATCCCCATCTTCCGCAATCGTACGACGTGGGAAGTTGGCGCGAGGGGAAGGCGGCGGCCAAGCAAGCCGTGCAAACGGCTTTGGGACTTCCGGAGTCCCCCCACACTCCACTGATTGGTTGCGTCGGCCGACTGGTATCGCAAAAGGGCTGGGACTTGATCTTGCAGGCGCTCGACCGGTTGCTGACCACCAGTGACGTACAATGGGGCGTGCTGGGAACGGGTGATTGGGAGATTCAGCAAGGGCTCGAGTACTTCCGGCGTCGCCATCCGCAGCGATTGGGAGTCCGCCTGGAGTTTTCCGAGGGCTTGGCGCACCTGATCGAAGCGGGCTCGGATCTCTTCTTGATGCCCAGCCGCTACGAGCCGTGCGGTTTGAATCAGATGTATAGCCTGCGGTATGGCGCGGTCCCCGTCGTCTTTTTCACGGGCGGTCTCGCGGATACCGTGGTTGATACGCACCACGAAACGTTGCACAATTTGACAGCCAACGGTTTCGTCTTTCACGAATACGACATGGAGTCGATGGTCGATGCGTTGCGTCGGGCGGTGCAAATCCAGCAAGACCATCCGCGGGTCTGGGACCAGATCGTCGCCACCGGGATGCGAGAGGACTGGTCGTGGGCTCGCAGTGCCCGTCAGTACGAGTTGCTGTATCGCCGATTGTTGACCGACGAGTAATTTGCTGAGTCCACCGCGTCATGTCCGAATATCGCTACGACCCGTACTATGGAACATGGGTGGCGATTGCGACGATCCGCGGAGAGCGCCCCCACGATTTCCAGCAATCCGAGTCGCGGGTAGCGGACGCGCGTTGTCCATTTTGCCGTGGGGCCGAGCACGAGACGCCAACGGCGGTCTTAGAGCTTGCGGCGGTCGATGCGCCGGCGTCGCTGGTGAACGGGGAGGACGATGGCTGGATCGTGCGGGTAGTCCCGAACAAGTTTCCTGCCATCACCGGTGAAGATGACGGCTGGATAGGACAAGTCCTCCAGCTCCAGATTCCAGCGAGCGCCCCGGACCCTACGAAACCACGGGACCGCGGCACGTTGGATACTCCAAAGTTTCCCTATGCCAAAAAAGTAATCGGAGGCTGCCAGGAGATTTTGATCGAGTCTCCGCGGCATGTGGCCAGCCTCAGCGAACTGACCCGGCTCGAGCGACTCTTGACCTTGCGGGCGTTGCAAGAACGAATCCGCGTCGGCCAGGCAGACCCGACGATCCAACAGATCAGCGTTTTCAAGAACTGCCGTCCCGAAGCAGGCGCCTCGCTGGAGCATGCGCACTCCCAGCTGATCTTCAGCCGATTCGCCTCGGCAGCGATTCAGCAGCGCTGGGCAAACTGCCAGGTGTTTTGGGACAAACATCGGGTGAGCTTGATACAGTCGATTCGCAACTGGGAATTGGAGGACCTGTCTCGGGTCGTAACCGGCGGCGACGGCTACTCCGCGTTTTGCCCGTACGCCAGCCGATTCCCTTTTCAGGTCTGGATCGTCCCGGATGCGGGGATCGGACCCTTCGAACAGGTGGGGCTGGACGAATTGGAGGGACTCAGCGAGAACTTGCGCGACGCGATTGCTCGGTTGGAGTCGGTTCATCCGCAAGCGCCCTACAACGTACTGCTCCATTTGCCTCCGCCGCGCTTCGATGCGGACATGACGGCATCCGCGCATCGTTGGTTCGTGGAAATCATCCCGCGATTGGGGCGGTTGGCGGGCTACGAACTGATGGGGGCGGGGTGGGTCAACGAAGCGTCTCCGGAGCGAGCTGCGGCGCAATTGCGCGCCGCCAACACGACGAAAAAAGCCTTGTCATGAGAGACGAACCATGACGCAATTCACCTTGGTGCTGGGGACGCACAATGCCAAGAAAAAGCAGGAGTTGAGTGAGATCCTGACGCCCCACGGGGTGCGTTTGCGGAACCTGGATGACTTTCCGAATGCATTGGAGGTGGTCGAATCGGGCGAGACCTTCGGCGAGAATGCTCGGCTCAAGGCGGCCGAGCAAGCGCGACACCTCCGGCAATGGGTATTGGGCGAAGACAGCGGATTGTCGGTCGACGCGCTCCAAGGGGCGCCCGGGGTCTATTCCGCGAGGTTTGCCGGTCCGGACGCGACGGACGCCCGGAACAATAGTCTGCTGTTGGAACGGCTGCGGGGGGTGCCCCTCCAGAAACGAACGGCCCACTACACCTGCCATGCCGCGGTGGCCGACCCGCACGGGGAGATCCGCCTGGAAGTCGAAGCCTATTGCCGGGGACGGATCATCGACGCGCCCCGAGGCGAAGGGGGATTTGGCTACGATCCGCTCTTCGAGATCGACGAATACCACCGCACGTTCGGAGAATTGGGGGCGACGGTCAAATCGGTATTGAGCCACCGAGGTCGGGCGTTGCGAATGATGCTCCCGCAACTGATCGCTTTGGTCGAATCGTTCAAGTCGGATTGAACGCCGGATGGCGCAGGCGGGCCGCGATGGCGCTCAGTCGGTGATCGACGACAGCCGCATCGGGAAACGTGCGCCCCTCGATCCACAGCCATTGGATCCAATTCAAGCCCGCGACCAAGACGCCGCTGCGGTCCAGGAGATCGATCTGCGATTGCTCCTGGGGGGATAGTTCACGAATTGCCAAGTAGTACGCGACGGCGGATTGCCGCCGCGGTGCATCGTCGCCGAGCAAGCTGCCCAGGAGCCGAGCCAGGTCGGTGGCCGGCGTGTCGTAGTCCAAGGCGCCGAAATCGACCAACCCGGAAACAACCACGTCCTGGTACAGCACGTGGTCGTGCCAGATATCGCGCAGGCAGGGGATCAGGCGAATCGGCTCGGCCGGCTGGGATTGGAGCTGCTGGAGCCACCACGGCGCCAAGGTCCGCGCGACGTTCAGAATTTCTCGGGCGCTGGACGCCCGCGGGGTCTGCGGATGCTGGAGCGCCGAAACATAGCGATCCCACTGGGCCGCATGACGCCGTAGGGCGGTGATTCTCCGTTCGACCGCCGGGTTGTGCCCTAGCCGAATACCATGCGCCGCCACGGCAACTCGATGGAACTCCGCCAGAACTCGACAGACCGCGGCCAACTTTTCCTCGCGCGGATCCGCAGCGAAGTCGGCCCGCCCCGGCATCCACGGTTCGACTTGCCAGAATCCGTCCTCCAAAGCGACCCAGCTCTTTTCGCCAGAATCGGGGAGCGGCAATGGAATTGGGAGGGGGAGGGGGAGGGGGGGCCCGGCGTCTCGCAGCCCATTCAGCAGATGGTGGATCTGCGACAACCGATCCACGGCACAACTGGCTGGCCAACGTCGCACACCCCAAACACGATCCCGCGCCGGAACCTCCCAGATTTCGCCGCCGCTTAATCCAACGTGCCTGCGCCAACGTGCGGAATCGGCCCAATCGACTCGATCGATGAGCCGATAGGACCGCAAAATCGTGCGAAGAAGCGTGGGTTGCGTCATGGGCGGTTTTCGGTCGCAAAACTCCGTTTCCTCAATTTCCACTAGTGGCTAAGATACACTACATCCACAACGCTCCCATTCCAGGTAGACCTATGTCGATCACCACGCGCTCGTCATCCAAGGCCAACCCTCGTGTTGAGACGGAGTCCTCACGAGCGGCCCATGACGCCCTGCAGGACTCGCCCGCAGACATCGATATCACCGAACCAGTCGGCGAGGAGCAGCGCGACGAGGGGAGCCCAAGATTTCGCCGCGTCCCACGACCGCAGATGGTCGATTCGCAAAGCCGTTTGTTGTGGGAATACATCGTGCCGGTGATCGCCTTCCATTTGCTGATTCCGCTCGCGTTTTTTCCGTACTTTTTCAGCTGGTGGGGCCTGCTGTTTCTGCCGATCGGAAATTACCTGTTCTGCTCGATCGGGATCGGCGGCGGCTACCATCGGCTCTTGACCCATCGCGGGTTCGATTGCCCCAAGTGGTTCGAGCATGTCTTGGCGACATTGGGTGTGTGCAGCTTTCAAGATTCCCCTGCGCGATGGACGCTGGTCCATCGTGTCCACCACCAGCACTCGGACCAACAGCCCGATCCCCATACGCCGCGAGTCAGCGCATTCTGGGCGCACATGGGTTGGCTGTTCGTGGATAACCGCGAACTGAGCAGCGGAGTGGCCTACGACAAATACGTTCGCGATCTGATGCGAGATCCGTATTATCTCTGGTTGCAACGTGGATTGAACTGGGTTTGGGTGTACGTCGCCCACGGCCTGGCGATCTACGCTTTGGGATTGGGGGTCGGTTGGTTGATCACTGGGACCTGGGCTGGGACCTTGCAGATCGGTTTGCAATGGCTGCTGTGGGGGGTGATCATGCGGACGCTTTACACCTGGCATGTCACCTGGGGGATCAACTCAGTCGCGCACATCTGGGGCTACCGCAACTACGAGACGCGGGAAGACAGCCGCAACAACTGGCTGTTTGCCTTGCTGACCAACGGGGAGGGCTGGCACAACAACCACCATGCCGACCCGCGTTCGGCTGCGCACGGACATCGCTGGTGGGAATTGGACGTCACCTACTTGACGTTACGTTTCTTCGAACGGATTGGCTTGATCAAGAATTTGGTGCGGCCCAATCACAGTGCGTTGGCTCGGAAGGCCCTGGAATAGCCGTTCCTGAAATCGGGTGATTCGCCTCGAATCAACAGATCACTACGACCCCGTTCCAACGTCCGTTGCAGGTCGCGGCTCAACCGATCTTTGCCATTGGCCGGGTGAAACGCCAACCAGATCGCCATCGCGGCCAAGACCATCGCAACCAGCCAGTTCGGTTTCCACATCGGCGTTTCTCCTGTGACCGTAATGCCATGGTGCAACGGGAGTGCCAAACTCGAGCGGTCCGACGCGAGTCAGGAATTGATTCCGCAGTCGATTCACGCTTTCGTTCCGCGGGAGGCGACGCCACGGGGACTCCACCGCGAATTCTCCAGGCGACGTCGAAATTCCTGTTGCGGCGTCGCCGCCCCCCTGCTCGGCAGTCGTCCGCGTGGTTTCCCGGTTTCGTCCCGGCCCCGATTCAACGCGAGGACGGTAGGCGACTCCTTTTGATGTCAACCTGTCGACGATGCGACGACAGATTGCTGGCGCCACAGAAAGTTCTGCGAAGTTGGACTTCCGTGGAATCACCCGGTATCATGCGGGAATGGGGTGTGTTCGTTCCACCAGTGCCTGGTCGCCGAAGGAGGGTTGAGATGGCTCGCTACCTTACGGAAACCGAATTGCGCGAAGCCGGGATCCGACCGACTTCATTGGGACTGAATCGAGCGTTCTTGCTCGATATCAAAGAAGACCACGTGGAATTCCGCGCGTTGTTAGGGTGCTTGCGCGAAGAACTGCAGCCAGAGAAACGCGCCTCGCCTCGTCAAATGGCGGAGCGATTGGGACAACTACGCGATGCGCTGGAGACGTACTTCGCACTGGAAGAATTCTACGGCTGTTTCGAGCTGGCTGCGAATCGCGATCCAAATAATGCACCGATCGTGCGTCGCTTGGAACAACAGCATCGCGACCTGTATGCCCAGTTGGATTCGCTGGTGGAACAGGCCGAGCAGATCGTATATCACGAATCGCAGGACGCGACGCCCCGCGATGTGCTGGCCGGTTTCGCCCAATTTTGCCAAAAGCTACAGGACCATGAGACAATGGAACTCGATCTCATTTCTCGGCAGACGTCGTTGCAAATTGGGGTGGGCGACTGATGGACAATCAGTCGCCCGTGGAAACTTTAGCCGCATTGCGTTAGACGATCGAGGAGGGAAGCGACGCGGCGCGAGCCTGCAACCGGCTGACGGCAATGATCAGCTGGTTCCATTCGGTCATCAGGTCCGGCGTTTCGAATGCACCCATTTCACTGCGACCGAATCCGCGTTCGCTGACCCGCACCGTCGGGCCTAGCGCCAACATGACGCGAATCAAGTCGAGGTTCTCGATTTCCGAATCATCTTCCCAGTCGATCGAATCGAGGTCGATCGCTTGTTCGATGATTTCATGGATTGCCCACAGCGCGGCGCCTCGCGGATCTTCGGCCGTCACCAGTCGTTGAATCGTTCCACATTGCACATAGTACTTGGGCATTGTTCGAATTCCTTTCTCGTCTCGCGTGATTGCCTAACTGGTCTAGCCGAGCTGGCTTTCGCGCCGAGCAGGCTGGGGGACCAAGATTGTCAGGCAAGTTCTCGTTTGGATATTGAAATTATCGCAGGGGGAGTGACTCAGCTGGTCCATCGCGCGAGCTGCTCCGAGCCGAGCCGGGATTTTTTCGCATTTTCTCGACAAGGTGCTAGCATTCGCCGCAGCACTTCCGAGTTTCAAAGGCAAGCGAGTCTCTCGTTGTCCGATGCCGGCGATCCTCCGCCGCATATCGTATCCGAGAAATCCGCAAAATCCAGATTCGACTCAAGTTTGCTATGGTTTCCTACGCAACGAGCCGAAGCGGTGTTCGCGGTGGAAGTCGAAAATCCGTGGAGCGTACACGAGAAGTCGCTCGAAGGGGTCACGGTCGGACGCGGGCCGTGCGATCGTCTTCCATCTGTTGGATATAGCGACGGAGACGTTCGTTTTCGTCAGCGACATCCTTCAGCCGCAACATGTTTTCCACCCGTTTGCACAGCTCGAGCTTGTTGACCGGCTTGGACAAAAAGTCATTGGTGCCGGATTCGACTGCGCGTTCGATATCTCCCAGCTCGTTGAGGGCCGTGACCATCAAGACCATAATGTCGCGGGTTTCTGGGGAGCTTTTGACGTGGCGGCAGACTTCGAACCCGCTCATCTTGGGCATCATCACATCCAGCAGGATGAGATCGGGCGCGAAGGACTGGACCTTTTGCAAAGCCTGCTTGCCGTCGCCTGCCATCTCCACTTGGCAGTCGATATCGGCCAAATAAGCCTCCAACAGCTCGCAGTTCTGCAAGTTGTCGTCCACGATCAGGATGCGATGCGCCATTCGCCAGCTCCGTCCAGGCCGTTCCGCGATTCGTTTGCCGACGTAAAGCTTAGAGCATATCTCAAGACTCGCCGACCCCCTCACCCTGCCCACTCCCCCGCAGCGAGGGAGAGGGTAATGGGAAAGGTACCTTTGCCAATACGTCCCGGCCTCCTCACCCGACCCTCTCCTCCAACGAAGGGGGACGGTTTGGGGTAGGCTCTTAACGTCCACGGCCACCGCGCAAGCGACCGCCGCCCGGCATATCGGACGCTTCTTCCTTGGGTGCCGCGGGCTTTTTCGGTTCGAGATCGGTCAGCGACTCGTCCGGCTCGAATAAGCTGTGGCGATAGGCCTGTTTTTCGTCGCTGGTATTATGGACGCGGAGCGTTCCGCTAGGATCCATCACCAGGACTTCGGCTGGAAAATAGTACGCCTTCTCGGGAGTGGAAATCGGCAACTTCTGCCCGCCGAGCAGATCGACCACCATGGAATCGGTATGGAAGTCGACGCCCGTTGGGGTGTCGCCGGCGGCATCCAGGTCGCGATCGAGTTCGTAGAGTTTCCGCGTGATGGGGTTGAAGGTCACGCCGTTGGCGCGGAAGTTTATCACGCTGCCACGGGCGACTTTTTGTGCCACGGAAACTGGCACTTGAAGTTGGCGATCCCATTTCCTGGCGGCGATATCGATCATCGGCTCGCTCTCGCTAAAGACGACGCCTTCTCGCGATTCAACCGGATTGGGGAACTCGACCCGTCCAGCCAGGATTTCGCTGGCGTTATACGGGAGCGGCACCCAATTGGTTTCTTCGCTCCATTCGCTGGAGCGGCAATACCGTTTCCACTCTTCTCCGGCGGGGAACTTTTCGGTCTCGAGTTTCCGTAGGCGTTCACGTACGGTTGGATCGAGTTGCAGGAAGTCGACTTGGGTTCCCTGGTTGGCCGCCGCTGCGGCGTTGCCGCCGCCGCCTCGACTCCCCGCGGCACCTTTCATTCCCAACCCGCCGCCGGAAGCGCCCAAACCTCCGCTCGGGGGTTGATTCTGCCCGCCTCGGTCATCGGCCGGTTGCTCTTCGTCGCTGGCCTTGCCGGTCAAGCGAGCCACCACGGCGGCGTCGTACATGTTCGGGTCCGACACCCAAACTCGAAACCGGTATTGGACTTGCGTGCTGGGCTCCACATTGAAATCGAACATATCGAAAAAGCGAATGAGCTTGAAGCCCGCGGTCGAAGCGGCTTTGGTTTCGGCAGCCGATTCGTCGGCGGCAGTCGTTTCCGAAGGCTTGCCGGAGTTGCGCAACGCGTCCAATTGCACGGTCCCAGGTTGGGCGACCGATTCATCGCCGGTCAACTTGGTTTCTTCCACTTTGATCCGCGGAACTTTGGGGTGTGCCACCGACTTGCGAAAATCAGCAAACACAAAGGGAGGCACTCCCAACGTCAACACCGGGTCGACGAAGGGTTCTTCCACGACCTCGGGTCCGCGAGCCGCGTAGAATTCGCGGGGTAACGTCTTCGTCACGAATTCAGAAATGTCTTCCCACTCGCCGGCGACGCCGTCGACCATCTTCCGCCGCTGGACCTCCAGTTTGACGTATTGAGGCTTGTCGCGATCGGCGCTATACGAAAGGCTGTCCATGAAACAGCGTTTAAATTCCTGCGACTGCAACTCGTGCGGGAACAGCGCCGTGACGCTGACCGATGAGACGACCTTCGAGGTGTGCCGTTCCGAGTTGACCCCCAGCCGGGTAACCGCCACTCCTTTTTCTTCTTGCATCTGGACGTCGGGGTAGACGAGTTCTCGCTTTTTGTCTTTATCGGCGTCCTTTTCCTCTTCATCTGGCTGGCCTTTGACTTGCATCCGGCGGGCCATCCCACCTCCGCCACCGGAGACGTCATCCCCCATCTCAGGTCCCTGGGAATTGGCATCGGTCCCTTTCAACTTGGATTCCAGAACCGTCCAATAATCATCCAGGAAGTTACCGCCGCTGGTCCGCGGCTTTTTGACGACCAACGAGGCCACTAGCAACTGGGCGTTCTGGTCGATCGGCGTCTTGATTTCCGGATCGGCTCGCAGCCCGCGCGTCTTGAGCGGGTGCCCGGAGATTGTGGCGACCTGATACCACTCCGGTTTGACGGTCCGTTCGTTTTGGATTGCCGCGACGGCGGTCTCGTTGCCTTGGCGATGCTCCGCGATCTTATTCCAGGCGCCGCCATCCGCGATGTAGCGTTCCGCGCGTTTGACCGACTCATCCAACTGCCGAGGGGTCGTTTCTGTGAACGACTTGGCTCGACCGAAATAGACGAACAGCACCAGACTCAATGCGGCGATGCCGAACACCAGTTTTTCCCAGTGCAGAAAGAAAAACGTCTTGAGCTTTTGCCCCAACGATTGGCTGCCTACATTTGCCATTGGTTTCACTCACCCTGAATTCTAAAGTCCAAAGTCTCGCGGGCCCCTGCCGGTGGAGAACCGTTGTTCTTCACCGTTCTACTCCGATTCGATTCCCTATCGCAATCATCTCGACGAGCAGCAGGCGGTCAAGCCTGCTTTCCGCCAAGTACTCTTACTGGTCTTCCGTTGTCTCGTTCACCGGCGCCGCATCGGATTCATCGCCGGTCGTCGAGTCCTCCGCAGGCGGCGGCGTATTGTCTGGTGCGGGTGGCTGGACGCCGGGATCACCGGCCACTGCCGGTTCCGCGACCGCCGCCGTTCCGGGGTCGTTGCCGGCGCCTGAACTTGTATCCGTCGCGGACGGCTCCGGCTCGGTTTCCAGCAACTTGTAGTTCACCGGGTTGTACATTTTGATGAAGCCGTAAAACTCGACCCGCACCTCGTGGTTGGTGCGCGTCGACGCGCTGACCGAAGCGGTGGTATTGGATGCTGCTGCTCCCAGCCCGCCTCCCGACATACCCAATTCGGAGGCAGCCTTTTGCAGCATATCGGCTTGCTTGTCTTCCGTCCCATGTTTCAGGCTGGACTCGTGGCGGTTGATGCGAACTTGACGGGTCTCAAACCGGAACGGCGAATTTGCGCAGGCCGCCAAGAAAGCCGGGATTTTTCGCTCGTCCATCGTCAGGCCGATGCGGAACGGAATGCGTTTGGCGACGGTCAGCGCCGCACTTTTTCCCAGTTTGTCTGCCTGAACCGCTTCGCGGACCGTTTTGGCGTCGATCGGCTGATAGCCATCATCGACGAACCGCTGATCGGCCGGATCGAATCGATTTTCGCTGGCGCCTTCTTTCGGTTTTTCGGGGGGCTTGGCGGTCGCGGCCGGAGGTTTGAGCGAGCGTTCCGCCTTGCCCGCCCGCGCTTCCAAGAACAAACGAGAATTCACCGGCGACAATTCGCCGCTCAAGCCCTGGGCGTCGCGGCCAAAGTAGATGTGGTCGATCGACTTGATCGCGGCGATGTCGTTGGCATCGGCTTCCCCGTTCACCGCCTTGATGACCCGGAACAAAGATTCCAACAGCCAGAGATTTTCCTGAATATAGACGGCGCCGATCAACGTTGGTCTCGCTTCGATGGAAATGGTGCGGAACGAGGTGACCATTTCGTACCAGCGGTCCTGGTCCTTGGGATTCCACTGGACGACGTATTTTTTGACCTGAACACCACCACGACTTTTGGGTTTCTGGGAACCGCTGGTCTTGGTGCCGCCATCCCCTGCGGACGGCGGGGGAGAATCGGCGGCGGGTTGGCCGGCTTCTCGATCCGCAGTCGATTCCGTGTTGGCGGGCGTCGACGCGGTACTGTCCGAGGTGGCGTATTTCCAGTCCGCGCCGATGATTCCGGCCAGGGCGGGCATCACGCGGCGGATCTCGCGACCGTAGACTTCCAAGACCTGCGCGCTAATACCCGGGAGTTCCAGATCCTTCGTCGGTTCGGGAGTCGAACTCTTGCTCCCACTGCGCGAGTAGACTGGAGGTGGGATGAATTCCGGCCAAGGAAGCCGCTCAAACGTCTTCTTATGCGTCCCCAGCACATCGGGCCATTTGTAAAGCCCGTCTTGGGTCGCGCGGCGGATTTTCCAGGCCTGGGCAGCGACCTTCAGCGCGTCGTCCACTTCGACTTGCATTCCATCGATCGTCGATTGGTTAGGGTGCACCTTGACGGATTCATCGGCGATGTCAGCCCGAGTATTCTCAACGTTCTTTACCGTGGTGACGGCTGACTTGATGTTGTTTTCTCCGGCGGTCCGCTGTTCCCGCAGGCGATTGGCGGACGTGTACGAAAAGACCAGCACCACGATTCCCAATAAAGCGCAGACCAGCCAAAAGTAATTTGCCTTCAGCCAGCCCCAAGCTGTTTTCAATTGTTCCACGTCGTTCCCTTTCTTCCTGCGGCGTTGTTACTTGCGGCGTTGTTGCGAGCGGTTGATACTTCGTCGGTTGACGTCTTTTCGCGGGACAAGCCCAAGTCACTCGATATCGGTCATGCGACCGGGCATGTCGGTCCTGCGCACCAGGACCACTCGCAAACTGGCATTGGTCCTTGATCTAGTTTTTGGCAACCGGCTTGGTTCCCTCGGTACCGTCGGGATTGGTTTTTTGAGTCGCTTCGGCCTTGAGTCGCAATTCGCGGGCCTTGAAACGATCGGCCCGCGAGCGGGGGATCCAGGCGAACTGGACGACAAAATCGCAGCGCTTAGCGATTTCGACGGATTCACTGGGCGGGAGGGCGGTTGGATCGTTCGCTGCCCCGGGCGGCCGCGGCTTGGCAATCTCGACCTCGACCGGTTCGGAATAGCTCACCAGCGTCGGGTAGAACACTCCGAAATCGCTGAATTTGAACTCGCCACCCCCTTCGATTTCGTTCTCGGCCCCGTCGAATTTGATCGTCCGTGTCACAAAATTTGCGAGGAAACTTTTGATGACATAGGCGTAGGACGCCTCTTCTCGGTTGAGCGCTTCCTGCGAGTTGTGGTAGTGGTGCCCTTGAATCTCGACGACCCAACCGGGGCCGTAAACGCCCACGTCATCCGGCTTTTCGCTGGCGTTGCTCAGTTGCTTGACGCAGGTGGCGACTTGTTTAGCCGCCTGCTGCAAATCGGGACGGTTCACCAAGACAAACTGGTAGTCGTGAATCGCTTGCACACCTGGATTCCCGCCGCTCCCCATGTACCAGTCGAACAAGTCCGGGAAGTACTTGGTCTCGACATGATCGAGGTACAATTCTTTGCGATCGACGAAGGAGAGATCGGTCTTTTCCTCGGTCATCCGCGGGTCGCGAGGCACAACCGACGCCACCGAATAGAACAACTCGAGCCAGTCGGTTTGTGTTTCCGACGAATTGGAGAGTTCCTTGGCGATGGCGTTGATCTGATTGAGCTTGGTCTGCAGTTCCGCGTCCTGCGCCTTGAAGTTATTGCTGCGCTGGGAAACCGGACTGACGTTGGCCATCGCCGACTTCCACGTCTGCGTCCCGTCCGAAAACTCGGGATCGACGCGGTAGCGGGCCGACGCCTGGATCATCAGCATCACGGCGCTCCCCAGCATCAACGCGGCGACCGAAGCCAGCACCCACGGTTTCTTCGCCTCGACCAACCGGGCCACACGGAATTCCTGCGGCAACAAGTTGGTGACGATCTTCGACTTGCGCAATCCTTGCAGGCAAAGACCGTAGCAGGGGGCCAAGGACAGGATATTTTCGGTGAAGGACTTCTGATCGACGATGCCCGGTCCCGTCAAATGTTTGAACTCGCTGACCTTGGCGATATCCAGTTGCAACTGGCTGGTCATGAACTGGCGCAAACCCGGCAGTTGGGCGGCATTCCCTAGCAACACGATCCGCTGGACTTCCGCGGTCTTTTCCATGCTCTGGTAAAACGACAGGGAGCGCTGGATTTCGGTCACCAGGTCGTTAAAGACGGGGCGCATGGCCTGGAATACGGTTTTGGGGTCCTCGGCTTTTCTCGCATTTCGCTTGAGATGCTCCGCCTTGGCCACTGTCAGCTTGAGTTCACGCGACAGATGTTTCGTGAAATGATTTCCGCCGATCGGTATATTCCGAATCCAAAGCTTGGTTCCGTTGGTCACGATCAAGTCGGTCGTGTCGGTGCCGATTCCGACCACGACGGTGGAATCTCGAGCTTCCTCCGTGTCCGAATCATGTGCGGCGTCGTCGGTTTCCAGGATGTCGTGGCACACGACGTTGAACGTCGAGAGCGGCGCCAACTGGACGATGTCGACGTCGATTTTTGCATCGGTGAACGGTTTCAGGGCTCGAAACACGGAGTCTCGCTTCATCGCGAACAGGCCGATCTCCGCGTCGGTGCGTATTCCATCCACCAAAGTTCCGCCCAACCTCTGCCAATCCCAAATCACGTCTTCGATCGGGAAAGGAATCTGTTGGCGGACTTCGTATTTGACGATATCCGGCAAGGTTTTTTCGTCGACGGGAGGTGGCTTGAAAAACCGAGAAAGTCCCGCCTGGCCGGGAACCGCGATCGCGACCAGATCCCCGCGAACATCGTTGCGAGAGAGAAACTGTTCGAGCGCTTCGCGGACCAATTCCTCCGCGTCGGCCTCGGGTTGGCTGAGGATCTTGGGGTATTCGATATAGTCATAGGCATCGGCCACCAAGGTCTGGCCGTCGTCTGCTAGCGAGCACCGCAAGGCCTTCAACGCGACCTGGCCGATGTCGATTCCCCATACTTTTCGTTTTGACGCCATCATCCTCTACCTTTTAAGAAACTGCGGTATCGCGTCCTTTTCACGGGTGGACGTGACGCAAACCAGACGATCGGACAGACTGCGCCTCGTCGATCTCCCACCCGCGGCCGCACCCCTCCGACCCCGTTTTTCCCCATTTTTCCCGCTGGAATTACCAACTATGGCTTCACGTTATGGTAGTGACAACAGGACTTCACTGTCAACTTTTTCGGTGAAAAGGCCCTGGCTTCCGCAGGATCGCTACAATCGACGCGTCTCGTTTGCGGGCCCCCCGAATTGGGTCTGAATGTCCAGCCCGACTGCCCCTAATGCTGTTGGATGCGCGGCGGACCTGCCGAGTTCCCTGATTTGTTTGATTTTGTCGCCCGAAACTGATGTCCCGCCAGGTCCTGACGCTTATCGACTGTCATAGTATCGAGGACTTGCCGGTACATCTCCAAGGTGCCGACGCCCAAAGCTTGTTGACCGGGTTGGTCGCTGGCTGGCACCCCGTGCTGATCGACGTCTGCCAGCAACTCCCCGACTGGCGGCGCGTCGATTCCCCTCCGGATGCCTGCCATGAACTGGCGTTGCTCGTTCCCCGCAGCAGCCGGAGCCGTGTTCCGACCGGTTTGGCGGAACGGGTCCAACAGCAAGGGGGTTTTCTGTTGGACGAGATCGAGGACCGCGGGCAAGTCGCTGCGCAATTGTGCCACCATTGGGGGATCGAAATCCCCGCGTTTCCCCAGCAAGGATCGACCGACGCCGAAGATTTTTTTGCGTTGGGGTATGCATTCTGGCAAGTCCGTTTGATGACGCGACATCTGCGATATGCGTCGAATTTGGACGAAACATATTTTTCCGAATTGGTCGCAGGCGCTGCGAAAAACTGGATGCAAAATGACGCCGCCGGGACAAACGACCGATTGCAGGCCGCGTTTGACTTGTTGGCACAGGAACGCAGTCGCTATTTTCCGATCGACCCTCAATGGATCGATCTGGTCCTGCTGGCCGAGACCACGCTAGGTGCATCACTCCACGACGAATTGGCGGCGGGACATCGGCAGGGGATTCTGTTGTCGGGCGATCAGCTGCAAATTTTGGCCCGAGCGCATCCTCAAAACGTAGAACTCCTTCGGCAGCGGATTGCCGATGGGACGCTGGAATTGGTCGGTGGCTGCCAGCTGGAACATCCCTGGTGTTGCCTCGACTCCGAGTCGGTTCACCGACAGTTTCGACATGGGCTCCGGACCTACCGGACCTATTTGGGGAGTATTCCCGCCACGTTCTCACGGCGGACTGCCGGTTGGACCTCCGCTGGGGCACAGTACCTCCAGGGGTGGGGATTTCGCTGTGCCGTACACGCCCCGTTCGACGGCGGCGAGTTACCTCGCAGTCTCCACAGCCCAGCCGAATGGTCATCAGCCGAAGGGACTTGCATCCCGGCCTGGATGGGGATTCCGATTGACGCCGCAAGTCCGGATTCGTTTTTGCGGCTGGGGATCGCGATCGGCGAGTCGTTGGATTCCGCTCATACGTCCGGGACGCTGTTTGCCCATTGGCCGCGACATGTCTGCGAATGGTTCGAAGATTTGCGCCGCATCGCTCGCTACGGCAGCGTCCTGGGAGAATTCACGCAGATCCAAGAATACTGCCAACAGGGGGCATTTTCCGGGCATCGAGCGCAATTCGAACCGCAGGATTATCGAACGGATTTCCTGCAACGTTGGCAGGTGCAACGCCTTTCCGATCCCCTATCTCGGTGGGTCGATTTCGCTCGGGTTCAGGGGGCGTCCCGCGAATGCGAGTGGTTGGCTCTGTTAAATTTGCTGACGGGGAATTTGGGGGTAAGACCGCCATCGAATTCCGCGACGACGGGCGCTGCCGTCGACGATCGTGGTGGATCGAGCCCCCAAGGGCTTCCGCCGGTCGCTGCGGCTTGCCGAGGCGGCGACCTGGATGGGTCACAGCTGCTGGCGAATGTCGATGCGGCGGTCTTGGGGACCGACTCCCCGAGTGAGCTGATGGCGGCAGCTGCCGAATTTTTTGCCGACCGGGCAGCTGCCATGGCCACCCGATTTGTCGATGGCTTGCCGGTCGTCCCGTCGATGTCGGAACCCGCCGTTTTGGTGCTGAATCCGCTCCCTTTCCCGCGACGGGTTGTGTGCGACCTTCCGGCGAATGTCATTCCGGCCCAGCGCTCTCCCGTCGCGATCGCCGTTCACTCCGGAGACGGGGAACGCGGATCGGTTGTCGTCGACGTCCCACCGGTCGGGTTTGCTGTGGTGCGATCGGATTCCACGGCGCTGCGGAAAAAGCGTCGCCACACTCCGCAGATCGTCGAGGGTTTGACCTTGCGAAACGAGTTTTTTGAGCTGGCGGTCGACGAGCGCAGCGGAGGTGTGCGCGGCTTGAACTTATTCGAGCGGCGCGGGAATTTGCTCTCGCAGCAACTCGGGATTCGGTTAGCGGTTCCTCGCCCCGCGACCTCATCCGGCGGAGACACCTTGTACGCGTTGACCACCGCCGACCACATCGATATCGTGCGGAATGATGCGGTCGTGGGGCAACTCGAGACTCGCGGAGAAATGCGGTCTGGGGACGAGAGGTTGGCCACATTCACTCAGCGAATCGCCGTCGCCCGCGGGCGACGGACCATCGAGTTGGAGTTCGAGTTTGATTTGCTGAGGCCGTTGGGGAACGACCCCTGGCGGCAATACGTTTGCAGCCGATTTGCCTGGGCGGAAGAAAACGCCAAGTTGAGCGGCGGCGTGGTCGATCAGCGCGCCGACATGCGACAACCGCGGTTCGAATCCCCTCGGTACGTGGAGATCGAATCGAGCACCGCGCGGGTCGCGATCCTTTGTGGGGGGCTCCCTTGCCATCGCCACCACGATTTTCGTCAGCTCGACACGTTATTCGCCGTGGCGGGAGAGACGCGGCGACGTTTTCGCTTGGGAATCGCCGTGGGGACTGACTTTCCGTTGCGGGCGGCGTTGGATTTTGAGCATCCGGTGCGGCCGATCGAATTGCCTCCGGGGAAGACCCCCGTCCAAGACGCGGCCTGGTTTTTGCGCGTCGATTGCAAGAATGTCTGGATCGCCGGGCAGGACGACCTGGGTGGGGGCGATCTGGACTCGCCGGTGGGGCTCGATTTGAGGATGGTGGAGACCGAAGGACGTTCGGGGCGGGCCCTGCTCGAATGCGCCCGTCCAATTGCGCGGGCCGCGCGTGTAAACTTAAGAGGCGAAGAGATCTCGCAGTTGCCGGTGGAACAAGGCAATGTCCCGTTTGGGTTTAACGCGCTCGAGTTTTTTCAGATTCGCATTTTCTGGAATGAGTTGCCCCATCCCGCATGATCGTGACGATTGATGGTCCGGCCGGGGCCGGCAAAAGTACTGTGGCGCGCCGTCTGGCCGAACGGCTCGGGTTCGAAATCCTCGATACCGGCGCGATGTACCGAGCGGTCACATGGGCGGTCTTGCACGCGGGGGTACCGGTCGACGACGTGGGGGGCGTTGCCGAGATCGCTCAGGAGATCGAGTTGTGCTTGGCGGGATCCTGCGTGCTCGTCGCGGGACGGGATATCAGCAACGAGATCCGCGACCCGTTGATCACCGAACAGGTTTCGGCGATCGCCGATCATCCGTTGGTTCGGCAGCGGCTGGTGGAGTTGCAACGGAGTTTGGCGGCGCGGGGAAATTTCGTCTGCGAGGGGCGCGATCAGGGGACCGTGGCCTTTCCGGCGGCGGATGTGAAAATATTTCTTACGGCCTCGCCCGAGCACAGGGCGCGACGACGCTGGCAAGAACTGCTCGACCACCACGTCGCCAGCACCTTCGAGGAGGTTTTGGCCCAGCAGGCCGAACGAGACCGCCGCGATGTCGCTCGACCGGTCGGCGGACTTCGGCAAGCAGACGACGCCATCGAGGTCAATACCGATGGCAAGACCATCGCCGAAGTGGTCGACGAGTTGGAGCAAATTGTGCGGCGCGAATTGTCCATTGTCCGATGAATTCCTTGAATCGACCCAAATCGCGTACCTGGTTCGAACGGTTCGGCTACCGATTCTGCCTGGACACTGCGCGGATGGCGACGCTGTTGAGCTGGCAGGTGCGGTGTTACGGCCAAGAGCACTATCCGACCGAAGGGGGGGCGCTGCTCTGTTCCAATCACCAAAGCCACCTCGATCCGATCTTGGTGGGGATCTCCTGCCGCCGGAGAATGAACTTCCTCGCCCGCAAATCGCTCTATAAGTTCAAGCCATTCGGAGCGCTGATCAGCTTTTTGGACGCGATCCCGCTCGATCGCGAGGGGATCGGTGTGGCGGGAATCAAGGAGACGATTCGCCGTTGCCGACAAGGCGAGCTGGTGCTGATATTCCCGGAGGGGGCGCGATCGTTTGACGGTGAAGTCGGCGCGATTCTGCCCGGGGTTGTCGCGCTCGCACAGCGAACCCGCGTTCCCTTGGTGCCGATCGGAATCGCCGGCGCCTATCAAGCCTGGCCGCGGCAGCGGGCGCTTCCCCGCCCCGGTTTGGCGGTCGTGCAGGCGGGGGCGGCGATCCCACCCAGCGACTATTCCGCGATGAGCGAAGAACAACTCCTGCAGGTGCTGGGGACGCGGATCCGCGACTGCTTCGCCGAAGCCCGGGCGCGGCGCGAGCGATTGTTGGCGGGATGAACCGGCAATTCACATACTCTCGGGTGGAAACCTCCCCAAATGTCGGTCGATAATCCTCAGCGTCGGTTGGCCGTTGACGTGGTCCAACGTCTCCAGGCCGCAGGGTTCGAGGCCCTGTTCGCGGGGGGCTGTGTTCGCGATGAGATCATGGGGAACCCACCAACCGATTACGATGTGGCGACCAGCGCCCGGCCGGAGCAAGTCCGTGCGATCCTCGGTCGGAACCGCACGCTCCCTATTGGCCAGGCGTTTGGCGTGATCGCGGTTCGTTCGCCCCACGGGCAAGCCCCGATCGAAGTCGCAACCTTTCGCCAAGATGGTCCTTATTCGGACGGGCGGCATCCAGACGCCGTCGAATTCAGCGACGCCGAACACGATGCGCAACGCCGCGACTTCACGATCAACGGACTCTTTCTTGATCCGCTGCAGGGAAAGATTTTCGATTATGTCGGTGGCCAGGCGGATATCCAGGCGCGCGTGATTCGAGCGATCGGCCAGCCGGCGGCTCGCTTTGCCGAAGATCATTTGCGCCTGCTGCGCGCGCCCCGCTTCGCGGCGCGGTTGCAGTTCGCGATCGAACCACGGACGCTGACGGCCATCCGCGAACACGCGGGGGCGATCCGGATCGTCGCCGCGGAGCGAGTCGGCAACGAAATGCGAATGATGCTGGGTGGGGCCCACGCCGCGGAAGCTTTCGCCTGGCTGATCGACACGACGCTATGGGGGTGGATCGGCCCGCAAACGGAGTCGCCGGCCGAACCACTCACACACAATTGCGAACGAACCCGGGAGCTCTTGGACCGCTTGGAAGGAGCCGACTTCGAACTTGGGCTGGCGGCAGTCGTTTGGGGAATGACCGAACAACGCCTCGCGGCGCTCCAGGACCTGGTCGCGCGGTGGAAACTCTCCAATCTGGAAGTCGATCGCACGGCGTGGATACTCGGGCATACCGCCGAACTGGCCCGGGGGGCCGCCCTCCCTTGGCCCCAACTTCAACGGTTGCTGATTCGGCGTTGGGCGAAAGACGGGATCGCTCTGGCCCGGGCGCTTGTCGGTTTCGAGTCCTGGACGGAGACGGATCTGAGTTTCAGCGCTGACCGACTGACTTGGCCGACCGAACTGCTTGATCCACCACCGCTGCTCAACGGACACGACCTCCAAGCTTTGGGGGTTCCGGCTGGACCGCAGTTTGCTCAGATTCTACGGGAAGTGCGCGATCGACAACTCATGGGCTTGATCGGGACTCGCGATCAGGCTTTGGCGGCCGCTTCGCACATCCTGAGTGCGCTTCCGGCAGATTCGAATTAACGGCCGACGCACTGCCTCCCCTGTCCCTTTTTGGCCGGTGTTCGAAGTATTCGCCGCAAGATCGGGTTACTGGCGCCGGGTTGGGGGGGACCGCTCAAAAACGGCGGTCGGACGCGGCGCGGCGGACGGTTGTGACCTGCCGAATCACGGTTTCCCCAGGAAGGTCCGGGCAAAGCCCTTGGAATACCCGATTGCCGAATTCGGAAACCCCTTTCGAATTACCGTCGCATTTCGTAGAATCTTGTCCCCTCCCCGGCTCCCCGGCGAATCCGACTTGGGTGACGGTCTGTGTGTGCTCTGGCGGACGAGCCGTCCCCGATTCACGAAACGTTGATTGATACGGTATCTCCATGACCAAGATGAAGACGCACAAGGCGACCAAGAAGCGTTTCCGGATTACCGGAACCGGCAAGGTCAAACATCGCAGCGCGGGCACCAGTCACCGGCAAGTCCGCATGTCGTCGAAAAGGCGGCGGCGGCTGCGCGGTACCACCGTGCTCAATGAGACCATGGAGAAATCGATCCACCTCAGCTTGGGTAAATACAGCTCGTAGGCAACCGCCGCGAGTCGTCCTGGAGGAGAGAATTCGTCCGGCGACCACGGCAATGCCCCACGCGATCGTGGCGGATCGCGGGTAGGCGTTGTCACCACACGTCGCATGGCCTCCCAACACCAATTCGGCGGGCAATTGAACTCGAGAGTCTTCGCATTCGGGAAACACCCGAATCGACACGACTCCCGGGCCTGGCCGGACAAAGAAGAAAGGTCTTAACCAATGCGCAAAACCAAAGGCGCAGCACGCACGCAATCGAAGAAGCGTTTGTTCAAGCGGGCCAAGGGGTACGTCGGCGGTCGACGCCGCTTGTTCCGAACCGTCAAAGAAAACCTGGTTCGGGCCGGTGTCTATGCGTACCGCGACCGCCGCGTCCGCAAGCGGGACTTCCGCCGATTGTGGATCATCCGCATCAACGCAGCGTGCCGGCAACGCGGCATTCGCTACAGCCAGTTCGTCGCCGGCTTGGTGAAGGCGCAAATCGAACTCAATCGCAAGTCGTTGGCGGAAATCGCGGTCCATGATCCTGCCGGATTCGACGCGATCGTCGAGGCTGTCAAAAAGGCTTTGGCGTAGCCATGTCGCTCGATGCGTCCCAGTCCTCCGCTGCATTGCGGAGTTTCCTGGCAGCGCTGGATGACTTGATCGGCGAGGCCCGGCAGGCCTTTGGCGCCGCCGTGTCCGCGGAAACCCTGGAGGGCGCGCGCGTCGAATTCCTGGGCGCTAAGAGCGGCCGTTTCAAGGGAGTCCAAAAGCAATTGGGCTCGCTCAATTCCGCCGAAAAACCTGCGGCCGGGCAGCGGCTCAACGAGGTCAAGAATGAAATCCAGGAATTGCTGCAGTCGGCCAAAAACCGGCTGCAACAAACTGGCGACTCGCGGGCGCGCGACCCCCGCGTCGATCCCACCCTCCCCGGCGCCCCCATTCGCATCGGACGACTGCATCCGATCACTCAGACGATCAATGAACTAGTCGATATCATGGGCCGACTCGGGTTCACCCCCGCCGACGGCCCCGAAGTCGAAGACGAATGGCATAACTTCCAGGCACTCAATATCCCGGCGGATCACCCGGCCCGCGACCCGCTGGAGAATTTTTACCTGGCGGTGGCCAATCGCCAGACCGACACACCGCTCCTGCTCCGCAGTCAGACAAGCACCGTCCAAATCCGTGTGATGGAACGGACGCCCCCCCCCATTCGAATCATCTCGTTGGGACGCGTCTACCGCCCGGATACCGCCGACGCCACGCACTACCCGATGTTCCACCAAATGGAAGGACTGCTGGTCGACCGGCACGTCACGCTGGCAGACCTCAAGACGGTACTCCGTCTATTCGCCGTCAATTACTTGGGGGCCAGCGTCCCGATCCGGATTCGTCCCTCGTTCTTCCCGTTCACCGAGCCGAGCGTCGAGGCCGATTATTTCTGGAACGACAAATGGACCGAGTTCGGCGGGGCGGGGATGGTCGATCCGCAGGTGCTGGCGGCGGTCGGGTACGACCCGGAACAATTCTCTGGATTCGCGTTCGGACTAGGGGTCGAACGACTCTGCATGATCCGGCATCAGATCACGGATCTGAGACATCTGTTCACCAACGACATCCGGTTTTTGCGGCAGTTCTAAGGGCAGCGCTTCGACCCATTCCATCGAGTGACGATGATTGTTTCGCAACAATGGCTCCGTGATTACGTCCCGCTTCCCCCCGCCCGCGAGGTTTGGGTCGAGCGTCTGACCATGACCGGCCTCAACCACGACGGGACCGCACCCGTCGGCAACGATTGGGCGGTGAACGTCGAGGTCACTAGCAATCGCCCCGATTGCCTGGGGCACCTGGGAGTCGCACGCGAGATCGCCGCGGCGTTTGAATTGCCGTTGGCCATCCCGAATCCGCAGCCTCCCGTCAGCAAGACGCCGCTCCCGGCCGGCGGCGGCGTCCAGATCCTGGCACCCGAACTCTGCCAGCGTTTCACCGCACGACTGATCCGCGGCGTCCGCGTCGGCCCCAGCCCTGCCTGGCTGGTCGAACGTCTCGCGACGATCGGAGTGAATGCCGTCAACAATATCGTCGACGTGGCCAATTTCGTGATGTTCGAATGCGGACAACCGCTGCACACGTTCGACTACGCCAAACTCAAGGGGGGGCGAATCGTCGTTCGCGAGCCCCGCGCGGGGGAAAGCCTGCTGGCGATCGACCACCGCAGTTATCTGCTGCAGCCAGGGATGTGCGTCATCGCGGACGCCGAGCGCGCTGTGGGTTTGGGAGGGGTGATGGGTGGGGCGGATACCGAAGTCTCTTCAGCGACAATCGACGTGTTGGTCGAAGCTGCCCAATTCCATCCCGTCGCCATTCGCCGCACAGCGCGCCAGTTGAATTTGCACAGCGCCGCGTCGCACCGGTTCGAGCGAACCGTCGATGGACGCGGATTGGATTGGGCCAGTCTCCGCTGTTGCCAGCTGATCCTAGAATTGGCAGGTGGGGAATTGGCCGAGGGCGTTTGGGATGCCGGGACCCTTCCGCCACCGCGCGAAGCCATCCGACTCCGCTCGGAAAAACTCGCCGCGGTTCTGGGGATCCCGATAGAACTGGGGCGTGCTCAAGCGATCCTGGAGCGCCTCGGATTCGAATCGCAAGTCGCAGCCGACGACTCGCTGACCGCGGTGCCCCCCTCCTGGCGACGCGACGTCGCACGCGAAATCGACCTGGTGGAAGAAGTCGGACGGATCCACGGCTACGAACACGTTCCCGATGACATCGCGGTTCCCCTCGTGGCTTCGCGCCGCCGTAGCCAGGACCGTTTCGCCGATCGCGTGCGGTCGTTCTTGACCGCGGCGGGATTCGATGAAGCCATGTCGTCCAGCCTGGTTCCCGCCGCCTGGGGGGATGCGTTCACCCCTTGGACAGATTCGGCGCCGCTGGTCAGTCACCAGCCGATGTTGGGAGTTCTGGAAAAATCCTCGCAAAATGTCGGACCCGTCAATCAGTTACGACGAAGTATTGTCCCTAGCCTGTTGGAAGCCTACCGGGTCAACGAGTATCGGGCCAACAGCGATGTGCACTTGTTCGAAATCGCCAACGTCTATTTGGCTCGGGAAAACGAATTGCCCGCAGAACCAAGGAAACTGGCCCTTCTCTCCCAACGGTCCTTTCGAGACGTCAAAACCGCGATCGAATCGTTGGTACAGTATGTGGGGGACCGGGGACCTTTGGAGGTCCGTGCTTGGGAACACGAATTGGCCGATATCAACCTCGCCGGGAAACTCGAGCACGCCGGACAGACGCTCGGTTTCATCGGGATGGTCTCCGAATCCGGCAAACGCCGTTTCGGATTCCGTCAGACCGTGGTCTTCGCTGAACTCGATTGGAACCTATTGCAGACGCTTGCGGTCGAGATCCCACAGTTTCGCGAAGTCAGCCCGTACCCCTCGATCCAACGCGACTTCAACTTCGTGGTCGAAGAAACCACGCGTTGGGCCGATTTGGAGGCCGTCGTCGGCCGCGCCGGAGGCCCGCTCCTGACCGCCGTGCAATTTAAGGAGCTTTTCCGCGACCCGAAAAAAGATGGCGAGGGAAAGAAACGCGTCCTGGTGTCGGTTCACCTTCAGGCCAGCGACCATACGTTGACCAGCGTCGAGGCCGAATCGGTTTGCGATGCGATCGTCGACCACTGCCAGAAGGAACTCGGCTGCGAGCTGTTGCGTTAGCAGACCGTTGAAAAACCAAATTATCAGCACGACGCGCGTGAGTGAGTTGAAATCTGCGGCAAATTCGTGGTCCGCGACTCACTTGCTCGCGCTGCGTGCTTGTTTTTCAAAAGGCTGCTAGGCGAATCAAAAAGAAGATGTGTCGATTTTCGGCGTCGAATGGGGCATAAATGGCCAATTGGTGCCGGTTTATGCCACAAACCAGTGTTTTTTGTGAAATTTAACACAACACAGAGCGCTCTGGATGGGGAATATCGGCTGGCCGTAGAATGTGGCCGGATTGAATTCGATTACGGTTGGTCGGCCGGAACTTTTGATGATATCGGCGGTTTTATAGAGTAGTTGCTCGATTTCATCGCCGGGCTCGGGAACCTGTCGGTTGAATGGCTATGTCGGTTGAATGGCTATGCCGGTCTAATACCATCCAAAGACGTGTCCTGTGTTCGCTGCGTTGGTAGATTAGTTGGATCTCGGCGGTGATCACGGTTTTGATCAGATTACCGGTAGACTTTTCGTTTGGCTGGTAACAATACGTACATTCTCACCGGAAGTTGGCCGGTTGTACCCCGAGCGGCGGAATCGTTTTGATTCGGGGGTCACGTTGGACCGAAGATCGGAAATGGGTCTGGCGGTCGCGCGAGTTGCCTTGGGTTGGCGATAGAGTTTGGCCTGTGCTTGGCCGTAGTCTTTTATTTGAGTCTCAATAATGACGCTTGCTTCTTTCCCACTTCGATTTCGGACGATCTCTCCGGCACAGCTGCATTCGCGGCGCGGGATTTCGTCGTTTTTCGTGATCGCCATTTTGGTAGTCCTTTTGGCTGCGGGAGGAGGCGCTGCTTGGCTGTTTACACGGGGTGACACCGCGGCGTTGAATCAACCAATTCTGATTCCTGTGTCTCGAGGGGACTTTGTGGCCCAGGTCTTGGATCAGGGGGAAATCCGCAGCAGCGAGAACGTCGAAATCCGTTGTGAAGTCCGCTCGGGCGGCGGAGGGGGTGGCGGCGGCGGTGGATCGGTGTCCGTGATCGAGGTGATTCCGGAAGGGACTTTCATCCAGAACGCCGCGGACAACCCGAAGGACAAGGATACGATTCTGGTCCGGCTGGATTCCACTTCCTTTGAGAAAGAGCTCGATCAACAACAGCTCACGTTGAACACGGGTCGGACTTCGGTGATCCAAGCGGAGGCCGAGTTGAAGGTGGCCGAGCAAGCCAAGATCGAATATCTGCAAGGGAAGTACGAAGAGGAAAAGAAGACGATCCAGAACGAGATCTTCAACGCCGAACAAGAGCTGCAATTGTCGCAGGACTATCTGAAGTACAGCACCAAGCTGCAGATGAAGGGCTTCATCACGAAGCAGCAGTTAGAAGGGGACCGGATCGCGGTCGCCAAAGCCGAGAACGCTCGGGCGTTGGCGATGAAAAAACTGGAAGTCTTGGAGAGCGTCACCAAGGCCAAAGAAGTAATCAAACTGCAAAGCGACATCGACGCGGCGACGGTGAAATACCACAACGAAAAAGAGAAGCTGCGGATCGAAGAGGAGAAACTGGCGGAAATCAAGCGGCAGATCGAGCGTTGCACGATCCGTCCGCCCGCCAATGTGAGCGGCCAGATTGTCTACGAGAAAGAAATGGGCCGCGGCGGCTCGACCGACTGGATTTTGGCCGAAGGCGCCACGGTTCGCGAACGCCAAATCCTGATGCGGATTCCCAATCCGGCCAAGATGGAAGTCAAGGCCTTGATCAATGAGCAGAGCATTACAGCGATTCGCAAAGGGATGCCCGCTTCGATTAAAGTCGATGCGTTGCATGGCAAGACCCTGAAGGGCTTTGTCACCAGCGTCAGCCAATACGCCGAAAGCGAAGGTTGGATGAGCGGGTCGATCAAGAAGTTTCCAGTATTGGTTCAGATTATTGCTCCCCCCGAGGAATTGAAGCCGGGGATGAATGGTTCGGTTTCGATCCAAACCATGTTCGAGCCCAACGTCCTCAAGGTCCCGGTCCAATGCATCTATGCCGCCGGGAGCGAACGGTTCTGTCTGGTTCAACGCGGAGACAAGTACGAGACGGTGAAGCTGGAGGTCGGCGGAGACAATTCCAAAGATGTCTTCGTCAAATCGGGCATTGAGGATGGCGATCTGGTGGCGATGAACCCCGGCAACCATCGCGAGTTGTTGGATCTGCCAGAGCAGGTGGTCGATCCGCGGATCGAACTGCCGGAAGGCGCGGTTCCCGAGGAGATGAAAAATGGGGTTAGCCCGCAGGGAGGAATGGAAGGGGACGGCCCCAGCATGGGTGGAGTCCAAAACGGCGAAGCCAAACCTGGCGCCGCGAGCGGCAGTCCTGCTGGCGGAGGCCCCGATGG
>JBGSLW010000223.1:0-7108 GCA_041740495.1 Pirellulaceae bacterium
CCGCGAATCCTCTACGAACCTTCTACGAATCCTCCCGCGAATCCTCCCGCGTCCTCCCGCGTCCTCCCCAAAAAACACCTTCTCATTTTAACCTGGATTCGGCGCACCAGCACCTTCAAGACCACCACGCCGTAGGACATGACGGGCGCGACGGGCCTAACGGGCTCGACTCGGAGAGTCGAGCGACGGTCACGACCCGGAGGGTCGTGCGACTTTGGGCTGTTATGCGGATTGCAATTCGGCTTCAAATGGCATCAGGCGCAGTTTGCTGACCAGTTGCCGCTGACAGTATTCTGTGCAATCGTCCAGGAATTCTTCTTCGCCTTTATGCAAAAACGTGATGAGCAGTTGCAGGACCAAGGCGAATAGCAACGCCAAAAGCGTCGTTTCGAAGGCGGTCGCCAAGCCCGAGGTCACTACGCGGAGCGAGCCGGCCAATTGTTCGGGCGCGGCTTGTTGTGCCAAGACGCTGCCAAAGCCTCCCACCGCTTCGGACAAACCCATCACCGTGCCCACAAATCCCAAGACGGGAATCGCCCAGACGAAACCGCGGACCAGCGAGTAACTGGTGTCCATCCCCGAGTAATCCAGCTCTGCCTGCGAGCGGAGCATCTCGTCGACATCGCCGACACGCCCTAGATTTCGCAAGTTGGAGAGCGCGGTATGAACGCGGTTGAACAGGACAAAGCATCGAGAATCGTCGACCAGGTCGTACATCCGCTGCAGGACTTGGTCGACCGTATTGGCCGACAGGACGAAATCGTGCTCGTCGGGGGCGACGCGAAAGGTCAGGGCCCGGCGCTGGAACGCGAGTTTGCGCCACTTGAAAAACAGGATCACCAGTGACCAGGCGAACAGCAGCGTCATGACGTAGGGGGTGAATCCCCGTTGCAGGAACATCGCCCCCACGGCGGTCTCGCTGGCGAAGTAGAACAAAGCGGCATACACGATGATGGCGAGGGCCGCCGCGATGAGCAGTGTCAGCAGCGAGTTGACTCGCGTAAACCGCCCCCCGCGAAAGCCGAGCCGCTGTTCGATGTCGCTGCGCGACCAGGAGAGGACCGGCTGATCAGGCCCGGGAACGCGGTGGCTGGAGTCCATGAGCAGTCCTGAGCTGTATCGGAGCAGGTGACGCGACTTGTCTGGCTAGGCCGCCGAATATATGTCGGCGGCGGTTGCACCAGTTACCAGCGCAATGATAACCAACGCAATCACGATCAACAGGCAGAGAAAGCTGAAAATACTCAAGACAAACCAGATTCTAGCCAGCCACCGAAACGTCGTATTCAAGTCTTCGATACGCGAGGTGATTCGAAACCGGTTCGCCGAAAGCAAATACAAATTGACGTAGACGGTGACGCCAATGAGCGCCAACGGACTGAAAAAACTGAGCATCGCCTGGACAATCGCAATTCGAGAATTGACCGCGAATGCACCAATCAATAGGGCGATGCTCCCAAACAACATCAGCCCTGAAAACAAGTAGCCCATCACACAGACAAACGTCACCCATCCGGCGCTGTTTCCCAAAATGTTTTTGGTTTCGAGAAAGTCGTGCGAATTATTCTCGACCCGAACTTGCTCAACGGCAGGTTGCCGCTGAGTCGGCTGCGAGGGAAATAAACTTGCAAACTCCCGCATCCGCATGACCGGTTGCCAATCGGTCATCCCTTCGCGCCAGACCAACTCATCGCTGCGCAAACGCCCGAATTGGATCAAATCGCGGAGGACGCTTTCGGCCACCGGGCCTTGGTGCGAATCCCCCACGCTGTAATACCAACCGGAGGTCGCGGCGTCGGGCGGTGGAAAGACCCCGCTGGGGTCCGCCGCACTAGCGCTCCCCGTCGCTGTTCCACCGCCGCTCGATGCGGACGACATCGCCGAGGATGAACGCGACTCGGCGGCGCGGAATTGAAATAGTTCGGCGAAGTCGCTGGCCTTCTTCCAATCCTGATTGTCCGTCGACATGGGGTTGGTACGGCTGACTTGTCCTTGCTGGATCAGTTGCCGGATCCGTTGCGTATCCAGCGGGCCCAAGGTTCGCCCTCGGACTTTGACGTAGTATAGACTTTCGCTCATAAGGATGTGCCTTCGCTGGACACGAACAAGGGCCGCCCGCTCTTGAGAAGATCGGCACGCTGCGGATTGATGATCTGACCGTCCTTCAGTTCCCCCACCAAGAGGAACCGCGGCGGCGCGCCAGCCCCTTCGGCCAGGAATACAAAGATTTGACCGGCTGCTGGTTGCTGCCCCGGCGATTGCACCTGCCAGGTTCCCTGCAGATTCTGCATCCAGCCCACCGTGCGAAAAGCCAGGTGCTGTCGCCATTCGGTCAATTGTTTCTGGAGCGCCGTCGATGCGCGAGGAGATTTAACCGCGAGCCCAAAGTTCGACCGAATCTTGGGAATCATCCCCTCCAGTTTGCTGCGATCCCGCTGGATCGTCTCATTCCTGTAGTCCATCCAATCCAGGGCAGGGATATTCAACAGACGCAACTCCGCCAGTTCGGCGGCGGCGAATTCCTTCCAGTCGATGCTGTGTTGCTCCACCATCTGCAGGATATCCAAGACGATATCCGCTTGCACGATCGGATCGGTCGGGATGGGATTTTCCAGATCGTCGTCCGCCAGGGCTGCCGTCAGTAAGTCTTGGAAATACTGTTCGCGATCGGTCGAGAGCGCGCTGCTATTCAAAAGTTTGACGAGGCTCTGGCAGATCGCGCCCTGGCCGGCGATGCCGACATTCGCCATTTGGTTCGTTTGCAGCAGGTCGCTGGAGGTCTTTTGTTTGCTCAAGTCGTTGTAATAACGAATCCGAAGGCCTTCCGGCGTCTCTGAAAGATATTTGAAAACGTCGGTGGCGGAATCGTAATATACCCTCGGCTCATTGAAGTCAAACCGCGAGTATTTTCTCAACAGACTTTCCTTGGTCTGATTCAGTTGGTCGGTTCCGCCGGCGATCCGCGTGAGCTCGGTCAAGCCCGCTCGGACCGACGTCAGGTGGTTGGACAGCTCTCCGAAAGGGGAGTTCTTCAAGAGCCCATCGATCTGTTGATCGATCGCCACGGCATCCGCGGGTTGCGCCAATGGATTGTTCCAGAACGGCGCATGCCGCAAGCCATCCCAATCTCGAAATCGTTGCCAGTGGATCGCTTCCCCGGCGACCGCTGCGAAGTCAGCTGAAATCGGGAACGCGGGGTACTTTTCAGCGAACCGCTTCAGGGCGGCGCCGTACCCAGCCAAATCGCCCAACTCCGTGGTTAGCGATTCCATCTCTCTCCGCGCCGCGATGTACTCGCGATACGATTTGAGCCGGGCTCGAATCCGATCGATCAACGGCTGGCACTGGGCCATGATCGTACCTGGAATGAGTTCGAAGTTATCCCGCCGCCCATGGTGCTCCGCCCTAAGGGCTTCGATGCGCTCGAGCAGTTCCTGCATGCCCTGTTCGTCTGTCTGCGGCAGCGGTGCCTGTTCCAATTCGCGCAAACGGTCGGCCAATTCTTTGAGGCGGCCCAAGAAGGCCTCGCTGCGCTGCGATTGTCGGCGGATCCGCTCCGCCTGCAGATCGGACTTATGTCCGGCGATCTTGGACCTCTCGAGGTCCGTCCGAGCGATTTGCTCGGCTTCCCGTAGGATTTGATCGAGATTCGATTCCAGAGGGCCGCTCAAGTCGAAGCGGGACACGAGACTCTGGAAACGCTCGACGCGCTGCTCTTCCTTCCGGCGTTCGTCCTGCAGGCCGTGCCAGAGTCGGGCGATCTCCGCGTCCTTCTGAAAACCGGACGGAAGCCCTGAGAAAAAAGCCTCGGCGGCTTCGAACTCCTCAGCCGTAACGAAGTTCTGCATTTGGGTACGAGCATCGGTGAGCTGTCGCTGGCGAGCGGCGCTCAGCAACGTCCAGGCCAGGATGGCGCCGACCACGATGATCGCCGCAGCGGCGGCGACAATCCGCATCCACGTCCTGCGACGACCGGCGATTTGCAGCGAATGTCGATACTCGTTGGCGCGCTTCCAAAGGGTGGCCGGCGCCTCGCGGTCGAATTTCTGGACCGCGTACATTAGCCGTTCAACCTCGGCCAGTCCGATCCGCTCGTCGATCGCCAGTTCCAATTGCCGGCAGGCGCGCTGAAATTCCCGTTCCTCGTTGTCTTGCAGATCGGCGTCCGCCAGCCAGCTCAGCGCCTCGCGCGTTTGCCTGGTCAAACCGTCCTCGTCCCCCAGCCGCGCATCGGGGAGCAGGCGGTTCCATTGGTCGCGCAGGCGTCGACCGCGGAGGATGTCCAGGGCCGCCAGCGCCTGATTGAGCTCGTCGGCCAGGGCCTTCATCTGCTCCCGAGCCGCCTTGGCTGCGACCGTCGCCGTCGCCGTTTGAGTAGCTCGCCGCAATTCCTGCGGGATCGGGACCGACCATTTTTGTGCCAGCTCGTCGTTCAAGGCTTTGAGCTGCACGGCATCGCCGCGGGACTTGGCGGTGGCCATTTCCGATTGGATCTCGGCCAACCGAGCGCGTTCGAAAATTTCCACATCGTCGGGCCAGAGCGGATTGAGAGGGTCGGCCTTCTGCAACTTGCGGAGCACATCCACACGATTCCCGATCGGGGCATGCGCCAAAGCCAACAAACGGTGTTGCCGCATTAGCGGCACCAACTGCCGTTGCTGCTCGTACGCCGCCTGCAACTCCTCCGCCTCCTGCGTCAGCAGCTCGGGCGGGGCCGCAATCCCATTAACGAACAGAAAATCAACCCACATCTCCCGCTCTGGGAAATCCACCAGCTGCAACTGTTCCAGCAACCTCGGCTTCTGCTCCGCCAGCTCGATCGCCTCGTCGCGAAAACCGGAACGCAATAGTCGCGTACAATTAGTCATGCGACTGTTTATCTCTGCGGCCAACTCCGAGAATTCTGCAGAGACAGCCAATACCTCCTCAAACAAAGGAGCGTTGTTGCGGAGCAATTGCTGAACTTCCGAAACGACTGACTTAATCATCACCAGCTCAATCCTTGCACCAACTCTTCACCCACTCTCGTAGAATACACTTTTTCAGCTCTTCCAAGTCCGCGGAATTAGACGATCCCTGTTTACAAAACACACGCAAGCTCTGGTCGTTTTTGTCAAACAACGCAATCTGAGTCGCGTCCGCGGTAAATACTAGTTTACTAGGTTCCACAAAAGCCAATTCTCGTTTTGGATCTGAAACGGCATCAACTATTGGCACATAGGTCCTCAAAAACGACAAGTCGTCGGCGATAGTTCCCTTCGGGTTCTCGAGTTCTTCAATAATCACTCCTACCCGCTGCCTAGCTGTATTGGCGACGTGGCCTTTGTCAGGAAGCCGTTGTTTTAGAGGCCAATCCTGCAAACCGGCATCAAGAATTGGCGAAAACCATCGAATAAACAGTTGCTTGAACGCAATCTTGTGACTTCCAAATCCTTTGCCTTTTTCCCTCTCGAAGCTATCGCGCTCCTCATTGAAGAACTGCACAACGACTTCAACATTAAGAGGAGGAAGATTCGATGGCCATTTTCGAATGGCGATGGGAACGCACTTGCCCTCGTCCGTTACCATGGAAATCGCCCATCTAAACGGCATAAGTTCTCGTGTCGTAACTTCGAATGTAGTCGATTCCAGAAACTGCCAGCCTTCCTCGTGTTGAAACAACAGTAGATGGTCTTGCGGGCTGTTCGATACGTTTTTTGATACTCTGCAGCTTGTCAATTCTTCGAGCTCTTGATCGACTCGCGAAGTAAACAACGGAAACTCGGCGATCTTCCCAAGTGGAATGGCCACAGATTTCAGCAATTCGTCCATGAACAGGTTTCCGCTGTCCCGAACACTTATTGCAAGGACACGTGACTTTAGGTTTTTCAAGGCTTGTTTGGCGCTCGCCGCGCCCTCTTGCCAACGATATCCTAGGGCCCAATGGTTTTGGCCCAATTCACGCCATTGAAACTCCGCGACGTTGTGAAGTACGAGGCCTTCACCTAACTTTTCAAAGGTCCTGTTTTCAAATTCGAATATTTCTTGTTGCAGGTCAACTACGGCTAATTCTATGTCTTGAATGCCGTGACCATTAGTAAAGTGTAATTCAGCGATTTCCTGGTATCGCCACGTTTCGTCAACTAATTGCGGATTCTCAAGCAAATACTTGACATCAACCTTTGAAACATAAGTTGCCTCCGATTGTGGCTGTGAATTGGTCGACTCGTGTGCGATGGGGTCGCTGCCTTGTTGGTTAGTATTAGAGTCGCCTTGCGCAACTATCGCAGAAACCGTGCTTGGCACGCCCAGCCTCGCCGGAGGAGGGCGAACAATTACTCCGGCTCTTTGATTCTCCGCGTCGCCATTTCTATCCTTGATATTTGCTAGGGAAGAAGACCCGTCAGCTGATTTATCGACTGATCGCGAGTCTTTGTTAGGCAAAGTGTTTTCGAAATGATCGGATACGCCATTGGGTTCCGTCGCAACATCGTTGGCTTTTGCGACTTGTTCAGGAATTCTTTGAGACAAAAAGCTACGGATTAATGGCCAACTGAAATAACACAACGCGAGGAACAGCGTTAAGACGATCTGAGTTAAAGCGATTGTCTTCCAAATTCGAACAGAGGATTGTAGGTACCGATCTTGTGGTAGCTTGGACGAAGTCGAATCTACGCGGAATTTTTTGCCGCTAACTAGGTGCGTGTTCGATTTTCGGTCTGGCGGCCCAAGGCGCAAAGGGGTACTGGAATCGAGCCTACCGCCTTCTGGGTGATCCTCCACAATCTCCAGCGTGGGATACGCGAGATCTTCCGCGGACCAACCAGCCAACGGCGTCGCAACGGGGAGTGGGGAAGCTTGGGCGACGATGGATTGTCCGGTGCGGGCGGATTCGGCGGAGGGGGTCGTGGCGGGGCCGAGCTCGCGGGTGGTGTCGATGACCGTGCCGCTGAAGCTGCGGGCGGATCGGGCTTCTTCTGAACCCGCCAGGACGAATCGCCATTGGCAGTCGGCGTCGGGGGGCAACCCTGACGCAATGGCGTAGGTACTGAAGGTGACCTGCCGCCGCTTGTCCTCGGGCATCAAGGCCAGCGCCTCCCGCAAAAGCGCCCGCGCCGGCGCAGTCGGT
>JBGSLW010000224.1:0-4727 GCA_041740495.1 Pirellulaceae bacterium
GGAAACCGGCGACTGGGTTGGGGCAGGGGAATTGAGCGAGGCGCTCTTGGCGGCAGACGGTGTGGCCGCAGATGCCGAGCGCGGGGAGACGGCCGGAGTCTTGTGGTTGGCGCGGATGGCCGCCTATCGAGAGCGCGGTGACTTGGCCTGGGCGCTCCACGCGTATCTCCGCGCGTTGGAGGCGGACTCGGGGCATCCCGAATGGCAAACGCGGCTGCCCGCGGCGCTGCAACTCCCCGGCTCGCTGGATCGTGAAGCGTACCGCTTGCTGCCGCCTCTCTGGTTGGACTCGGCGACCAACCCGGCGGTGTGGCAGGCGTGGCGTGAGCGAGTGGAAACTCGGTCGCTGGAGTCGCGGTCGGACATGGAATTGGTCTATCTCTTCAGCCTGGCGATTGCAGAAAAACACGACGCGGAGTTGGCCGATGTCGAGGCCCAGTTGCGAGTCCGCTCCGAAGTCTGGTCCCAGGTGCTGGAGTGGCAACGCATCGCCGTGCAGGGGAGATCGCCAACTTCCGCCGAATGCGACGCGGCTTGGGAGGTCAGCGCTGGTTGGCCGGAACTGCCGCAAGCCGTTGGCCGATACTGGTTGGCCCTGGCGCAACTTCGCGACCCGGCGGGGGAGTTTGAGCGAGCGTCCTTGCGAATGCTGAGCGTGCCCGCTAGTTTGGGAGCACGCTGTCCGGAGCTGAGTGCTGCCGCGATCGCTGCGGTCGCTGCCGCGGCGTCTCGGCAGGGAGATGCGGCGACGACCGACAAGTTAGTACGGGAGTTGCAGACGAATTACCGCGCGACCTGGACCGCGCGCAACTGGCGAACACCGCCGCCGACCGATCACGAGGGGACCCCCATCCAATGAAACAACTTCGCGCAGGAATTTTGGCGGGGCTGCTTGGCTGTAGTCTGGCGTGCACGTTGTGCGGGGTATTGGCCTACGGCGGGGGCGGCGAGTGGACGTTGCAGGAGACTCCGGCCGCAGCCGGCGCCGCCGCGAGTGCATCGGAGGGTGCGTTGCCAGGAAGCGGCGCCGCGGACGCCAGTTCGGGGTCGTTGTTCGTGAAGATGTTCGAGGGGAGTTGGGTGGGGATCGGAATCGTGATCCTGATCCTCCTGCTCTCCCTGCTGAGCGTGTTTTTCGTGATCGAGCATGCCTTGTCGATCAATCGGCGAAAGCTGATGCCCAGCCAGTTGATCGCGGATTTGGAAAAGCATATCGCGCGGGGGGAGATCAACCAGGCGCTGGAGCTTTGTTACCAGCCGCAGAATTATTCGCTGGTCAGCGAAGTCGTCGCGGCCGGCTTGGAGCGGTTTCAGAGCAGCGAGTTCGGCTTTGCGGAGTATCGTTCGGCGGTGGAGGAAGCGGGGGAGGATTTCACCGGGAAGTTGTACCGCAAGACCGAAGTGCTGAACGTGATCGGATCGATCGCCCCGATGTTGGGTTTGTTGGGGACCGTGGTGGGGATGATCGAGGCGTTCAACACGATCGCTGCGCGCCAAGGAATGGCCCGGCCGGAAGAGTTGGCGGGGGGGATCGGGCAGGCTCTGATTACCACGTTGCAAGGGTTGTTTGTGGCGATTCCCACGATGGTCGCCTTCAGTTTTTTCCGCAACAAGATCGACTCGCTGGTGGCCGAGGCCGGGAAACGGATCGAGCGGATGCTGTTGCCGTTGGGCCGCAAGCGTTAACGACCGATGGAAAAAATGCCCACAACACCCCCAATCAGCACACGCAACCATCAGCCGCCTGGCGCTAGCCTGCGGTTTCTTGGATCGTGTGCAAAAAGAAACCGCACGCTAGCGCGTCGCGGCTAATTCCTCAACAGCTTGCGGGACGAAACGAGGAACCGGTCGGTGCGATTATCCAAAACACGCTCGTCCGCCGCGATCGGGATGAACATCACCCCGATGATCGACATCGTATTCCTGCTGATCATCTTCTTCATCACGGTCTCGCAGATCACGCCGGTGATTCACCATCCGGTGGAGTTGCCGGAGGCGAGGCTGCTGGCCGAGGAGACGCCGGTCGTGAAGGTGACGATCAATATCGACCAGCAGGGTCGAATTTTCGTGGCGGGGAATGAGTTGACGCACGAGCAGCTCATGGCGCGACTGAAGGCCCTAGCGCGGGAGGAGGACTCGCAGCTGGCCGATCTGCAGGTTTTGATCCGCTGCGATCGCCGGGCCGAATCGCGGCATGTCAATCAACTCATCCCGCGATTGAGTGAATTCGGAATAACCCAGATCAAGATCAGCGTGATGGGCGTGGAGTAATGTCATGCGGTTGAGCACCTTGGGATTGCGGAGGCAGGTCAAGCTGGAGCTTTCGATGGCCAGCATGATCGATGTCGTGTTCTTGCTGCTCATTTTCTTTCTGGTGACCACTTCGTTTGTGCGTCCAGAGCAGCGGTTGCGTTCGAACATCAAGGTGAATCAGAAGTCGCAGTCGCAAGGGGCGATCGATTTGGAGCCGGCGATCATCGACATCCTGCCGGGCGAGGGGGAAGGGACGTACGTGTTTCGCCTCGGGGGGGTGACCTCCCCCGATCTGCAGCCGATCGGCGACGTGTTGGCGACTTTTCAAAACAAGGACGATGGGGCGTACGTCCGCGTGGTGGATTCGGCCCCCTTCGATATGCCCGCCCGCGCCGTGCACTTGTGCAAACAGTCGGGCTTTGAGCTGGTGACGCTGATTCCCTTGGCGAACGAATAGTCATAGGATGGGGAAGACCGGGGGCCTCGCCGCGGAACCCTCCTTTTGATCCGAGAATCACGGCGGACACAAACAGGCATTTCCCTCGGAATCGCCCGGTAGAAAGGGTAATTGGCTTTGTCCCCAAATTCGATTTCCCGTTTACTCGCGCGTTCTGAAGATCCGCGTCCAATACAAGCACGCGGCGCAAGCAAGTGTGTCACACGGGTTGACGACAGGCGACTCGGGACCCGTTCGCTTGCCCGTCGAGCTGGTATGGGATTTTGGGCAAAGCCTGGCCGGGTTTCGGTCACCCGCGGCTTCTTCCTACTTCCGTTCCTTTCCTTGATCGTGTCAATTTCCAGTGCTGCGGCTCAGGAGACGATTGACCCGTGGGATCGACTCGATCAACTGGTGCGTCGCCTGGAGCTGGATCGATTTCGCACGGCGCTCTTGGAGGAGCGTCTGCTGGCGACGCCGGCGGATGGTCGATTGGAGCTGGCTCAAGAGCTCGCCCAGGTCTATCTGCAGGAGCTCTACCGCCGCGGCGAGCAGGGAGATCCGGCCACGGCCGTGCAGGAGCGGTTGAGCGGTTTGTTGCGGCAGTTTCCTGAGCTGGACAAACCGGCGTTGCGAACGGCGCTATTGTACGGGGACTTCGCCCGAGCGGAATCGCAGTTCCGAGCCGCGATGGATGCGCCGCAGCAGCCCGAGTTGCGCGACGCAGCGCGGCAGGCCGCCGAGCGCTTTTTACAAACGGTCGTGGACTCCGGACTGGCCGACCCTCACGCTGGAACAGCCGCGCCGGCCCAGGGCGCCAGTATCTTGTTCCTGGATGAGCCGCCCGCGGCGCAGATCGACGACGAGGGTTGGCGCAACCAGATCAGTTACTTGCAGGCCTGGACGTCGTATTATGCCGGGATCCTGACGGACGAGACCGACGAGCGGCGAAGCCGGTGGACGTGGGCCAATCGGCTGTTTCGCCAGATTCTGCAAATTCAGGAGTCGGCCGACCTGCAGGAGATACAAGCGGGGTGGCTGGACATTTCCTCCAGCAGTTTGGCGCGGACCGCATTGGGATTGGGTTTGACCGAACAGGCCTTGGGGCGAGACACCGCCGCAGCGCTCTGTTTTGGATGGTTGCAGGCTCCGGAGACGTATCCCGATTTGCGGCGGCACTGGCTGACCTGGCGGATCAACAGCTTTTTGTTCCCCGATCAGGTCGAGGGGCTGCGGAAGTGGCTGGAACTTGACATGGCCGATCGCGAGTGGTCGGGGGACGATTTGCGCGCTTTGGCGTACGCCGCGGAGCTTGCGCATCGGATGCGTGCGGCCCGGCCGGCTCGGGCTTCCGCCTATGGCGATGTGCTGGAATCGATGACGAAGCTCTTGGTCCAGCAAAACCGCCTGGAGTTGATCGACCAGTGGATCCGATCGGGGATGATCGCCCCCGAGTCCTTTCGCGACGATTTTACTCGGCGTCTGCTGGAGGGGCGCAAGCTGTTTCTGCAAGCCGAGTCCACGGGCGACCGCGGCGACTACGAGGCGGCGGATCAGCTCTTCGAATCGGCGCTGAAAGTCGATTCGGGAAGTCTGACGCCACGGCAGACGGCTCAAATCACGTTTCTCCGTGGTTGGTGCCTGCTGCGGACCCAGCAGTATGACCAGGCGATCGTCCAGTTTCGTTTGACGCAGCGGTTGGCCGATCCGTGGGATGCGGATTTCGCGGCCCAAGCGGCTTGGATGACGATCGAGTGCCAGTTGCGAGGCGCCTCGGCAGATACGGCATCGACGGGACAGGTCGAACAGGCGCTGCAGCGATTTCAGTCGCGTTACCCCAGTTCGCCGCTACAGGATCAAGCGGAGTTCGCCCAAGCCCGCTGGGAGGCCCGGTCCACCGGCAGCCCCGAGTCGCTCGAACGATTGGAGGGGATGGAACGCAGCAGTCCGCAATGGGAGGCAGCGCAGCTTGAGGCGGCCAAATTGCATCATGCGCAGGGGGCCGCGGCTCTCCGCGCGGATCGCCGCGACGAACTGG
>JBGSLW010000225.1:0-12057 GCA_041740495.1 Pirellulaceae bacterium
GGCGGCCGCCGACCGACTGCAGTTGTTCGCGAGCACGCTGCGGCGTGATTCGACGCCGCGCCGCGACGATCGCTGTCTTCACCTCGCCGTCGCATTCCGCCAGGTGCTCGGCGGCCTCGGCTTCTGTGAGATCCGTCAACTCGCGCACAATCCGCACGCTGCGAGCGCGGAGTTTGGCGTTGGTTGCTCGCAGATCGACCATCAGGTTGCCGTAGGTTTTTCCCAACAGGACCATCGCCCCCGTACTGAGCATATTCAGCACCAGCTTGGTCGCGGTGCCGGCCTTTAAACGGGTCGAGCCGGCGAGGATCTCCGGCCCCACGACGACGCGGATCGAATGTTGTGCGACCTGGTCCAGGTCGCTCGCCGGGTTGCATGTCAAGCCGATCGTGGCGGCGCCCAGCGCCCGAGCGTACTCCAACCCGGCGACCACATACGGCGTTCGGCCGCTGGTGGCGATCCCGACCAGGACATCGGCTGGCGCGAAGTTCTGCGACTGCAGGTCGGCGACCGCCAGTTCGCCGTGGTCCTCCGCGCCTTCGATCGCCCGGGTCAAAGCCCCGCGGCCGCCGGCGATCAAGCCGACCACCAATTCCGGCGGAGTACGAAATGTCGGGGGACATTCGCTGGCGTCCAGGACGCCGAGCCGCCCGGAGGTACCCGCCCCCAAGTAGAACAACCGGCCGCCGGCCGCCAATCGCTTGGCCGTCGCCTCGATCGCTGCAGCAATCGGCTCGAGTTGCTCGCCGACGGCCGCCGCCACCCGCTGGTCCTCGCCGTTCATTAGTTCGGCAATTTCTCGAGCCGAGAGCAGGTCGAGGTAAGCCGATTTCGGATTGCGTTGTTCGGTGGTGAGATGGTCCATAGCGGACCATTGTAAGCAGCCGGCCGACGCTATGCGGATTCCTGCGATCGGGGCCGAGGTGGCAGTTCCGATGGAATACCTGGGAACTGATGCGTTCCTGTGTGTGCCCCAACCGGGACAACGCCGCGATACGTTGCCTCTGCATAGGCCCGATACCATTCCGCACAGGCGCGCAGCCATGGGTCGTCGCTGGCACCCGCCTGCAACCGAGCGGCAAAACGGTGCAGCGTTTCGTGTGCCGGACGGATCCAATGCCGTCGACCCAACTGACGATCCAATTGCCGCAGGAGTTGTTGCGGTCGCCGCGCGGGACGACCGAACCATCCGCCGAACGCCGTCAGGCCGGCTCGAACTCGCTGCCGCCACCAGACCAACAACAGAGAACCAACCGCTGCCGCCGCTGCGATTCCCCACCAAGTACCAATAGAATCGCCGATCACCGACCGAAGCCAAGACCACGCACGGTGCGCTCCACCTTTCTCCGCAGCTCTCGAATCATCTGCCGGATTGTGGTGTCCACTCGTGCTGCCGAGCGATTCGTCCGAAAACGACATCCCTGGCGTCGCCTCGACGATCACCCATTCGCCGGACGAGTCGTCGTAGGCCTCCACCCAGGCATGCGCATGGCGGTTGCGCGCCAAGAAATACTCGTCGCTTTCATCATAGAACTCGGTCACCAGGTAACCGGTCACGTAGCGGCAGGGGATTCCCCGCAACCGCAGCAAGGCAGCCGCGCCGGACGCGAAGAACTCGCAATAGGCCGGCGGCCGCTCCAGCAAGAAATAGGAGAGCGGCTCGACTCCCGGCGGCATGCGAAACGGCTCCAAGCGATACTCGTAGTTCTCTTGGAAAAACCGTTCGACCGCATCGATCACCGCGCGAGGCTCGCGCAAGTCGCCGGCAACCTCCGCCGCCAACAACTCGACTCTCGAGTCCAGGCCCCCCAGCGGCGCCAACAAGAGTTGCCGCAGCGGCTCGCTCAATTCCTCGCGCAGCGGTCCGGCCGAGGCGTACGCGGTATACGGTGACGAAGGGTCGATCCCCGCATGGATGGCCAAATGCTCATCAGTCGCAATCGTCTTGGCCGTTGCTTGGATGACATGGACGCCCAGCGGCAGGAAAAACACGCGGCCCCGTTCCGGGTCGTTGTGGATCTCCATCCTCCGCCAGGGCGCTCCGCCAGATCGCAGGGCAAACGTCTGCTGCTCTGCAGGGGGCCGGGACACCCCCGCCGGCCGACCCGTCAGTGGGGTCCGAATCTGCTTGTTCTCCAGCCGGTTCCATTTGCCCGACCGCTGCGATGCCAGTCGCCAGCGAGAGCGATCGAACAGGTCGTACACTCGGCCGCGCAGATAGCCCGGGGCTCGGTCGGCGTACACCCGCAAAGCCACCTCCATCGGATCGATCAACTGCTCCCGCGATACCGCCCCCAACATCCCCGACTGAGGATAGGCCCGCACCTCGCCGGTGTCGCCCGAATCGCCGAGCCACTGCGGAACCCACGCCTGAAGACGCCGCACCGTGAACTCCCAACTAGAACAAAGGACCCAAGCCGTCAGACCAGTCGCCAACACCACTACGCCTGTCAGGCTGGAACGATTCGAGTCGCGAACGCCATCCCCCGACCGTTCCGCGGACACTGTCCACGGGTAGACCAGGCTGACCAGCAACCCCGCCGAAATCGCCATCAGCGTCAGCAAGCCTCGCTCGCCCGCTTCCAGCGGCGCCGTGAAGATCAACGCCAACGTCAGCAAGGACAGGTTCGGCAGCAGAACTGGTATCGGCTGACGATCCAGGCGCAGCCAAAGCAGGGCAGCTTGCACAACCAGCAACCCTCCGCACAACGCCTGCCAAATCACCACGGCCCACCGTACGTCCGGATCTCGAGTTCGCACGGCAGCCAGCCAAGCCAGCGTCACTGCGAGTCCCGCCAGCGCAATGAACGACACCAAGCTCCATCGAACCGACGCCGCCAGTTGCAAGTCGGTACGCCACCGCTGAATCCACCAAGTCACTCCCCACCATCCCCAAGTGCTCATCACCGCCACCACAACGACCCAAGGGGAACAGCCGATCGACCAAACCAGCACGGATTGCAGCGTCAGCAAGATCGCGATCATCCCTTGAGCCATGCCAAACCACTCGCTAAATACTTGGTGGGAAACAGAGTGGCGCGACGCTCCGCGTCGCGGAATTCGTGGGCGTACCTTGTCGTTTCACCATCACATTGTCGTCTCACCATGGGTTCCACGACGCGGAGCGTCGTGCCACACTTTCCACAACCTGTTACTTTTCTGAACCTATCGGTGAAAGGCTCCTGGGAGGAAGCTCGTGAAGGAATTCCAAGCGAGTTAGCTGGTGGTCATCCCCGACGGAGCCGGCGAGTACTACCGCGACAGCCCAGCCCCTGGCCCCCCACTGGCGCTGGATCGCCTGCCGGTCTCGATCCCAACGACTTAGCACCATCAGCATCGTCCCCGGTTGGGCTTGCTCGGCCCGCTGGAGCGATTGCGTTCCCACCTCGTCCGCACCAGAGCTTGGCTGGAGTTCCACCGTCGCCAGAAAGCGAAGCAGATCCGACAACGGCGTCGCCGCGGAAACAGAGCCAGGGGTCCAGTGGGTGGAGCCGCAGATCACCCGGGCGATTCGAAAGTCTTCTCGCGTGATCAAGTCCGCCAGGGCGGCCGCCGATGCGACCACTCGCTCGAACGAATGCGACACCTGCTCCGTGTTTAATTCGGATGAGTCGGAGAGGTTATCCAGCCAGAGGGTGGCGGTCGGCTGCTGGGATGAACTGAATTCGCGGACGACTGGACGACCCAGTCGCGCCCACGACGCATAGTCCCAACGACGCACCGGCAATCCCGGTACGTATTCGCGACTCCCAACGTAATCCCAGTCGTGCCCGCGCTCCGCCTGTTGAGTCGGTTGCTGGCCGCTTGCCAACCCCGCCAGCGCCGGGAATTCGCTGCGGTGCAGTCGTCGGTACGTCGGTGCGACGTGCAACCGCCCGGTGAGAGAAAAGGTCTGTACGGTGTACACCAACTGCAAAGGAAAACCGGACCGCCAGTTCAATTCCGGAGGTGAAAAGACTCCGCGCCGCAACGGGCGGACGCGAAACCTGAGCACCGACTCCTCGCCAGGCGCCAATGCGGTCAGGGCCGCCTGCGATTCCTGCAGCTCCCACACCGGTTCGTCCGACCGCATCTCGAATTGCTGGTCATACGCCGGTCGCCGTCCGGTGTTGCGAATCCGAACCGCCAACTCCACACTCGCCCCGCATCGCAACAACTCCGGCGCCAACAGATGCAATTCCAAATTGGGCCGTAAGAAATTACCGACGACCGTGGATATCACCAGCAGCGCGAGCCAGGTCAACCACAACGCGTAAAGCGGCGTGCCCAGGTTCGAAACCAGCGGCAGGCCCACGATCAACAGGAGCAGGATCAGTTTGCCGCCGCTGCTCAAACGCTCGCGGATCCACGCGCGGATCGCGGCAAAGGTGCGGAATTGCGATCGGAGCCAGCTCATACGGGGACCGCAATCTGGCGAATCAACTCATCGACCAGGGAGCGCTGGTGGGCCGAGGATCCAAGACCTTCGCCACCCAAGACGAGCCGATGGGCCAAGACCAGCGGCGCGATCTCCTGGACATCGTCGGGCAACAAGTACGTCCGCCCCCGCAACAGGGCCAATGCCTGGGCGGCTCGGCACAGCATCAACGAGCCTCGCGGGCTGCAACCCAAGCGAATCCGCGGATCCTGCCGTGTGCGACGAACCAGTTCCACCATATAGCGGGCGACGCACTGCTGAACCTGCACGCTCTGGGCCATCGCCTGAGCTTGCAGAATCTCGGTCCGGCTGAGGACCGGCGCCGGATCAGTCGCGGACGGCGCCCCGTGCATGAGATTGTAGTGCATGTGATCGTAGAGCATCGTGACCTCGCTCTCAGCGTCCGGATAGTCCAACGCCAGACGAAACAGGAACCGGTCGAGTTGCGCTTCGGGCAACGCGAACGTCCCCTGAAACCCGAGCGGGTTCTGCGTGGCCAAGACCAGAAACGGCTTCGGCAAGTCAAACCGTTCCCCTTCGGTCGTCACCTGATGCTCCGCCATCGCCTCCAGCAGAGCAGACTGTGTCCGCGGCGAAGCGCGATTGATCTCGTCCACCAGCAGAATATTGGTGAAGATCGGTCCGCGGCGAAAATCAAAACTCCCTTGTTGCGGATGGAAGACCGAAAAGCCGAAGATATCCGCCGGCAACAAGTCGGGAGTGCATTGGACTCGCTGAAAGTCCAAATCGGTCGCGGTCGCCAGCGCCTTTGCTAACGTGGTCTTGCCGACGCCCGGGACGTCTTCGATCAGGACCGAACCGCCCGCCAAAAGAGCCACAATCACCTGATCGATCACCTCGGACTTGCCGCGAATCGCCTTCCCCAAATTCGTCCGAAGACGCTGAAGGCGCGGAGCAAGTTCCGCCTCGGTGAGGGTCGCCAGTTGATCCATCGACAAATCCGACTCCTGCCGCCATGCCCTGCTGTTTGCGGCGAATATTGTAGGCGGAATTGCCTTGGCGCCACCACCAGCCAATCTCCTGTCCGGCCAAACCGCGGACTAGGTTGCTGTGCCCGTTGCCTCATGACGAGCATATCCCGGACTAGAAACCGCCGGTCAAAAAACGAGCTGCCAGGCGCTGGCCTGCGATTTCTGGAGTCGTCTAATCGCAAGAATCCGCAGGCCAGCGGCATGCGGCTCGTTGACGCGAGTTCGATTGCATGCGTCATCTGGAGGTCCATAGCCGCCCCGCCAATCAAGTCGGCGAGGGGCGAGAAAACTTGTGCGCGTCGTCGGCATCTTAACGCCAAACGCATCGGATCTTCACCAAAAAATAACGAAGCGATAGCCCGATCCGCGTGGAAGTTCCAAGAGCTAGGCAAGCCACACGGAGTGGCCAGACAGGTGTGCGAGCCGCGGAAGTCCTGGAAGGGAACGTAACGATCCGCGGGGCAAGCCCGCGGCATTCCAGAATACTGAAGAGGTTATTGGGTGAGTCGTGAGAGCCCGCGAATCTAGCAGGAAGCGTAATAATCCGCGGGGCAAGCCCGCGGCATTTAGAGTTGCTGCGAAATGTTTTGTCGGCTGTGTCTCCCCCAACTTCACTCTCCCCCGTCTTCGGGGGAGATTCGATGAAACATGAGTTCTGTGCTACGTGCGGCCAGCCACCTTCATTCTCCCCCGTCTTTGGGGGAGTGTCGCCCGCAAGGATGCGGGCGGAGAGGGGGAGAGACCCGTGTTCCAATCCAGGCAACGTGTCCCTCTTCGCTCCCCCAAATCCCGCAGGCTTGCCCTGCGGATGGTTGGGCTTCCTGCTACGATAGACCCGCATCGACCGCCCCCCCTTTCAAGTAGTGTACATATGTACACACATCCTATGCCCAACCCCTCCTTTCCCCTCAGCGAATTGAACCAGGTCAAGCGGATCCCCAACCGAGGAGCGTACGACCGGGAAACGATCTACCCGATCATCGACGCAGCGCCGCTTGGGTTGGTGGGGATTGCCCGCGAGGGCGATTTCCCTGTGGTGGTCATCCCGATGTTACACGCGCGGCGCGACGACGCGCTCTACTTCCACGGGGCCCAGTCGAGCCGCCTGCTCAAGTATTTGGCCAGCGGCCAGCCGGCGACCGTCGGGTTTGCGCTGGTCGATGGCTATGTCCTGGCCAAATCGCTGTTCCATCATTCGATGAACTATCGCTCGGCGGTGGTCTTCGGCCGCGGGACCGAGCTGGCCGGCGACGAGCAAAAACTGGAGGGATTGAAGATCATCTCGGACAAGCTGCTTCCCGGCCGCTGGGAGGATGCCCGTCTGCCCAACGCGCAAGAACTCAAGGCGACCCTGGTCGTCCGCCTGGAGATCGAAACAGCCTCATCCAAGATCCGCAGCGGCGGCCCGAAGGAAGAACCGGAAGACGTCACTCTCCCCTACTGGTCCGGCGTCCTGCCGTTGCACACCGCGATGGGCGAACCGGAAGTCGACGAACTATCCAGGAGAACGCCCCTGCCGAGCTACATCTCTTCGATCGCTCGGTCGGCAGACATGCCGAAATCCCCCAACTAAAGCGGTGCGAGCTCGGGAGTCATAACTTCCTCTTAATGCTGATCGAAACCAGGACTCCCGCCGATTCTTTGAACGACTCCATTGTTTAGCTGAAGGATTTGCGGCAAGGGAATAAACCACCGTTGAGGATTTCGGAACTGTACCCAGTATTCACCGTCTGCGACATCGCGGCGTTTGTTCGAATGCGGTGGAAACTCGATGAAAAGGATTCGCGAGTGGGGGGCCTTGACGATGGCTTCCAAGAATTCTTGACATTTCGTGCATGAATCCTGGTAAAGGATCGCCGTCCATTGACCTTGAGAGAAATCCGTGACTGAAGAAATCTCGAGGTCTAGTGGGAACTGTCTCCCAACCCAAGTATTCACGTCGACATAACGACTTTCGGGACCCCTAGCGGTGATCAGTCGTGACATGGACTGATGCATCGGATGACTACATGCCCCTAGAGCTATCGCCAGGCTGAGAGTTATTGCAGCAACGCCGGTTACAGCGTTGTTACAACGAAAAACCTGAGGCCATCGTCTGTCGACGCCATACCATAAGCACCCGATCAAACTCAGGTCAATGAACAACGCCGTGGCGGGCTGTACGTCCAATTCACCGAAACAACCGCACGAATTCACGCCGTTCACCATCTTTACGAGAGCGACAATCGCAAAACCGACCGAAACTGTAATTCCGACGTATCGGGCCGATCGAAACTTGATACCGCTGAAGAGCCAAGCCGACAAACATACTTCCCCCGCGACCAACGTCCAAGGAAGCAAATCAACAAATGAGTGCAAACCCAGGCCCGCCAGCGATCTCGCCTTCATTCCGGCTGCAATCGAAAGCACTGATGCGGGCCAATAGGGAAGGATCGTACAAAGGATCCGCCGACATTGGATGGCTACGTTCTCTTCAGAAAAAACGGGCGACCCGCGCGATTCCATATGTAAAAGGCACTCAGGAGAAATAGCAATCCAAACCCCAACCAAAGCAGGCGCCACAGATTTGGATTGGTCGGTGTCGACAACCCGAAAGCTTCGGCGCGAAAAAAATCTCGACCATGCGCGAGTGGCGCACGGCTCACCAATTCGGTGACGTACTCGACAGCGGGCTCCGCCCATCGAGTCTTGATGGGAATCAAATCGCTCTGGAGGTCGAAGTCGTTCTCGAACTGGAATTCCATAGCGGCGCCATCTGCAGCATCGGCGTCGCTCGTCGTGGCGCCGGTGTCATCAAATCGAAACACAACGCGTTCCAGGAGATAGCCCTCCTCGGGCAGCCAAACAAGCTCTCCGGATGCGGCCCGCGGAAACTGATCGCCAAACGGGGCCATCGTCCAGCGCACTCGTTCTGCAGCCCGCCCAAGTACCGTCTTTTTCTCGACACTTTGGATCGAAACCGTTGGAATGGACAGGAAATCCACCAGATCTTCCGAGAAGACGTGGGACGGGTTCATCGCCAAACTGTTGCGCACCAACATCGATTCCGCGACGGCATCGTGCACATGTTGATCGAATCCCAGCCTGCCAAACTGGTAAGTCGGCGAACCAGCTTTTTTCCGGACATCGAACGCAAACCCGCCGTCGCGCACAAACGATAATTCCTCGTTCCCATGAATTACATCGCAACGCCATACGTTCGGTGCAAGCTGGTGAAACGTACTTTCAAACAATACTTGCTTTTCGGTGGATTCTCCGGGGCGAACAACGTATTGCCGCGACTGCACCGTCTGTCCGGCAAAGATTTCACTCCACTTGAGCCGGGATTGTGCAACCCTATTCAGAATCGTTTGCTTGTCCTGTCCCCAGGCAGAAAGGGGGATGAGCCCAAACAAGACCACGATGGCCCATCGACGATCGCCGAGCATATATACCCTATCCGAAAAAAAGAGAGCCCCCTCGCGTTGACCTCTCCGCTTCAGCAGACGCGAGGGTCATTGAAAAGGCTCATATGAATTCCAGACCGAAATCCCTAATCGATCGCTTCGGGAACGTCGCGACCACTTCGCGTCATTTCCGCGGCCAACAAATCCCAAGAAACATTTTCGACAATCTTTCGAATGTGGCCGTCCGCGTAGACAAACTGGGCAAACCGCCCGGCATGGCGGCTGGAATACACAAAGATGCTGGTATCTTGGTTTTCGCCCCACGCGTCGCAGAAATAGCCCCATTGATTGCCAATGCCATTGGACAGAATACTCTGCCGCTTCAGTGCCGCACCGAGCCGTTCCAAATCGACATTGGCCGTTCCGCCAATCAGCTCCCCGACCAGAATCGTATGGGTCAGCCCATCGGTTACCTCAGCTGCGCGAGTCTTCGACTGAGAGTACAAAATCCCCAAATGGCTGAACGGCTCTCCCCCAATTAACACGTCGCCGCTGCACCCCAAGTAATTTGTCCACCCTTCGTAGTTCTGGCCTGTGACGTCAATACGTTGTGACTCATAAGACGTACCGTCAGGGACATGGGCTATATAGACCCACCTAGGATGCTCTCCAAAATCCGATGGACACCGCAACACCGGAATTCGCCGGGAGGAAGCCTGCCATGCCGTGGGATCCAGGTGCCATGCGGCGCCCGTCGCCCCTACTCTCCAGTCAAGGTCGCCGAGCGAGGATTGAAAGTTCGCTTCTTCGATGTATGGCAAAACAAAGCCCAGATGTCCCAATAGCGGGAACGCATCGAAGTCAATCGTCGTCCAGGGAGGCTCTTGTATCCACGGTGGTCCCAACTGCCCCGGCGGATAGCGCCCATGCGCCGCTTCAAAGTTGGCGAAACTCAAACCGATCTGACGCAAGTTCGATCCACATGCCGACTGCCTGGATGTCTCGCGAATCATCTGGACGGCGGGAATCAGAATTCCCATCAAGATCGAAAGGCAGCTGATGGTAACCAGCAATTCGACAAGCGAAAAACCTTTGATTCCGCTTACGGATCGGTCGAGTTGTCGGGACGCAAATGCCATGACGAAATAAGTTCGATAGCTCAGTTTTGAGCAACCGCTGGGACGATTGTCACCTCGCCGACTAAGCCGGGCTGCGGTGGATTGGTGTGAAAATAAAACTGGCGCGTTGCGGGCAGTTTCAACGAGCTTGCATTGAGGCGAATCGGCACTTCAACCTCGGAAAATGGCTGGGCGATGCAAGGCAGTGGCCCGATAGTCGCACAATCGCAGTTTTTCTCAATTGCCGTTATCTGGACTTCCTTTGAGCTTCGATTGTACAGTACGAATCGCACGGTGATCGAATCGGAGAATTCAATAGTCTGAATTTTAGTGTTGCGACCAAAACACAATGCCGCAAAGGGCTTGTACCACTGAAGGTACCAAACCGCACCAACAGCGCAGAACAGAATGCCCGGAAACCAAAAAGTCGAAAGCCGAGAAAATATTCTGATCATTTATGTTGGCCAGCAGTAAGCGCGCTCCAACACTACATGCACCGACACCCTGCAACAGTCGACCGACACAATCCGCTACCGCCGCCCGGAATATCACAGGACGCTCCAGCGGAATTCGCATCGCAGGGGCCGTCGATTGGCGTGCATTGTTGGACCATTGCGAACGAATGAACTGGAAATGCCTGCCCAAGACTGTAGAAGGCCAACACAACACAGGCTACAAACGAAACGGCGCGCGACATCATGCTATCTCCATTTGATCAAGAGAAACGAACATAGGCATTGCGACATTTCTGAAGTATACCCCCCCCCCCCCTAATGGACGCAAGCTTATTCTGAAGATTTCCATGAATTTTGTTGTCTTTTCGCCCTGGCGGTTTTGATGTCAATGCTGGTGGCCGAGATTGTCTGGATCGACGCAATCGTATTATTGATCGGTAGTGGAGTAGCGATCTGGATCGGTATTCGCGGGAGTGGGCGCGGGCGGACGCTCGAGGCGTATTTGGTGGGCAACCGCGATTTGCCGTGGTGGGCGATCTTGGGGTCGATCGTGGCGACGGAGACCAGCGCGGCGACGGTGCTGAGCGTTCCGGGGAAGGGCTTCGGCGAGACCGGATTGAAGTTTCTCCAGTTGGCATTCGGGCTGCTCGTCGGCAAATTGATCGTCGCGTACCTGCTCCTGCCGCTGTTCTTCTCGGGGCGCCTGGTGAGCGCGTACGAACTGCTGCAAGCGCGGTTCGGACCGCAGGCCCGCCGCTTTGCCTCGGTGATTTTCCTGGTGACGCGGAACGTGGGGGACGGACTGCGGTTGTACTTGGCGGCGCTAGTCGTCCAGCAGCTAGTCGGCTGGCCGATCGGGTTCTCCGCACTCGGAGTCGGCGGGCTGACGATCGTCTACACCTACCTAGGGGGAATGCGATCGGTCGTCTGGAACGACTGCATCCAACTGTTAATCTACCTGGCGGGGGGCGTCGCCACTCTTTTTGTCCTGGGTTGGCAGGTTCCGGGAGGGTGGGATGCAATCGTCGATTTCGCTCGACAGTCGGGTAAACTCCAACTTGTCCAGACCGGAACCGGCTGGAGCAACCCGGATAATTTTTGGGTCGGGTTGATCGGAGGCGCTTTCCTGAGCCTAGGGACCCACGGTGCGGATCAGCTGATGGTCCAGCGCTACGTGAGCGCCCGGGGGCTGCCCGAGGCCCGCAGGGCACTCGTGCTGAGCGGATTCGTCGTCCTGCTCCAGTTCGCGCTGTTTCTCTGGATCGGGATCGGGTTGGCTTGTTTTTATGCCGGCGCGCCGCCGAGCGTCGACAAGCCGGACGCGGTTTACGTCACGTTCATCCTGCAGGAGTTTCCTCGCAACACCGGGCTTGTCGGATTGATGCTGGCCGCGATCCTGGCAGCGACGATGTCGACCCTCAGCAGCTCGCTCAATTCGTCCGCCACGGTCTGGACCACCGACCTATTCCCGCGCCGCACAGTCGACCGCGAACCAAACCGGCAGCTGGCGTACGTGCGATGGATGACATTCCTGTTCGGCATCGTGCAAATCGCCATCGGGATCTGGGCCAGCCGCTGGAACGCGGCGGTGATCGACAACGCCTTGACCATCGCCGGTTTCGCGTTCGGAGTCCTGTTGGGGATGTTTGGATTGGGGACGTTGACGAAACGCACCGGCGAAGCCGCCGC
>JBGSLW010000226.1:0-11309 GCA_041740495.1 Pirellulaceae bacterium
GCGCGAATTGCTGCGGCAGTGGCGCGGTCAGGCCGACGCGAATCGGCTGGGGTTGGATCGACTGCTGAATGCCGTCGCCCGCTACCGACTCCCCAAACCGGCGAGCGACGCCGATTCTCTCATCGAATACGATCGCTTCCGCTTGTTCAAGGATTCGTTGATCGACAGGATTATCGGGACTTGCATCGAAACGGAGAACGCAATTCGCACCATCGACGCCAGTTGCCTGGCGATCGATCATGTGCTGGACAAGCTCCCGATCTGGCCGGCGGAGGCCGACTCCACCGTGTCGCTGGAGCCGGATGCGAGCCGCGAATTCGCCGGCATCTTCGCAGCGATTGCGTTGGGGGACCGCGATCTGGTCGCCCGCTGGTGCGAGCAGATCGTCGAGCAACTGCAGGATGCGCCGCTGTTGTACGTCCCGTTGGCCAAAGGGGGCAAGCCGCAAGAAATCGTGGAGGCCCGCAGCCGCCAAGACGCGATCAAGGAACTGGTCCGGCACCTGGCCCGGATGGGGTTGTTCGAAGAGACGCACAACGTCTGCGCCGCCGCCTTGGCGATGGAACGCAATCACCGCGTGGGGCCCGGCGCCGTCACCGAGTTCGATGAACTTTTTAAGATCGCCTTCATGTCGATGGTCGAATCGCTGGTGATGTCCACCCAGCAATATCGCCAGGCCCTGGGAACGCGGGCCCGATCCCCCAGCGATATCGACGTCGATCAGACCTTGTTCGAATGCCTGGAGTTGGTGACCGAGTCGATGTTGCTGATGTGGCTCCGGCACGATGAGACCCTGCGATTGAGCGTCCTGGAACGCGTGACCGAAAACGGTGCTTGGACACGTCTGGTCGAATTCATCTCGCAATACGGCGGCGACCTGCTGACGCAAAAACTGTTGCAACTGGGGAACATCCGCGCGATCCTCCATCAGGGGAGCGAAGTCTGGCTGCAACAGTTGCAACGCGTTCCCGAGGCCGCCGATTACCAGATCGTGGAGGACTTGGGAAACCGCTTGCCGGCGGCCAAGGCCAGTTCGTATCTGACCCTCATCCTGGAAGCCGTTTTGGAGAATTACAACGAGTACCGCGACTACAACAGCACGACCACCCAATCGGATCGCGGGGAATTGCTCTATATGTTCCTGGATTTTCTCCGGTTGAAGGTCCGTTATGACCGCGTCAGCTGGCGGCTGCGCCCCTTCATCTGGGCGCACCGAGTCCTGGTCGAAAGGTCGGATAACAAAGTCGCTCGCAAATGGCGGCGCTCGCTCGCCGAACGCGTTGGCCCCGAAGCCGATCGCTACCTGCAAATGCTCCAGGAGCTGCAGACAAAATACGCCATGCAGATGATGACCGTCCACGAACGGCTGGCCGAAAAGTTTACCCAGCCCATGTACGTCGATCGCCTGCGGTCGCTCGTGCGGCAAGCAGTCGCTCAACTTCAAGAAGGGAACCGGGAAGGCCAATCGACCCCGGCCTTCGAGATGCTGGAACACGAAGTCGAACAGCTCATGCACCAGCCGACCGGCGTCGGTATCGACTTGCCACATTGGCTCTCCGCCTTGGAGGATGAAGTCGAACTGGGGCTGCTCCCGGACTACCTCCGCAGCGACTTGACCCGCAATTGCCTGTTCGAATTCCAGCCGATCCCGCTGGCCGAACTCCGCGAGCGATTAGAAAAGCTGCCGTCGCGGCAGTGAGGACTTGGAACCGAGTACCAAGTTACCGGGCGATCAAGTCACCGGGCGGCCAAATTACTTCTTCTCGTCCTCCGTCCAAAGCACATCGAAACGGCCCGAGCTATCGGCGGCGGCCCGCGCCATCCCAGGCGTCGTGTAGCGCATGCTGATATTGCCCATCCGGTCGACGGCGATCATTCCTCCGTCATTCGGCCGCAACGTTTCTTCCAGAATCACGCGAACGCATTCGTCCAGCGGCTGGTGCAGGTAGCGCATACGGGCCGCGACATCCGAGGCGACGGAATGGCGGATATACTGTTCGCCGATCCCCGTACACGAGACCGCACAGGTCGCGTTCTCTGCGTAGGTTCCGGCCCCGATGATCGGCGAATCGCCGACTCGGCCAAATTGCTTGCCGGTCATTCCCCCGGTCGATGTGGCGGCGGCCAGATTGCCCTGGGCATCCAGCGCGACACAGCCGACCGTTCCCAGATACGAACCGACATCCTCGAACTGGATGCTGGATTGAGGCTTATCCAGACGGCGCTTCCGCCGCTCCTCCCAGCGGGCCCGCGTTTCGGGGGTGTCGAAGTAACTGTTCTCGACCAACTCCAGACCGATCTCCGCGGCGAATTTTTCGGCGCCGGCCCCGGCCAACAGCACGTGGGGTGTCTCGGTCATCACCCGCCGGGCCAGCCGGATCGGATTCTTGACCGTCGTGACCCCGGCCACCGCCCCGCATGACTTGTCCCGCCCATCCATGATCGAGGCATCCAACTCGTGATTCCCCGCCGAGGTGAACACGGCCCCTTTTCCTGCGTTGTACTTAGGATGGTCCTCCAAGTACACCACGACCGATTCCACCGCATCCAAACTGCTCCCCCCCGACTCCAGAATCTTCACACCGATTTGGAGCGCTTCGCGCATCGAATCGATTCGGTTGCGGTTGGCCTCGTCGGACGCCTGCTTGCTGGAAGGACCCGCCCCGCCGTGGATGGCAATCGCGTATTTCATAGGTTGCTCGGACGAACGCTGGATTTCCGAAGTCTGCGCCGACAGGCTGGCAGCCAGCCAGACCGAGCACACCCAGCCTCCGGCAATAATTCGCAATAACGCAACTCGCCGCATGTCGAGTCCTCTCCGATGATGTGTTTGTCGCAAGCTGGAATCGTGCACGCAGGTCGTGGTTGCCAGGAGGTGGGAGGCGGTAGGCGGGCAACGGCTTACCCTTCGACGCCCGTCGTGATCGTCGATGCGAGTGTTCTCCTCCAGCCTCGAGCCTACAGTCTGTGCCCCGCCTCGTTCCCATTCCACGGCGATCTCGAACATAATCGTCGCTGGGCGAACATGCAAGAAGTCAATCGAAGGAGGGTTGGGATGGACGTCAAACTCGTCAGCGCCGATTCCGATCCGCGTTCGCATGCGCTGCTGGAGCGACTGTACGCGGCGGGATACGTCGCCGCGGAAAAGAAACCGTTCCTGGTCGATTTGCAACGTTGTAGCGGCCCGTTTCTGGCGATCGACGGCGTCGACGAGTTTCTTCTGGACGGGGCTTCGCAGATCGCCACGCTGGGCCTGGGATTCAACCACGCATCGATGTTCGGCGCTGCCGAACATCTCGAGTCCTGGATCGACTGGTCGGATTCGCCAGGGGTGGATGCGGTGCGACGGTCGTTCGCGGATTTGCTTCGCAGGAAGCTGTGCGAGTCCGTTGGGGAAACGGTCGCGCCGAGTTCATCGACCGATGCGAAGGACCACTTCGCGACCTTCTGTCACTCGGGTGCGCAGGCGATCGAGTTGGCGTTTGCCGCAGCGTATGCCGCGCGTCGACACCCCGCCGCTCGTCGAATTCTGGCGTTTGAAGGAGCGTTCCATGGGCGCACCAAGATCGCTCTGGAAACCACGCATGGTCCCGACAAACGGCTTCCCTTCAGTTGGACCGAGCACGCTGCGCACTTCGTTTCGTATCCCGAGTTGGCCGGGGACGAGATCGAGGCGGCTTACGATCGGCCGGCGTGGAAACAAACCTGGACGGCGAGGAACGACGACGAATACGCGGCGGCCTTGGGGCATTTGCGCGAGGCCCTGCCAGACGATCCAGTCGCCGCGGCCGGCGTGGAAGCGGAGATACACTCGTTGCAAGAGGTTCGCCGCCGTGTGGCCGCCGGCGAAGTGTTTTGCATTTTGATCGAACCGCTGCAGAGCGAAGGGGGGGAGCGGTATAGCTCCGGCCGTTTCCACCAGGGACTCGCCTGGCTTGCCCAGACTTTCTCCGTGCCGCTCATCTACGATGAGATCCAATGCGGCGCCCATTTGGGAAGAACCTTTTTTTGGCACCGCCAGTTCGCATTGGTCGACCGGAATGATCGCCCCTGGATCCCCGATGGGGTGGTCTGTGCCAAGAAGGCGCAGGTTGGCATTGTGCTCAGTCGCTGCCCGTTGGAGTATCGTTCGCCCGTTCCCGTCGCCTCGCTGGTTCGTGGCTACATTCAATGCTCGTTGTTGGATCAATCTTCCGCGGAGATCGCGGCGATCGAAGGGGAAGTGCGGGCTCGGTTGCGGACGCTCGCCGAACGTTGGCCGCAATGGGTTTCGCGCACGCGCTGCCGCGGCCTGGCGTTCGCCTTCGATTTGCCGGATGCGGCGACTGCGAAACAATTCGTCGAGCAGCGTTTTCGCCACGGGCTCATTTTTTATCCAGCCGGCAAACGGACAGCCCGTTTCCGTCTGGCGCTCTCGTTTACAGTCCGCGAGTTGGATTTGCTATTCCACCAGATCGACGCCGCGCTCGGAGCGCTGAACGCCTCTTCCGCCAACACGGTGACTGGCGTGACGACACCGAACCCGATCTCGGCGGCTCCGGCGTTTCGGCAGCCAGTCACTTTACGCGATCCCCGCCCCTTGGCAGATTTTCATCGGGAATGGATCGCCGCCAAAATGGGGCGGTTGCCAGGCGACCATGCCGGGCAGACCACCAACGACGTGCTGCAGTTCATCCATCGCGAGTTGACTCGGTTGCAGCCCGAGCTGGACGGCGCGGAAATCTGTCTGCTCGATCCGGCGAGCTACCCCGCCGTCCGCGACCAGATCCTGCAGCTGCAGGTCGAAGTGTACGAGCCGGCGCGGCAGACGCCCGGCAGCGATTTCGATGCGGTGTTTGCCTCAAATCATCCGATGGGAATCGTCTTGCTGCACCGCGAGCGGTTGGTGGGAATGGCGATCGCCGGATCGATCGACCACTTCCAGCATGTCCAGGGCATTCCGGAAGATCCGCTGGCCGCCAATCCCGACACGGTCTACATGGTCGACGTGACCGTGGTCGCCGAATTCCGCGGAGGGCTGGGTCGCGTCCTCAAGCAAGCGCTGACGCTGCTGGCGACGCAACGCGGCGTGCGGTGGATGGTCGGCCGCAATCGAGACCGCCGGGCGCGCGGAATGTGGGCAATCAACCTGGCACTCGGCGCCGTCCAGACGCGGCATCTGGTCGACAGCTATGAGGACGACGCGCCGGATCGCGACTGCATCGTCTACCGTATCGCCACGCAATGGGAGGAGCCTCCCCAGCGCCTGGCGTGCGGCGCCGTCGCGCCGTTTTCCCTGGCCGATCTCACCCCCGAATTCGTCCAAGCGAACCTGCCGACGGCTGTGAACAAATTGACGCTGTCGAACTTCGTCGACTCGAACTACCTCCGCGATCTGAGAGAAGTGATCGAGCTCTTTCCGACCGAATTGCGACATGCCTACACGGCCAGCAGCTTGTCGGAGGCCGTGGACAAACTGATCAAAGTCCTGCACCTAGTCCGGGGCCCGCGGCGACGCTTGCTGACGATCGCGGGGCATTGGTTCGGCGATGGGACGCTAGTGAGCCGCGCGTTGTCCTGCGATCCTAACGCCTTACCCTCGCCCCCGCTGCGGGAGCGAGGACAGGGTGAGGGGGCCGACGGGTATTGGGATAAGCGATTGGATCCTAATGCCTTACCCTCTCTCCCGCGGCGGGGGAGAGGGCAGAGTGAGGGGGGGGAAGCCGACAACAACGTGGGGGGGCGCCCTGGGGAATTGGATTGGTTCGACGTCGTCCACTTGCCCCCCATCCCGGCCACGGAACAGGCCAATTGGTTTGCGGTGCTCCAGCGGCACCTGCGGACCGATCAGTGCCTGGGGATGTTCATCGAGCCGATGCCGGTCAGCACCCTGATTCGCATCGGCCAACCGGTGCTCGAGCGCCTGGCGGCGGCTTGCCGCGCCGCCGGCGTGCCGCTGGTTTTCCAGGAAACCGCGTCTTTGTTTTACCGATACGGCCGGGAGGGCTTTGCGGCGAGCGGTGCGGCGGGAGTCCCACCCGACGGCATCGTGGCCGATCTGGGAGGACAAATGGCGCTCAGTCTGGTGCAGCAGCCTTACTTCGACGCGGCGCCGCTGAAGCTGATCAGCACCTGGGACGGGGACTCGTTCTCCTTAGCCAAGTTCGCGGCAGTCGCGCGATCCGTCGAGCGCGACCGCCGGGAGTACTTCCGACGCGTCGATGAATTCCAACAGACGCTCATCGCCCAGGCCCGCACCGTCGGCGCCACCCGCTGGGATTTGCAGCAGGGGGTCGGTTGGATCGAAGGACTTTCGCCCGGACCGCTCGCCGATTCCCTTCGCTGCGTACCACCCTATCGCCACCTGGTCTGCCCCGCACCGGGGGAGTTGCGACGGTTCTTGTGGTAGCGCTCGCAAACGTGCGGCATTAGAGAGTAGAACAATTGTCCTTCCGGGATTCTCATCCGGGATTCCCATCCTCCCACGGAGAGACAACACCGGCTGTGTCGAATGAAGAGCCCCTGGTTCAAGGCGTCTTACGATCGCTGTTTCCATTCTCCTGGATCCCGATGCCCATGAAGAACGGCTGTCACGTGAACTTTCTCTTCAAAGAAAATATAGCTGACCACATACGTTAATACGGGCAAGCGAACCTGTCGGGTTCGGCGTTCGACGACTGCGTAGCCAAGCGGGTTCGCAGCGATCCGGTTCAGTGCGGCCTCGAGCTCGATCCGGAACCGATCACCCAGCCCGGGCTTTTCATTCTCCAGCCAATCCCTGGCTTCGCGAATGTCTCGTTTCGCAAGCGGTTCGACAACGATCGGGTAAGGCATCAATCACCGAAGATTTCCTTTTTGACGTCTCCCCACGGCTCTCCATTCCGCGGGTTCTTCTCAAACTCCAGATCTCTTCGCCGCACCTCGTCACGCATTACGTCTGAAAGGGTGAATTGACCGGAAAGCGCTAGATTGTCCAAGACAATACTGGCGATTGTGTATTGTTCACTGACCGGCAGGGACCGGATCGACAACAGGATTTCGTCGCGTGTCATGAGAATCTCCTTTGTTCTCCATTTTACCATTCGCTCGATTGCATTGGCGAGTAGAACAATTGTCACAATTGTTCGGCGTCACGCTGGACTTTCCCGCTCATCCCGCTCATCCCGCTCATCCCGCTCATCCCGCTCACTCGCATCTCACCCTCTCCCCCAAGTCGTACGTGAGCTCAGGGTTGGCGAGCATAGTTTTCCGGTGTGGGTTCTGTTGTGAGGCTGGCTTCCGGCGGTAGACTACGGTCAGCGCAGGGCCCGATGAATTCGCTGGCTTCCCTCACTTGCCGAATTGCAAGATTCGCCCGCCGGTGCGCAACTGAACTGGAGCCCCGTAAGGAAACGACACACCATGATCGAACAACCGACCCGCGCCCCACTCACCACGGTCCAATGGCTGATCTGCATCATGGCGGCGATCGGCTTCGCGTTCGATATTTACGAACTGCTGATGCTGCCGCTGATCATCAAGCCGGCGTTGGCGGAGTTGGGTGGGAGAACCGCCGAGGGGGCGCTGGTGTACGCGCCGGGCTCGCCCGCCTACGTGCAATGGGCGCGGGTGCTGTTTTTTGTCCCCGCGATCGCCGGCGGGATCTTCGGTCTGCTGGGGGGGTACCTCACCGACTTGTGGGGGCGCCGGCGGGTGTTGACCTGGAGCATTCTCCTGTACGCGTTCGCGGCGGCCTCGTCGGGCTTTGTGACCAGCGTCTGGCAGCTACTGATTTTGCGGTGCCTGGTGTTTATCGGCGTCTGCGTGGAGTTTGTGGCGGCGGTCGCCTGGTTGGCGGAGATCTTTGACGACCCCAAGCAGCGAGAGAAAGTGCTCGGTTACACCCAAGCGTTTTCTTCGGTCGGCGGGCTGTTGGTCGGAGTGGCCTTTTTCTGGATCGCCCGCTACGCCGCCAGTCTCCCGGAAATTCGCGGCGGACATGAAGCCTGGCGCTACACCCTGATCTCGGGGGTGATCCCCGCCCTGCCGCTGATTTTTATTCGGCCGTTCCTGCCAGAGTCCCCTAAATGGCAGAAACGTCGCGACGCTGGCACGCTCCAGCGCCCCAGTATTCTGGCGCTGTTCAGCCCAGGATTGGTGCGGACCACGATCGTGACCACGTTGATGTTCGCCGCAAGTTATGGGATCGCCTTCGGGGCGATTCAACAGCTGGCGCAGATTCTGCCTGGGCACGCGCAAATCGTCGCCGACACCAAACAGGCTGTCGAAGAAGCGAAATCGAAGTCGTCGTCGCCGATTCCCGAAGGGCGACTGCGCGCGATCGAGGGTTCGGTCCGCGACGAATCGGTCGCCTCGGTCACGATCTGGCAGGAGGTCGGCGGCTTGGTCGGTCGCTTTCTGTTGGCGATCGCCGCGGTGCAAATCGTTAGCCGTCGCCGTTTGCTGTGGATTTTCCAGATTCCGGCGCTGATCTTCGTGCCGCTGTTGTTCTGGTGGATCAGTACCTCGCTCAAAGACGCCAGTTCGTTGACCTGGCTCAAGTATGGAATTTTCTTCGCCGGCGTGGTCACGGTCAGCCAATTCAGTTTCTGGGGGAATTACATTCCGCGCGTGTTTCCGTTGCACTTGCGGGGAACCGGGGAGAGCTTCGCCGCCAATATCGGCGGACGGATTCTGGGAACGGCGGCGGCCTTTATCACGTTGACGTACAGCGCGTCGACTCCGCCCAGTCCGGCCAAGATCGCGTTGGTCGGCGGCATCGTCGCCGGTGTGTATTGTTTGATCGGGTTTCTGCTTTCGTTTTGGTTGCAGGAGCCAGATCCGGACGGACTGGAGGAGTAAGTGACGGGGGCAAGACCTGCGGGGACGGGTGTTGGTTAATGGAATCGCTCACGAGAACAGTTGAGGACAACTGTTCTACAATGAGGCAAGGACTGCAGGAGTTGATGTTGGTTAATGGAAGCGTTTACGGGAACAGTTGAGGACAACTGTTCTACACTGGGGTAGGGACGGCGCGGCGGATGCCGCAAACGGGGGGACTCGACTCGGAGAGTCGAGCGACTTTTAGGTATGGATGGCGCGGCCGGAGACCGCGAGAGCGGCTTCTTGCATGATTTCGGAGAGCGTGGGGTGGGCGTGGCAGCAGCGGGCCAGGTCTTCGCTGCTGGCGCCGAAGTTCATCGCCACGGCAGCTTCGGCGATTAAGTCCCCGGCCCGCATGCCGATGGCGTGGACGCCCAAGATTCGGTCGGTCTGTGCGTTGGCCAGGATCTTGACGCGTCCTTCGACATCGCCCAACGTGCGGGCTCGAGCATTCGCTCCGTAGGGGCAAATTCCCTTGCGAAACTCGATCCCTTGTTCGGCGAGCTGCTCTTCGGTTTTGCCGACCGAAGCGATTTCGGGGTGCGTGTAGACGATCGCCGGGATCGCGTCGTAATTGACATGCCCATGCCCTGTGACGATCTTCTCGACGCAGGCGATCCCCTCCTCCGAGGCCTTGTGGGCCAGCATGGCCCCGCCGATGCAGTCGCCGATTGCGTACACGCCCGGAATGCTGGTTTGAAAATCCTGATCGACCACGACGAAGCCGCGGCGGTCGACTCGCACGCCGACTTTTTCCAGACCAGCCTCACGCGTATTGGGCCAGCGGCCGGTCGAGACCAGAACCCGATCCGCTCGCAATGGTTCCGCACCTTGGCACCGCACGACGACTTCGTCCCCCTCGATCGTCGCGCTCTCAACCAACGTGCTCGTGCGGAACTCGAGCCCTTGTTTGCCGAACGCGCGAGCCGCGTGTTTGGCGATTTCGCCATCGAGTCCGGGGAGGATCCGATCGAGCGCCTCCAGGACGGTGACCCGGCTTCCCAGGCGACTCCAGACCGATCCGAGTTCCAGCCCGATATACCCGCCGCCGATCACGATCAGTCGCTGGGGGACTGTCTCATACGAGAGTGCGGTCGTGCTATCGCCGATCAAGCGGCCGTCCAACGGGATCGTGGGGAGCTTGGCAGGGACGCTGCCGAGTGCAAGCAGGATTTTTTCGGCGCGGATCGAGGTGCCCGTCGCCCCGGCGATCTCGATGTGCTGCGGGCTGGCGAGTTGTCCGCGTCCGTTGAAGGTCGTGACCTTGTTCCGCTTCAGCAGCATTTGGACGCCGCCGGTCAAAGCGTCGACGACTTTCTCCTTGCGTCGCATCATTTGGTCCAAATCGAAGGCGACGGACGAGACGTCGATCCCGTGTTCCTTCAGATGCTGAGAAGCTTCTTCGTACAAGTGGCTCGACTCCAGCAGCGCTTTGCTGGGAATGCAGCCGACGCGAAGGCAGGTCCCGCCAAAGCGAGGGTGCTCTTCGACCAGCCCGACCCGCATCCCCAGTTGGGCTGCGCGAATCGCCGCCACGTAGCCACCGGGCCCTCCGCCGAGCACCGCCAAGTCAAACTGTGCTGCCGCCATCGTTCCTCTCATCCCCTCACGGTCGTGCCACGTCCTCCCGGCCTGCCGCAGCGGCCGATGGTCCACCACTGTAGGCCACCCGCCGCCGGTTTTCCAGTCTCGCCGACTCAAGAAGGCTGTCGTTCAAGGCCAACACTCCGTCGAAAAATCAGCCGCCTGGCGCTAGCCTGCGGTTTCTTCTGCCCCCAATCATCAGCCGCCTGGCGCTAGCCTACGGTTTCTTGGAAAATCAGCCGCCTGGTACTAGCCTGCGGTTTCTTGGAAAATCAGCCGCCTGGCGCTAGCCTGCGGTTTCTTGGAACCCAACGCGACCGGAAACCGCAGGCTAGCGCCAGGCGGCTGATCGGCCCAAGGTGGCGCTACATCTTTTTCCAACAGGCTGGTAAGGTGTATGTCCCCCGCGCTCTTTCCCGGCACGAATGTGACTGCGATGAGAAACTGGGTTGCCGGAACCGCGAAGACTTGTTTCGGCCTACTCGCTGTTTTCGCCACAGGCTGCGCGGCGGGCGTGGCGACGACGAAAGCTGGTTGACATCACTATGTTGCACTTCGATGCGCACGATTCAAACGACCTACGCTGACCCGTTGGACCTGATCTGGCTGCAGGCGGCAGATGAACTCGGATGGCGCGTGGTGCGCGACGGCGAGGTGTATGCGTCGTTCGATGGCGACGGCGTGTTGCGGATCGGCCTCCCCGGCACTCTGGATCCCGACGATTCGCTAGCCCAGATGGTCTTCCACGAAATCTGTCATGCGTTGGTGGAAGGCCCCGCCGGCTGGTCGCTGCCCGATTGGGGATTGGAGTACGGCCGCGACGGACACACGATTCGCGAGCATGCGGCTTTGCGATTGCAAGCCGCGATGGCGGCCCCGTGTGG
>JBGSLW010000227.1:0-42629 GCA_041740495.1 Pirellulaceae bacterium
CGGGCTGGAATACATCGCGATCACGGACCACTCCAAACGCGTGGCTATGGCCAACGGCTTGACCGCCGAGCGGGCCGTGGCGCAGTGGAACGAGATCGATCGAATCAACGCCGCCGGCGATGGCTCCTTCTGGATCTTCAAAGGAATCGAATGCGATATCCTGGAGGACGCCACGCTCGATCTGCCCGACGACATCCTGGCTCGCGCCGATTGGGTGTTGGCCAGCGTGCACTACGGCCAGGAACAGTCGCGTGCTCAGATCACCGACCGAATTCTGACCGCGTTGCGGAATCCGCATGTAAAGGCAATCGCCCACCCGACCGGCAGGATCCTCAACCGCCGCAAACCGTACGCGGTCGACATCGAAGCGGTTTTTCAAGCCGCGATCGAGTTCCATAAGATCCTGGAGTTGAACGCGAATCCAGCTCGATTGGACCTGCACGACGAACATTGCGCCGCCGCACGAGCTCGCGGAATCCCGCTGGTGATCAACAGCGACGCGCATACGCCTCAGGGAATCGACGTCCTCCGATTCGGCGTCCTCCAAGCTCGCCGCGGCGGATTGGCCGCTGCCGACGTCGTCAATGCACTGCCGCTCGAACAGCTCCAGCGACGCCTGCAACGAAATTAGAAATGTTTCGCTCCGATTGGAATGCTTGGCGATGCGTCAAGCCCTTTCACGCTGGTCGAAGTTGCAGGCCGGGAATGTTTTTGATCGACTTTTTCCTTGCAATTCGTTTAACGCCAATACCGTTCAACGAAGCGCATAACTTCGTGTTTGATTTCGACAGGTTGTGGAAGCCATTCTGTTTGCGCACCACTTCTTGTAAACTCACGGCAGCAAGTGAGCCTAAGTTGTACGGCAATTCGTTTAACGCCAAGCCGGAGGCGCCGGCTTCGTGGTAGGTGTTTGAGCGATTGGGCCGGCCTCTCCGGCTTGGCGTCAAACGAAGAACATCTTTTCCACGGAGTGACAAGTTGCCCGCCCCTCCTCCCGCGATCGGGATGTGGTAGGCAGGGGCGTTGACGGGTGTGGATGCTACACCTCGCCTGAGGTAAATTGGCAGATGTAGGCCCTTCGGAAGTGTCTGCATGCCTGGTGGTGGCCGCGGTCTTCAAAACCGTTGCAAGGTAGGTAAAGCCTAGCTTGGGTGGGTTCGATTCCCATACACTTCCGCTCGATAGTCGCCCGACGCTCCGCGTTGGGCTTCCCCTTGCGTGAATCTCCGTAACGATCACCCTGATTTTTAGAAGGAGCCAGTGTTATGGATCGCCGAAACATGTTGACGCTCGCAGGTGTAGGTGCGGCCGGAATGGCTGCCATCGGGGTAACACAAGCCGCCGCACAGGAGAACGGTGCCTCGGACGTGAAGACGGGTCCCGCGGATCATTCATTTCAGTACCGGCGGCTCGACAAAGATGACGCCGCCGTCCTGCTGGTCGATCATCAATCGGGGCTTTGCAACATCGTCGGGGACTTTTCGCCGGACGATTTCAAGAACAATGTGCTGGCGCTGGCGGATTCGGCTAAGTACTTCCAGCTGCCGACGATCCTGACCACCAGCTTCGAGGATGGCCCCAACGGGCCGCTGTTACCGGAACTCAAGTCGCTGTTTCCGTCGGCGCCGTACATCGCCCGGCCGGGACAAATCAACGCTTGGGACAACGAGGACTTTGTGCAGGCGGTCCGCGCGACCGGGAAAAAACAACTCATCATCGCTGGCGTGGTGACGGAAGTTTGTGTGGCGTTCCCAGCGCTTTCCGCTCTCGAAGAGGGCTTTCAGGTCTTCTGCTGCACCGACGCCTCGGGGACGTTCAACCTCACGACACGGAACGCCGCCTGGGAGCGAATGGCCTCCGCCGGTGTGCAATTGATGTCCTGGTTCGGTATCGCTTGCGAATTGCATCGCGACTGGCGAAACGACGTCGAAGGGCTCGGGGCCCTGTTTTCCAACCACTTGCCCGCGTATCGGAATCTCATCACCAGCTACAACGCCCATCGGTCGAAATAGATTGGTTCCTGTCGTTTTTGCCCTCAGCGAGGATCTCTCAACGGCTCGTGGAAAAACGGAATACCAGCAAGATGCTCCAGCGAGTGGGTTAGGGTCTGCCGCAATTCGTCTTACATGACAAACCTGCTCGCGTGAGTGCTTGAATTTTAACGGTCTGCTAACACCTTGTTTCCCGGGACTAACGGTGGCGGCGCGCTGACGGTGTATACGTCGGCAGCACCTTCCGAAACGCTGCGTCGAATAACTCGGCCCAAACCTGGTATCCGTCTTCGTTCAAGTGCAACTGATCCTCGACGAACAACTCCGCCCGCGGCTTTCCGTGCTCGTCCAGAAAGCGACTCGCCGTTTCGAGGAAATAGCAGTGCGGATCGCAGCAAGGGAGTTGCGCCAGCCCACAATTCACTTGTCGGACTTGATCCCAGACGGCAAAGCGACTGGGGGTGGGGGTGATCGCGATGAAAAAGATCGGAATATCGGCGAACTTCCGGCGGATTGCGCGCCGCGTGTATTGGGCCAGGCCCACGACTTGATCAGGCGGAAGATCGCGCCGCGGGTCGCCGCTGATATCGTTGGCGACAAAGACCACCACGGCCCGCGGCTGATGCCGCGCAATCAGCCGATCGATGTAAACCGCCAGATCGCTGAACCGTGCGCCGCCGTAGGCTCGACGGAGAGTTTTGTATCGCGGCAAGTCCGTTGGCAGCGACTCCCACCGTCGAATGCTGGACGATCCCAGGAACAGAATCGTCTCGTTATCGGCCACCTCGGATTGGTCGAGCTGCTCCAGTTGCTGAATATCCGGCTCCCATTGTTTCGCCGCCTCGCGAAACCGAGCCAGCGGGTCTGTCGGAACTTGCGCGAGCAATACCCAGCCCAGCAAAAATCGGCCAAACAACCAAGCCAGCGCCCCGATCACGTTTCGCCTCTCCGATTCGACTTTGTAGACTATCTGTTCTCGAAACGCAGGCACCTGGCCGGTCCACGGAAAACGCTGCCGATTCGAACCGCATTGGGGCACGCCGACCGATGCGCTGATTCCGCGACCCGAACCTTTTCGAATTCTCGCGTGTCATTGTTCCTCGTATCATGCTACTCACCATCTCCACCACCCACCAACCTGCGACCGACCTTGGGTACTTGCTGCACAAGAATCCGAGTCGTTGCCAGTCGTTCGAACTGAGCTTCGGCGAGGCACATGTTTTTTATTCCGAGGCAAACGCGAACCAATGCACGGCGTGTCTACTGCTGGATGTCGACCCAGTGGGACTCGTGCGTGGCAAGGGCGACTGGAAGAGCGGCCTGCTGGACCAATACGTCAATGATCGGCCTTACGTCGCATCGTCACTGATGAGCGTAGCGATCTCTCAGGTCTTCGGGTCCGCGCTGGCGGGACGGTCGAAAGAACGGGCACAGTTAGTTGGCCAGTCGATCCCCCTCAAGTCGCGGATCGATGTACTTCCGGTTCGCGGCGACGAGGGATTACTGCATCGCTTGTTTGAGCCGTTGGGCTACTCGGTTACAACCGTTCGGCACTCGCTCGACAACAACTTCGCGGAATGGGGTGACAGCCCTTACTACTCGGTGCAGTTGCAGCAGATGACGACGGTAGCCCAATTGCTGCAGCACCTGTACGTATTGATTCCGGTTTTTGACGGCAACAAGCACTATTACATTGGACAGGACGAGGTTGACAAGCTGCTGTCCAAGGGCGCGTCCTGGCTGGGGGAGCATCCGGAAAAGGAGCTGATCGCAGGGCGGTATCTCAACCGGCGACGTAGCCTCATTCGCCAAGCCTTGGCTCGCCTGGTTGAGGAGGAGGCAATTGAAACGGAGGAGGGCGACCCCGTGACCGACACAGCGACGGTCGAGTGCACTGAACGAGAGCAGAGCCTGCACGAACAGCGGCTAGGCGCGGTCTTGGCTGCGCTTCGTTCCTCCGGCGCGAAACGCGTTGTGGATCTCGGCTGCGGCGACGGCAAATTGCTGCGAAAGTTGTTGACCGATTTTCAGTTTACGGAGATCTTGGGAGTCGACGTGTCGGTCCGAGCGCTGGAAATCGCCCATCGGCGGTTGAAATTGGATCGATTGCCCGAACGGCAGCGCCAGCGGATTCAGCTGATGCACGGGGCGCTGACGTACCGTGACGATCGGCTGGCGAACTTCGATGCCGCAGCGATTGTCGAAGTCATCGAGCACCTCGATCCCCCTCGGCTCCGGGCGTTTGAGCGAGTTGTCTTCGAGTTCGCTCGTCCAACCACCGTCGTTTTGACGACCCCCAACCGGGAATACAACATCGTGTGGGAAACGCTCCCCGCCGGGCAGATGCGGCACAGGGACCACCGGTTTGAATGGTCGCGGGCCGAGTTCGTCAGTTGGGCCGATCGCGTGTCGGAACAATTTGGCTACTCCGTACGTTACTTGCCGGTCGGGCCGGAGGTTGCTGGTGTTGGTTCGCCCTCTCAGATGGTGGTGTTTACGCGCAGGTGCCCCGTCCAATACACCGCCTCCCCCCCACTCGATTCGCTCTCGCCAAGGCATGGTGAAGGCAAAGAGGAAGGGTCTGAGTAAACAAGTCATGAGCGGACGCATCCACAAACCTCCGACCTTCATTTACCCGGTGGGAACTCAGATCGTGGCCCTCAAGCAAATCCAAGGGCCCAACGGAGAGGTCGTCCACCCGGCGGGCGCGGTGGGCGTCGTCGTGCGTTCGCCGCGCGACCGGCAACATTTGTACCGCATTCGTTTCCCGGACGGTTTCGAGTTTCCCGTGCACCACGATCAGCTGATGTTGCTGGCAGAGTTCAAAATGGGAGCGATTCACGACTCGAACAAAACGCTCTCGACGCACGGACTATTCGATCGAGTGATTTATCGCTGCATTATCGGTTCGCGCGCGTTTGGACTTGCCACGGAGGAATCCGACACCGATCGGCGCGGAATTTACTTGCCAACCGCCGAACTGCACTGGTCACTTTATGGCGTCCCTGAGCAATTGGAAAACGACGACAATCAGGAGACCTACTGGGAACTTCAGAAATTTCTGGTGATGGCGCTGAAGGGGAACCCGAACGTCTTGGAGTGCCTTTACACGCCGCAGGTCGAGTTCGCAACGCCGTTAGCGGAAGAGCTGCTGGCGATGCGGTCGTCGTTCCTCTCACGCGTCGTCTATCAAACCTACAACGGCTACGTGATGTCGCAGTTCAAGCGGATCAAGACCGACCTGCGGAACCAGGGACGCGTCAAACCGAAGCATGTGATGCACCTCGTTCGCCTGCTGCTGGCCGGCATCCATGTCCTGCGCGAAGGATTCGTGCCGGTCGATGTCGGCCCGCACCGAGAGCAGCTGCTGGCGATAAAAAACGACCAGATGCCGTGGAGTGAAATCGAGGCGTGGCGAAAAAAATTGCACCTGGCATTTGACCGCGCGTTGCACGAGTCCGTACTTCCAGAACGACCCGACTACGAACGGGCGAACGATTTTCTGGTCAAAGCGCGACGAGCCGCGATCCGGGAGGAACTGCCATGACTGCCCATTCGATCGGTGCGACCGCATTACAACGCCAGTGCGACGCGCATCCGTATCCGCTGGTATTCGCCACGATCAGTGGAGCGCACTTGTACGGGTTCCCGTCGGCGGATTCCGACCTCGATCTCCGCGGTGTGCATCTGCTACCTCTCCAGAGCGTAATCGGACTGGAGCCATGCGAGGAGACGATCGAGAAGTCGGGATGGTGCGACGGGATCGAGGTCGATCTCGTCACTCATGACGCGAAAAAGTTTTTCGCTCTGATGCTGCGAAAGAACGGCTACGTCTTGGAACAGCTATGGTCGCCGCTGGTCGTACGGACCACGCCTGAGCATGAAGAACTGAAACGGATCGCAGGCAGTTGTATCACGCGGTACCACGGCCATCATTATCTGGGCTTCGCCGCAACCCAGTGGCAGCTGTTCCAAAAAGAGGCCCCGCCGCGCGTCAAGCCGCTGTTGTATGTCTACCGCGTATTGCTCACAGGCATTCACCTGATGCGAACCGGGAAAGTCGAGGCGAATTTACAAGTCTTAAACCAAACGACGAAGCTGAATTACATTGACGAACTCGTCGACCGCAAGTCCGCTGGTGCGGAGTCGGAGCGGCTGGAAGCTGCGGACGCGTCGTTTTATCGCCACGAATATGAACGGCTGCTGGCTGAGCTGGAATCCGCCATGGCGACCTCGACGCTTCCCGAACAGCCGTCGGGCAAAGGGGCATTGAACGACTTGCTCGTTCGCCTGCGATTGGCAGGTCGCTGAGAGAGCATGCTTAGGAATCTATGTTGAACTGCACAATTCCAAATCTTTCCCTGGTGGTGCTGATCGGTCCTAGCGGCTCCGGCAAGAGTACCTTTGCCCGCAAGCATTTCCTGGCGACGGAGGTGCTGTCGAGCGACCATTGCCGAGGCTGGGTGAGCGATGATGAGAATTGCCAGGCTGCGACGAACGACGCATTTGACGTTCTGCACTATATCGCCGCCAAACGGTTAGCTGCAGGGCGCCTGACTGTCGTGGACGCGACCAACGTGCAACCGGAAGCGCGACAGCCGCTCGTTTCGCTGGCTCGGAAATACCACACTTTGCCGGTAGCGATTGTGTTCAATCTCCCCGAGGAAGTGTGCCAGGCGCGAAATCGCCATCGCGCCGATCGGAATTTCGGCCCGCACGTCATTCGGCAACAGCGAATGCAACTCCGTCGCTCAATGAGGGGGCTGAATCGCGAGGGATTTCGAGAGGTCATCGTGTTGAATTCGCTAGAGGAGGTCGACGCCGCGACGATCCAACGGGTCCCACTGTGGAATGACAAGCGGAACTTGCACGGCCCGTTCGACTTTATCGGCGATGTGCATGGTTGCTGCGATGAACTGGAGGAGCTTCTAGCGAAACTTGGGTACGATCGAACCCCGAACTCGGGCCACGAGCCAGGTTGGACCGATATCGCCTTCACCCATCCGCAGGGTCGCACGGCCGTCTTCGTGGGAGACCTGGTCGACCGCGGGCCTCGGATCCTGGACACCGTCGGCATCGTGCGAAATATGGTAACGCTCGGCACTGCCCTTTGTGTTCCAGGCAATCATGAGGTCAAATTGCTTCGCAAGCTTTCCGGAAAAAATGTTCAGGTCTCGCATGGACTAGCGAATTCCCTCGCAGAAATCGAGGCGATACCCGAACCGCTCCGCAATGTCGTCGCGCAGCAACTGTCTTCGTTCATCGACGGGCTGGTGAGTCATTACGTGCTGGATAACGACAAGATTGTCGTGGCTCATGCCGGGCTGAAAGAGTCAATGCAGGGGCGAGGCTCGAAAGCGGTCCGGGACTTCGCGCTTTACGGAGAGACGACGGGCGAAACCGACGAGTTCGGTTTGCCGGTTCGCTTCAATTGGGCTGCCGAATACCGGGGCCAGGCGATGGTGGTCTATGGACATACACCGGTTCCGGCACCCGATTGGCTGAATAAGACAATCAACATCGACACCGGCTGCGTATTCGGTGGAGCGCTCACCGCGCTCCGCTATCCCGAACTGGAAACGGTGTCGGTCAAGGCACGACAGACGTATTGCGAACCGTCGCGACCCTTTCTGGATGCCGCTCAACAATCGCCCTTGCTCACATCGCAACAATCACACGACGAATTATTGGACGTGGCGGACGTCACCGGCAAACGGATCATCGCGACTCGGCTTGCCAATAACGTGACAATCCGCGAACAAAACGGAACGGCGGCCTTGGAGGTCATGAGCCGTTTTGCCGCCAACCCCAAGTGGCTCGTTTACCTGCCTCCGACGATGTCGCCCTCCGAGACGAGCGTTCGAGACGGTTATCTGGAGCATCCGGATGAGACGTTCACCTATTTTCGTAACCAAGGCATCGCGAATGTGATCTGCGAAGAGAAACACATGGGGTCGCGAGCCGTCGTCATCGTCTGCCAAGACGAAGATGCCGCGGCCAGATGCTTCGGCATCCAGGCCGAGAGCGGTATCATCGTCACTCGCACCGGACGACGGTTTTTCGACAACCCCGCACTGGAAGCGATCCTTCTCGGGCGAGTCCGCAAGGCATTGGGTGCCACCAACTTCTGGGACGAATTCCGTACGACGTGGGTCGTACTCGACTGCGAATTGATGCCTTGGTCGGCGAAGGCCCAGGAGTTGCTGAAGTCGCAATACGCGGCGGTCGGTTCAGCCGCAAACGCCGCCCTGTCACAGGCACTTTGCGCGTTGGATCTAGCGGCGGGACGATTGAATGGAACGGAATTGGAGTTGGTCGTCGGCTTGCAGGAAGACTTTGCGCGCCGCCGTGACAACGCCCAACGGTTTGTCGCCGCCTACCGCAATTACTGTTGGACGGTCGACTCGATCGATGACTTGAAGCTGGCCCCGTTCCACATCTTGGCCAGTGAAGGTCGAACCCACGTGCACCAGAATCACGAATGGCATATGCGTGTGATTGACGAATTCTGCAGGCACGACTTGCAAGTTTTACTGGCGACAACGCACCGCTTGGTCGATGTGACCGATCCGGATCAGGTCGAGGCAGCGACGAATTGGTGGCTCGAGCGTACCGAGGGCGGGGGCGAAGGAATGGTCGTTAAACCGCTCGATTTCATCGTCCGGGGAAACAAGGGCCTGATCCAACCCGCCATCAAGTGCCGTGGCCGCGAATACCTGCGAATTATCTATGGGCCCGACTATACGAGCGAATCGAACTTGGTGCGACTGCGCCGTCGTGGTCTCGGCAGCAAACGATCGCTGGCGCTACGCGAATTCGCGCTCGGTATTGAAGCTCTGGAGCGGTTTGTTCGCCGCGAACCACTCCGCCGAGTTCACGAATGCGTCTTCGGCGTACTGGCCCTGGAAAGCGAGCCGGTCGACCCGCGACTCTAATCGGTCGTGGATTCACTCGATTCAAACTGGAGTTGGGCGGTCGCGGGGTCGAGCCGCGGCGCGAGCTCGTAGACGTTGCGATACCCGTATGTGTACAGCGAAATGTACGTCGATAAGTTCAGCGCCGCCGCAGGCATTTTCGTCGGAAACGCTTGCTCGGCGTTTTCAAAGTTGTTGTTGCAGTAGATCAGGATCCGAGTCGATCGATCGGGGATCTGTCGCGCCAGACTCTCGACGGTGATGTCCGGGAAACTCAAATGGACTGCCCCGCGGATGTGGAGCAGATCGTACTTGGCCTTGCTCCGAGCATCCAAGACGATCGTCCCTGGCTCCTGGCTCATCCGAATGAAGTCGGCTTCACTAACTCGCCGCGTCGCCCGCTGCTGGGCAGCTTCCGCAGAGAGGTCCAGAAAGCCCGCCATGTCGATATTCGGATTCTCCTCGATCCGCGGCATGTCCGCCGATGTCGCGTGCGTCGTCACCACCAGAATTGCAATCGCCAAAATGTCGATCATGGTTGTCTCCTGTGCGAAACGTTCGGTGTTTGTTGCGTGCCGCCGCAGCGAAGTGGAATGCCGCTGGCGCTGCAAGAAACTATACGGACAAACCGGCTCGCGATCAGTCACAACCTCGTAACAACGAATTACACGAACGCCCCCGCTCATTCCCCCTTGTAGAACAGTTGTCCTCAACTGTTCCTCCCCCCGCGCATTCCCAATGTAGAATAGTTGTCCTCAACTGTTCCTCCCCACCGCGCGTTTGCCTTCATCTGCCAGCCAATCACAGTCCGGCATGTGAACGGAACGATAAAAATCGCTTACAATGCCAGCGGCGCACGAATCCATCCTTCGGGCGATACGAATAGGTTTTGCGGAGTCACGAATCGATGCAGTGGGCTATCTGGGGACTACTGGCGGCAGGCGTCATCTACCTGGCGGTCACTTTCAACCGCCTGGTCAGCTTGAACAAGCGGGCCGACGGGGCTTGGAGCGATATCGACGTGCAACTGAAGCGCCGCTGGGATCTGATTCCCACCTTGGTGGAAACGGTTTCCGGCTACGCTCGGCATGAGTCGGAGACTTTGCAGGAGGTGACGACGGCGAGGAGCGGTGCGAGCCATGCCGCCAACCTGACCGAACGAGGGCGCAACGAACAAGTCCTTTCGTCTGCGGTTTCCCGCCTGTTTGCGGTGGCCGAGGCCTACCCGGATCTGAAGGCCAACCAGAACTTCCAGAATCTGCAGCAGAATTTAGTCGAAACCGAAGATCAGATTCAACACGCTCGCCGTTACTACAACGCGGTGATCCGCGACTACAACACGCTGGTTCAAGGGTTCCCTTCGGCCTTGGTGGCGAAAGTTTCGGGGTTCGGTGAGCGAGCTTTCTTCCAGATCGATGCCGATCAACGGGCAACGCCCCAAGTGGATTTGCAATCGCGTTCCGCGGTTGGCCCGCGGCGCGATCCGGCGAAGGGAGAGGAATAGGTGATGCGGATTCCAGGCCCCTCGGGAATGCGGTGGATTGCAGGAATTCTGTTGGCCGCTCTGGCGACTTGCCAGCAGCCGTTGTGGAGCCAAAATGACTGGTCGATCGCTGATTTCGACGTCGCCATCGAGTTGCAACCGGACGGTACATTGGACGTCCAAGAAACAATTACGGCGGAATTTCCGCGGCCCAAGCATGGAATCTTTCGCGAGATCCCGATCCATTACGCGGTCGGGGCGCATCAATACTCGCTGCGCTTTCGCCTGGTCGAGGTCACCGACCAGGCTGGGGCTCCGTGGCCTAAAAAAGTCAGGCACAAGTCCAACCTGGTCGAGATTCGGATTGGCGATCCCGACGTGACGGTCGGCGGGAAGCAGGTCTATCGGATTCGTTATACGGTGCAGCGGGCGATCATTTGGGAGGGGGAACATGCCGTGTTGCGGTGGAACGCGACCGGCACGGAGTGGCGAGTCCCGATCGGCAGCGCCAAGGTAACCGTGCGATTGCCGCGCCCACTCGCGGCAGACGACCTGGTCTGCGACGCCTGGACGGGGCGTTACGGCGCGCGGGGGCGCGACTTCCGCTACACCCAATTGGACGAACGCACTCTGCGGTTCGAGACGGACGGCCTGGGTCCGCAGGAGGGGATCTCGATCGACGTCGCCATGCCCCAGGAATTCCTGCCGCGCCCACCCTGGGGAACGCGATTGGGCTGGTGGCTGAGCGACAATTTCGTGTACGGCGTTTTTTTGGCGTGTTTGGCAACCTGCCTGGGCGCGTGGTATTTGCTGGGTCGCGACCTCCCTGGCCGCGAGACGATTGTGGTGGCGTACCATCCGCCCGACGGATTCTCCCCCGCCGAATCGGGAACCCTGATCGATGAACGCGTCGACTTGCGCGACATATCCGCCACGCTGATCGACCTGGCGGTCCGCGGCTATCTGCGGATCGAGGAAGTCGATTCGGCGGAGGTCGTGAAGACCGATTTCCGCTTCGTCAAGCTGCGGGACGGAACGGACTTGAAACCGTTCGAACAGACGTTAGTGAACAAATTGTTTGCTGGTCAAGCCTCGGTCTTATTGAGCGACCTCAAGGAAAAATTCTATCCGGTGCTGCCGACCATTCGCAGCCAGCTGTATCAAGCGTTGACCCAGGCCCAGTACTTCGACGGCAACCCTGACCGCATTCGCACGCGGTTCGCGGTCGCCGGCGTGTTGATTCTGGCACTCGTCCTGGGTTTGGCCGCCGCCTTCCAGTTTGGTCTCGTCGGTCGGGTCTTTCCCATACCCCTGATCGTTGCGGCGGCTCTCTCGCTGTTGGTAGTGGGAATCGTCAGCCGTTTCATGCCCCGGAAGACTCGAACGGGCCGTATCGCCTGGGAGCAGATCCGGGGATTGGAAGAGTTCATTCGCCGAGCGGAGGTCGACGATCTGCAGGCGGCGGAAAAGCGCGGCGTCTTCGAGCGGCTCTTGCCGTACGCGATCATGTTCGGGTTGACCGAACGTTGGGCCCGAGCATTTGCCGATATGTATCGGGAACCCCCCAACTGGTATCAGCCGGCGGCGCCCGGGAATTTTACCACGGCGTCGCTCGTGCATTCAATGAACCGCGGCGTGCACTCGATGAACGAAGTGTTTCCGTCGCAACCGCGCTCGAGTGGAGGCGGGGGAAGCGGCTGGAGCAGCGGTGGATTCTCCGGTGGTTCCTCCGGCGGCGGCTTCGGCGGAGGAGGAGGAGGAGCGTGGTGATCCGCTTCGATGAGGCAAGCTCCGGATAGGACGAGTGTTCCGCAGGTCCCACGTCAGCCGGCATTCTTCCCCAAAATCGATAGCGCCGGAATTCTCGGGTTGTCCGTCGACATGGTTACGAGACTATCAGCCGCCTGGCACTAGCCTGCGGTTTCTTGGGGTCCAGCGCGGTCGGAAACCGCAGGCTAGCGCCAGGCGGCTTACGCCTTTTCATGCCTCTGCCGCTCGCCGGCGAATCGGCCTTTTTCTGCATCAACCACAATCGGTGATTCGACTCCCACGGATTTTTTTTGAGAATCCTCCCGGTTTTTGGCTGGGTATTTCGCTTAATCTGGTACCGGTCTTTTTTTTGTTCGAAATCAATCCCCTCGGCTTTCCATGAGCGAGCACGAAATCTTCGCGGCGGCGATCAAATTAACGGGCCAGCAGCGGATGGCCTTTGTACAAGCGGCTTGCGGAGGGGATCCCGCGCTGGGCGCGCAGGTTGAGGCCTTGCTGCGGGCGCACGACGAATCCGGGGACTTCCAGCTGAAGGAGGTTGATCGCCGGCCGGAGGAAACCAAAAGCGTGGCCGTGGAATCGGCGCCCGGGACGCTGATCGCCGGGCGCTACAAGCTAATCGAAGCGATCGGTGAAGGCGGCATGGGCTCGGTCTGGCTGGCGGAACAAAAGGAGCCGGTCAAGCGGAAGGTCGCCGTCAAGCTGATCAAGGCCGGCATGGACTCGAAGTCCGTCCTGGCTCGCTTCGAAGCCGAGCGTCAGGCACTAGCCCTGATGGATCATCCCAACATCGCCAAGGTGTTTGACGGCGGCATGACCGAACAAGGCCGACCCTTTTTCGCGATGGAACTGGTTAAGGGAATTCCGCTGACAGAATATTGCGATCAAGTACAGCATTCCGTCCGCGAGCGGCTGGAGCTGTTTGGTCAAGTCTGTTCGGCGGTGCAGCATGCTCATCAAAAGGGGATCATCCACCGCGACTTAAAGCCTACGAACATCTTGGTGACGGAACAGGATGGTCGACCGGTCTGCAAAGTGATCGACTTTGGCTTGGCCAAGGCTTTGCATGGAACTCAAGCGCTTACCGATTTGTCGTTGCATACTTCGTTTGGTGCGGTGGTGGGGACGCCATTGTATATGGCGCCGGAGCAGTTGGGCGCCAGTGCGCTGGATGTCGACACTCGTGCCGATTTGTATTCACTGGGGGTGATACTTTATGAGCTGGTGACCGGCACAACGCCGATCGAGCGTCAGCGGCTGAAGGAGGCGGCCTGGGACGAGATCCGGCGAATGGTTCGTGAGGAGGATCCGCCCAAGCCCAGCACGCGGCTCTCGTCGAGCGAAGCGCTTCCCAATCTGGCGGCTCGTCGGCATGCCGATCCGGGCCGATTGACCGGGCTCGTCCGCGGCGACCTGGACTGGATCGTCATGAAGGCGTTGGAGAAAGACCGCAGTCGGCGGTACGAGACCGCGAGCGGTTTGGCGCTGGACATCCAGCGGCATTTGGCGGGCGACGCGGTACTCGCCGCCCCCCCTTCTCGCCTGTATCGGTTGCGGAAGTTCGTTCGCCGCCACCGCCAGATGGTGACCGCCGCCAGCCTGGGGCTGCTGGCGTTGGTCGCGGGAATCGTTGGGACGACTTGCGGATTGTTTGAAGCACAGCGGCAAATGGCGATCGCCCAGAAGCAGGAAACAGAAGCCAAACGCCAGGCCCAGATCGCGAAGATGGAATCTGTCGCGAAGGAACAAGCGCGAGCCGCGGAGGCGGATGCACGACAGAAGGCGGAAGCCGCCAAGGTCGTGGCGCAGGCGAAGGAGGCGGAGGCGAATGCGATCGTGAGGTTTTTTGAGGAAAAGGTGTTTGCCGCAGCCCGGCCGAAAGGGCAGGCAGGTGGACGGGGCGCCGCGGTCACCGTTTTGGACGCTGTCCGAGCCAGTTTGCCGGCGCTGGGGACGAGCTTCCGAGACCAGCCGATTGTCGAGGCACGATTGCGGTATACCTTGGGAGCTACTTTGCATTATCTCGGCGAGTATGCGGCGGCGGCGGAGCAAATTGAACAGGCCCTGGCACTCAGTACGCATCATCTCGGATCGGATCACGCCGACACGCTGAAATGCATGAACAACTTGGCAGCGACCTACATCGAACTGTTCCGACACACCGAGGCCCTCAAACTAAACGAAGAGACGTTGGCTGCGCGCAGGCGAACGCTCCCCCCCAACCATCCCGATACGCTCTTGAGCATGAACAACGTCGCCTACGGCTACACGCTGCTGAATCGACATGACGATGCGATCAAACTCTACAGTGAGGCACTGGCGGCACAACGGCGAGTGCTTCCTCCCGATCACGCGGATACACTTCGCACGATGAACAACCTGGCAATCAGTTATGCGCTGTTGAACCGCCACGATGAAGCTCGCATCCTCCTGGAAGACGCGCTGGCCGCGGAAAAGCGAGTGTTCCCGCCGGACCACCCCGATACGCTCCTCACTTTGAGGATCTTGGCCAACTGCTACGCGGCCCTCAATCGGCATGGCGATGCGCTGGAACTCCGTGAGCAAACACTGGACGCCCATCGACGCGTGCTTCCCCCCAATCATCCCGAGACGCTCAGGAGCATGCACAACTTGGCGCACAGCTACCATGATTTGAACCGTCCTGCCGAGGCACTGAAACTGCGCGAGGAGGTGCTCGAAATCCGCCGGCGCGTGTTGCCCCAGGACCACCCGGAAACGCTGGTCAGCCTGGTGACATTAGCCTCCTCCTTGGTCGACGCAGATCGAGGCGCCGAGGCGATCCCTTTGATCGACGAGTTTCTGTTGAAGTCCGATCGACCCGACGTCGATTTCGGGCTCGTACGCCGGGCGATCAACCTTCGGCTTGGGCATTTCCGCAAGGCGGGCGATCCCGCCGGGTGTCGCGGAACTGCGGAGATGTGGGAGAAACTCAACCGAACCGACGCCAGCAGTCTCTACAACGCCGCGTGCTACCGGGCTCTCACGGCCGAAGTGCAAGAAATGGCGTCCGGGGACGAAGCCCCCGTCGTCGCTCAAGCGGATGCCGATCAGGCGATGGAATGGCTGAGACGTGCCGTCAATGCGGGCTGGACCGACGCCGTCCAATTAAGGGAAGACTCCGACCTCACCTCGCTCCGCGACCGCCAAGACTTCAAGGCGCTGCTTGCCGATCTCGAGCAGTAACCGACGTCAGTATGGACGAGGTGGCCCAGATTTCCCTCCCAAGTGACCCGCAGCCAGGCGCGGAGTTCGTCGTACAACTGGGGCAACAGTTCAGCGGGGGTCACTTCTCCTCTTTCGGCATCGGTGCGGCTTCTATTGGCATGGAGTCGGCTTCGTTCGGCATCGGATATTTCGCCCGTTCGGCTTGCCATTTTGTGACCTCGTCCGGCGTGCTGGTCGCGGTGTACAGCTCGATCAGTCGGTCGAGCGCTTCGGGGACGCGGGTGCCGGCCTCCGGCGGGATGGTTGTCTCGCGGGCCTTTATTCCTTCGTAGCCCTGCAGCAGCAGCGGCTCGGCCTCAGCATATTTCGTCTGGCCCAGCAACGCCCCGCCGAGCAGCGACATCGTGTTGAACGTCGTCCAGTCGTCGGGCTGCGTCTTTTCGCGGATGGTCAGGCACTCGCGGAGCAGTTGCTCGGCCTCCGTGAACCCCTTTATCTCTAGCAGGCTCATGCTTATTTGGACCAGCGCTCCCGCCAGTTGCGGGCTGTCCTTCGCAATCGTCTGGCGGGCGTCGGCGAGCATCTCGTCGATCAACTTCTGCGCCTCGGAGGCCTTACCGGCTTTGGCGTAGGCGTCGAGTAACGAATCGCCGAGCCCGCGGAGGGCGGGGAATTTCTTCGACGCCCGAAACGCCTCTTCCAGCAGCGGGATCGCCTCCGCCACCCGCCCGGCATCCTTGTAGTTCACCCCGAGGTTTCCTACCGAATGTTGCGTGTCTGGGTGTGTGCGGCCGAGCTTCGTCTCCCGCAGCGCCAGCAACTGTTCAAACAGCGGGATGGACTGGTCAAGCCGGTTCAACGACCAATAGCAAACCGCCAAGTTGCTCATACCGGTGAGTGTGTCGGGATGGTCGGGGCCGAGCTTGGCCTTCTTGAGCGTAAACGTCTCGTCGAGCAGCGGCAGAGCCTTGTCCGGCTGGCCGGCAACTCGGTAGCCCGAAGCCAGATTGCCCATGCTGGAGAGGGTCTCGGGGTGGTCGGGGCCGAGCTTGGCCTTCGTGAGCGAGAGCGTCTCCTCGAACAATGACAGGGCCTTGTCCAGTTGGCCGGCGAGCAGATAGCCTGTCGCCAAGTTCCCCATACTGGCGAGGGTGGTGGTGTGTTCGAGACCAAGTTTGACTTTGCAGAGCTTTAGCGTTTCCTCAGAAAGCGGCAGGGCCTTGTCCAGCTGACCGGCCTCCCGATAACTCACCGCCAGGTTGTTCATGGTGGCGAGGGTGTCGGGATGGTCGAAACCGGACTTGGCCTTCCTGAGATTGAACGTCTCTTCGTAGAGCGGCAGGGCCTTATCCGGTTGGCCGGCGTCTTTGTAGCCTAGCGCCAGGTTGTTCATGCTGGTGAGGGTGTCAGGGTGGTCGGAGCCGAGTTTGGCCTTCCGGAGCTTGAGCGTCTTTTCGAGAAGCGGCAGGGCCTTGTCCAGCTGGCCGGCGTTCTGGTACCCCACCGCCAGGCAGGCCATGCTGCCGAGGGTGAGGGGGTCGTCGAGGCCGAGTTTGGCTTGGCAAAGCGCGAACGATTCCTCAAGCAGCGGCAGGGCCTTGTCCAGTTGGCCGGCGTTCCGGTAGCCCTCCGCCAGGCCTGCCATGCTGCCGAGCGTAAAGGGGTGGTCGGGGCCGAGCTTAGCCTTGAACCGCTTGAGCGTCTGCTCGTACAGCGGTATCGCCTGGTCCAGCTGATTGGCGGCTAGGTAGCCCACCGCCAGATTGTGCATGCTCAACAGCGTATCGGGATGGTCGGGGCCGAGTTTGGCCTTCGACAGGGTGAGCGTTGCCTCGAGCAGCGGCAAGGCCTTGTCCAGTTGGCCGGCGTCCTTGTAGCCCAGCGCCAGGTTGTTCATGCTGACAAGGGTTTGGGGGTGGTCGGAGCCGAGCTTGGCCTTCGTGCGTGTGAGCGTCTCCTCGAACAGCGGCAGCGCCTTGTCCAGTTGGCCGGCGTCTTTGTAGCCCGCTGCCAGATTGGCCATGTTGTTGAGGGTGAGGGGGTGATCGGGGCCGAGATTTACCTTCGTGAGCCTGAGCGTCTCCTCGTACAAGGCGAGAGCCTGGTCCAGCTGGCTAGCGGCATGGTAGCCCATCGCCAGGTTGCTCATGCTGGTGAGGGTGTCGGGGTGGTCGGGGCCGAGCTTGGCCTTCTGGAGTTTGAGCGTCGCCTCGGCCAGCGGCAGGGCCCTGTCTCGCCGGCCGGCGGCCTGGTAGCCCCCCGCCAAGTCGCTCATGCTGGTGAGGGTGTCAGGGTGGTCAGGGCCGAGTTTGGTCGTGCGAGTGTCCCGTGCCTTCTCGAGCACCTCGACGGCCAGATTCGCTTCCCCCAGTCCAAGCAGCGACTGGCCGAGAGTGTTCTGCATCGCTGCGACCTCCAACGGGTCGCCAATGGCCGAGCCTTCCAGCTCCGCCACCGCCTTTTTCAGGTTGTTCTTCAGGGCCTCGCTGAATTCGCCGACGGTGGCGTAGTTGGCCTTCGGATCCAGCCCGGTGAATACCGAGCCAAGCAGTTCGTTCCCCTTCTTGGCGAAGCCCAGATTGCGGACGGCGTCTTCCTTTGCTTGCTTTTCCTTCTCGGCCGCCGCCACCGCCTTGGCCCGCTCGTCGTTTGCCTCCCGTTCATTGGCCTCGGCTAATTTCCGTTGCCCGGCTTCCGCCTTTCGGGCCAGGTTGGCCTGGTAGAGTCCAACGCTCGTACCAACTATTCCCGCCACCAAAGCCAACAGCACCAGACTCGCGGCGATCACCTGACCACGGTTCCGTTGCACAAATTTCTGGAGTCGATACCGCGCGCTGGGCGGACCGGCCGTCACCGGTTCGTGGTTCAGGAACCGCTCAATGTCCCGGGCAAATCCGTTGGCCGTCTCGTAACGCCGGTCGCGGTCCTTGGCGAGCGCCTTCAGCACGATCCAGTCGAGTTCCCCCTTCACGAACCGACCCAGTTTCACCGGCTCCATCTGCCGGCTCGCGGCCACGCTCGGCGCGCTGTCCACCGAACTGAGGCGACTACTCGGCGTCGGGGCTTCCTGCTCGCGGATCAGTTTGAGCATCTCGTCGAGGGCCGCCTTCTTCATCGTGTCTCGTGTGATCGGCGTCGTGCCCGTCAGCAGTTCGTACAGAATCACGCCGAGTGCGTAGACGTCAGCTCGCGTGTCGATGTCCACGGCATTGAAGTTCGCTTGCTCCGGTGCCATGTACAGCGGCGTGCCCATCACACTGCCGAACGCCGTGAACATCGACCTCTCGGTCAGTTGCAGGCTGCTCGTCGCCTTCGCCAAACCGAAGTCGATCACCTTCGGCACCGGTTTGCCATCGTGACTTTCCACCAGGATGTTCGAAGGCTTCAAATCCCGGTGGATGATCCCTTTCTGATGCGAGTGCTGCACCGCGCTGCAGATCTGCGTGAACAGGTTCAGCCGCTCGGCAATAGTGAGCTTGTGTTGGTCGCAGAAGTCGTTGAGTGGGATCCCTTTGACCAGTTCCATGACAAAAAACGGCGAACCCGTTTCCGTCGTGCCGGCGTCGAGCAACTTGGCGATGTGCGGGTGATCCATCAGCGCAATCGCCTGCCGCTCGGCTTCGAAACGGGCCAGGATCGTCTTCGATTGCCCGCGCTCGACACTGATGAGCTTGACGGCGACTTTGCGTTTGACCGGTTCGGCCTGGTCGGCCATCCAGACCGTGCCCATGCCGCCTTCGCCGATCTGCTGCCGCAGTTTATAGCGGCCGGCAATCAGCGTGCCGGGTTGCACGGCCGTCGGTTCGTCGATGGTGGCTCCGACGGCAGGCCCCAACGGCTGGTCGCCAAGGTCAACTGCGGCGTCGTCGGCGCGTAACAGGGCTTCAACCCGGGCTCGGAGCGGGCCGTCATTGCCGCATTGCTGGTCCAGGTAATCCGCCCGCGCGGCCGGATCAGGCACTTCGGAAGCCGCCAGAAAAATGGATTTTGCTCGTGCTGAATCGACCGTCATCATTCACCTTCGGGTTGGAATCTATACCCAATGCCCCGTCCAGCAGGCGAGTGTCTCGCAAATTCCAGACTATTTTTCCAATGCGGCTCGCAACCAGGCACGGGCATACTTCCAGTTCCGGTACGCCGAAGCGCGGGATTGACCCAGGGCCTCGCCGGCCTGCTCCACAGAAAGTCCGGCAAACAGATGGAGTTGGGCGATTCCGGCCGCAGCCGAGTCGTCGGCCGACAGCCCATCCAGCAGATGGTCCAATGACAAGACCAGATCGGGATCTTCGCCCAGCGAACCGGCATGATCGAGCAATTCCACACGAATTCGGCCGCCGTTCCGCTTTTGGCGATTTCGATCCCGAGCGTGATTGACGAGTATCCGCCGCATTGCTTCGGCGGCGGCCGCAAAAAAATGACCCCGCCCGTCGAATCGCTGATCGCCAATCAGCCGCAAGTAGGCTTCGTGCACCAGCGCCGTGGCGTCCAGCGAATGGTCCGGCCGCTCCAGCGCCAATCTCGCCGCCGCCAGCTTTCGTAGTTCGTCGTACACCAGCGGCAACAACTGCCCGGCTGCCCGAGGGTCGCCTTGCTCAATTGCGGACAGAATGCGCGTGACATCGGACATGCCCGCAGCATACAGCCGGCAGAAATCGCTCGCAATCCGCAGGAGACGGCGGAAGGCAGTAAGCGGGGAAAACCGATGACCAAGTAGGCGTAAGGGGGCAGACCCTGTTTTCAGACATTGAGGATCCGAGAAATGGCTTCCTGGTCCGATCGCACAAACACCTGGAAACAGGGTCTGACAGGAAGCAGGGTCTGACCCCAATCCCCAATTCCAATGCTCAGGCGACGATATCCAGCACCGGGTGGTGTTCTTCGACGCCCGTCAGGCGGACATCCAGGCCGCGAAAGGGAAAGGTGAGCGTGCGGTGATCGAGTCCCAGGCAATGCAGTATCGTGGCCTGCAAGTCGTGCACGTGGACTCGGTTCTCCACGATATGGAATCCGAATTCGTCGGTCGCGCCGTGGACATAGCCCGCTTTGATTCCGCCGCCGGCCATCAGGACGGAGAAGGCTTGGGGATGGTGGTCGCGGCCCAAGCTTCGTCCCAACGCGGCATTGCTTTCGACCATCGGCGTCCTGCCGAACTCGCCTCCCCAGATCACTAGCGTCGATTCCAGCATCCCGCGTTGTCGCAGATCCTGGATCAGGGCGGCGGTGGCTTGGGCGGTGGCGGCGCCGTGCGTCCGGTGGTTGCCGATCAAGTCGCTGTGGGCGTCCCAACCTTCGTGATAAATATTGATGAACCGCACACCGCGTTCGACCATCCGGCGAGCCAGCAGGCAAGCGCGGGCGAACGAAGGTTGCTGTGGGTCGCAGCCGTACAGTGCCAGCGTCGCCGGCGTTTCGCTGGCCAGATCGAGCAACTCGGGAGCACTGGTTTGCAAGCGATGGGCCATCTCGTACCCGGCGATTCGCGCTTCGATCTCCGGATCCTCAGACTGGGAGAATTGGCGGCGATTGAGTGCCTGGATCAAGTCCAAGGAGTCGCGTTGCGCCTCCGCGTCAATTCCCGGCGGGTTGGTCAGATTGAGAATCAAGTCCCCTTGGTTGCGGAGGCGGACGCCGGCGAAACGAGTCGGCAGAAAACCGGCGGACCAATTCGCCGAACCGCCGCTGATCCCCGCACCGGTGCTCAGTACGACGAACGCGGGCAAGTCGCGGGCCTCAGCGCCCAGCGCATAGGTGACCCACGATCCCATGCAGGCACGTCCCGGCTGGGCAAAACCCGTGTTGAAAAAGATCTGCGCCGGCGCGTGATTGAATTGGTCCGTCGTCATCGAACGGACCAGACATAGCTCGTCGGCGACCTGGCCCAACGGCGCCAGTGGTTCTCCCAACGCCAGCCCGGATTGCCCGTACGATGCAAAAGGGAAACGTGGAGCCATCACCGCCGCATCCGATCGGATAAACGCATAGCGCTGGTCGCCGATCACAGAGGGCGGAAGCGGTTGCCCATCCAGCCGTGCCAGGTCGGGTTTGAAATCGAACAAGTCCAAGTGCGAGGGCGCGCCAGCCATGAACAGGTGAATCACCGCCTTGGCCCGGCCGAAACTCCCCGGCCGTTCGGGCGATGGACTCCCAGAGGATGCCGCCTCCCCCACGCGACCGCTGGCCTGTGCCACCAGCGACGCCAGGCCTATTCGGCCCAGTCCAATCCCACACTGCTCCAGGAACCAGCGGCGTGCGGCGCGGGTGCCTCGCGGTTGAGGACGGTGCAGGTGGCAGTTCATTTCAACATTCCCCCTAGTTTCGGGTAATAGTCTCATCGAGGTTCAGAATGGCGCGGGCGGTGATCGCCCAAACAGCCTGCTCGGTCAATTCGGTGGCAGATGGTTCCGGATTCGCGTCTCCTGCGACCGGGGCCTTGTCGCCTGCGGCGGGCGCGGACGCTTGGACAAGGGCGTGCGGGTCCAGCTCGCCGGCGACCAACCGGGCGCGTTGCCGCGACGTGAATTCTCGCAGTTGAGTTTGTTCCGCGGCTTCTGGCGGGCGGCCGAGCACTCGGCGATAGACCTGATCGATCTTGGCGTCGTCGTCGCTTTCGAGCTTGGCAAGTTCGCGCCCTAAAAAGGCGGCGGCCTCACTCAGCGCAGGATCGTTCAGCAGCGTCAGCGCTTGCAGCGGCGTATTGGATGCATCGCGCTGGGCCGTGCAGACTTCTCCGGACGGAGCATCAAACGTGGTGAACATTGCAAACGGAGCGGTCCGCTTGCGGAACGTATAAATCGCGCGGCGAAAGCGGTCCGGCCCGGTGCTCGCGGTCCAACTCCCGCCAGCGTAGGCAATCTCGGTCGCGCCGTCGGGCTGTGGCGGATAGACTGGCGGCCCGAATTGCCGGCGGTCGAGCAATCCGGAGGCGGTCAGCACCAAGTCGCGAATCTGCTCCCCCGAGAGCCGGATTCGGCTGGCCCGCGAAAGCCAGCGATTCTGCGGATCGAGCAAACGGTGCGGCTCGATTACGTGCGAGCTCTGCCGATACGCCGCGGTCATGACCAATAAGCGGTGGAGTTGTTTCAACGACTGACCGTTGGCCAGGAATTCGACCGCCAGCCAATCGAGCAGTTCCGGGTGAGTTGGCGGATCCCCCTGCAACCCAAAGTCTCCGGCGGTCCGCACCAGACCGAGTCCGAACAGCGCGGACCAGGCGCGGTTGACTTGCACCCGAGCCGTGAGGGGATTTGCCGGCGAGACCAGCCAGCGGGCCAGCGCCATTCGGTCGGCGGGCGTTGCATCCGGCGGTATCGGCGGAAGAAAACTGGGCACTCCCGGTGCTACTTGTTCGCGCGGTTGTAAGTACTCGCCGCGATGATGGCGGAAGGTCGGCCGCGGATTCTCCGGAGGACGCTCCCGAAAGACCAGCGTGGACGCCCCATCGGGCCGCCGGCGCAACTGACGTATCTCCTCGACGGCGCTCGCCATCTCGGGGGACTGCCAGAGAAACACATGCAACACGCCTCGCCGCTGTTCGTCGCTCCAAGTTGTCGGATCGCGCTGCAACAGGTCCTCGATCTCCGGCCCATATTCGCGCGCGATGAACGTCCCGGTACTGCAAGTTGTCGCCAGGCGGAAACGTCCGAGCGAACAAGGGTAGTGCCGGCCGAAACGGAGCGTGACCAGCAGATCCGAGCTTTCCTGCAACGGCGCCGCGAACTCGAACACCGCCACATGCCGTTCGCCATAGCGCCCGGAGCACGACCAGCCGGTTTGCGGATCGCCGTCGGTGGCGAGACCTGCCGAAACCGCAGCATTGCCGAAATGGTTGCTCGCGTAGGACTCGCTGGCCGCCCGGATCGATATCGCTTGGGCGCCCTCGGCGGAAACACGACTTACGGCAAACTCCCCCAGAAAAAAATCTCCGACCGGGCCTTCAAAGTACGCCAGACCGGGTCCGCTGCCGGGCAGTCGTTCGTCCGGCAGCGCCTCCAAGCGAATCGCGGTCGTACCGGCCGGGATCGAAGGTAGCCGCAGCGTGTAACGATCGTCCTTGGTGATGTCCCCGGACGCGAACACGGCATCGTCCGCTTCGATCAACAGCGTCATCGTCGGCGAAGTCGCCTCGGCCGGCCGTGCAATCGTCCACTCCGGCTGTTGGCGTTCGATGGCCAACCATGCTTGAAAGGCCTGCTCCAAATGTTCCGCGCGGACCGCCGGGTCGTCGCCGCCTCCGCCGGGCCAGCGACTGGGCAAATCGTTCTGCAATCGGTCGGCCTCGACCAACCGCGCGTGAATATCGCGCTCGTCGGATTCGCTGGGCAACTTCAACTCGGGCTCTTCCGCGTTGTTCAGCAGCGCCATCACTTGATAGTATTCCTGGTGCGAGATCGGATCGTACTTATGCGAGTGACATTGGGCGCATCCCAACGTCAAACCCAGCCAGGTTGTCCCGGTCGTCGCCACGCGGTCGGTCATCGCGTAGAAGCGATACTCCAGCGGATCGATGCCTCCCTCTTCGTTCAACATCGTATTGCGGTGGAAGCCGGTCGCGATCAATTGATCGCGCGACGGGTTGGGCAGCAGGTCACCCGCGAGTTGCTCGATCGTGAACTGATCGAACGGTAGATCGCGATTGAGGGCGCGAATCACCCAATCGCGGTACGGCCAGATGTTGCGGGGTCGATCCTTTTCGTAACCGTTCGTATCGGCGTAACGAGCCAAATCCAGCCAGCGTTGTGCCGCATGCTCGCCGTAGTGGGGCGAGTTCAAAAGATGCTCGACCAATGCAGCGTAGCTCTGCAGATTCAGGCCTTCCGGACCGAGCGGTGATTGCCGCAGACGGGGGAGCCACTCCTCTAATTCCGCAGGCGTCGGCGGCAACCCGATCGTGTCGAGATAGAGGCGGCGGATGAGCGTTTCAGCGGGAGCAGCAGGCGACGGGGAAAGCCCATTCGCCAGCATTCGAGTCAGCAGGAAACGGTCGATCGGCGAATCGGCCCACGCGGGGTATTTCGTCGCATCAATCTCTGGCGGGCGAGTTCGCAGGGGAGGGACGAACGCCCAATGTTCTTGGTATTCCGCCCCCTCCGCGATCCATTGCCTCAGACGTAGAATCTGCTCCGCTGTCACCGTTTTATGGGAATCCGGCGGCGGCATCCGCTCGTCCAAGTCGTCCGATTCCAAGCGGCGGATCACCTCACTCTGGTCGGGAGATCCAGGCCGGATCGCCCAGCGTCCACCGAGTTCGACCGTGGCTTCCGAGCGTCGATCGAGTCGCAAGTCGGCCTGGCGCGCCCCCGCGTCCGGGCCGTGGCACGGAAAACAATTCGAAGCCAAGATCGGGCGAACAGTCGCCTGGAACGAGACCGTTTCGTCGCGCTGGATCGGTCCGTCCGGAACAATTGGACTCTGCCCATGTGACGACCTGGCGGCGGCCCACACCCCCAGCACGATCAACACGACAATTCCAAACTTGGCCGACTTCATGGATTCGGGGTGCATCAGACCGAAAATGACTCGCCTGACAGTATACCCGAAATGCGAGCCAGACACCTATTTTCGCTTCCCCACCGAGCCTGCCTCGGTGGAGGGACGGACTGGAAACGAACGGCATCCAGCCACCGATTGCCTCCTCCCCACCGAGCCTGACTCGGTGGAGGGACGGTCGGGAGACTAGGCGACGACCGCCGGAGCGGGGCGTCCGTAGTAGAAACCTTGGCCGACCTCGAACTGCAGTTCGGCACAGGCGTCGCTTTCTTCCTTGCATTCGACCCCTTCCGCCAAGGGAGCGATGCCTAGATCGCGGACCATTTGCACCAGCGTCGCCAGCATCCGGTAGCGCGACGGGTTCGCCCGGTGGATGTCGCGGATCAGCGAGATATCAAACTTGAGAAAATCCGGTGGGATCTCGACCAACTCGTTCAACCGCGATTGTCCCGCGCCGAAATCGTCGTAGGCCAGCCCGATATTCAGATCAGCCAGCGCTGCTCGCAGTTCCTGCATCTGATGCCGATCGCTGACGGCGTGTTCATGGATCTCCAACACCAGCGGCAGCGAAGGGTAGAACTCGCGCGTCGACCGCAACGATTCCATCAGTCCTGTCTGCGTCAACTCCTGGGGGTGCGTGTTGACGAACAGCAGCGAGCAATGTTGAAGTTCGTGCGAGACCCGGATCGCTTCCTCACGCAACAACACGCTCAGCTCGACGACCAGGTTGAGTCGCTTGGCGATACGGAACATTTCGTCCGGGTTGTTCAACAGCGGCAGGCGACTGCGCCCCAGGGCCTCGTAGCCCACGATCCCACCATCTCGGACCCGCACGATCGGCTGAAAGTAGGGGGTCACTGCCCGCTCGTTCATCAGACGATCGAAATTCACCAACGCGACGGCGCGCGATAACGAATCGTCTTGCATGGTCTGCGTGACTCGATGCTCCACGTGCGCCCGCACCCGGAAGGGGACCGAAGCAAACTGCACCAGATCGTTGTTCCCCAATACGACGAAATCGCAAACGCGGTTCCCGTTCACGTACGTGCCGTTGGTGCTCCCCAGGTCGCGGAGGATCAACGCATTGTTCTGCTGTGCGAACTCGGCGTGCAGATTCGAGACATTGGGACTGAGCAGCGTCAGACCCAAGTCTTGTCGCCGCCCGACTTGGAAGGGGTCGCCGTAAATCGGCATACTGCGAACCGAATCGGAGTCGTCGTACGGCCCCTCCAGAAACCAACACGTTTTGGTCCCATTGGTAGACTTCAGCGGCGAGTAAGACATGGGCGGGTCAGGCGAGTTCAACTAGGTAATTGCAGCGCGGGAAGGACCCGTCCAGATGGCGGCGATCGCACGATACCCGCAAGCTTAGTACGAAACAGAAGCGCGTGCGGAAATAGGTATCGATTCGCTGTCGGCAGCCGCCGACATAATCCACACAAACGCTACTTTCGGCGCTGCCCGTGCTCGTCGTACCGCACAAATGCGAAATAGACGATCGTCACCAACGATATCGGCAGGCAGACAAAGATCACTGGGTCGACATAAATTCCCGCTAGGATGCCGCCCAGCCAAAACGCGATCCAGAATTTCCAGGTATCCCGCAGTAATCCTCGAATTTGTTCCATTCGCCCTAAGGACCGCTGGGCCCTGAAAATACTGATGTTACGAGGACTGTCGATGGTTGACGCGCTGCTCACGGAGAACAGTTGAGGACAACTGTTCTACATTCTAGCGTAGAGCAATTGTCCTCAATTGCTCGTCCCGAACCGTGGAGCGAACAGTTGAGGACAACTGTTCTACAATGCGCACCCCGAAGTTTTTCGGCATCCATTCCGCGCGGGAGTGTCGATCGGGCATGGCAGGCCGAATTCGGTTGCATTAAGCTACCGCACAGAGCAACGGATGTGTAGCCCAGCCAACTTCATTTCGATCCCATCCCCCTCACGTCCACAGCCGAAGAGAAAGCAGTCCCATTACATTTCCCTCTCCCCCGCCGCCGAAGAGAATGTAGCCCGATCCCATCCCCCTCACGTCCGCAGCCGGAGACAAGGTAGCCCGATCACATTCTCCTCTCCCCCGCAGCCGAAGAGAAAGCAGTCCCATTACATTTCCCTCTCCTCCGCCGCGGGATTGTTAGCAGTCCCATTACATTTCCCTCTCCCCCGCCGCGGGGGAGAGGGTATTGTGAGGGGGCAAGTCGGCATGATGTAGACACAGACTCCACGAATTTTCTATGCCGCCATTTTCTGCTCGATTGACGGCCGCGGTACGACAGCGGCGGACCCCCTTGATTGTGGGGATCGACCCGCACTGGCAGCTGCTGCCCGCTGAACTCACGGACGGGGTCTCCCTGTCCGATCGGCCGCGCGTCTTGCAGGCGATCGAGTCCTTTTGCCAATCGATCCTGGAAGTGGTGGCGCCGCTGGTTCCAGCGATCAAGCCGCAATGGGCCTTTTTTGAGGAATGGGGGAGCGGCGGACTGCGGGTCCTGGAGGATTTGATCGTTCGCGCACGATCGATGGGGTTGCTAGTGATCGCCGACGCCAAACGAGGCGATATCGGCTCGACCGCCACAGCGTACGCCAATGCTTTTTTCGGACCGACGGAAGATGGGGCTTCGCAACAGGACTTTCCCCTCTGCGACGCGTTGACGGTCAACCCCTACTTGGGGATCGATACGTTGCAACCGTTTCTCGAGCGGGCTCGGGCGGTCGCCGCCGGCTTGTTCGTCCTGGTCAAGACATCCAATCCCGGCAGCGGCGATTTCCAAGACCTCCGCACGCAGCAGGGAGAATGCGTTTTCGAAGTCGTCGCCCGCTGTGTGACCGCATTGGCTGGTCAAACCTCCGACGGGAACGGCTACGGTGATGTCGGCGCCGTCGTGGGGGCGACCTACCCCCTGCAACTAAATCACCTCCGAGCACAACTTCCTCACAGTTGGATCTTGGTCCCCGGATTTGGAGCCCAAGGAGGAGGCGCGGCGGACGTCGCGGGCGCATTCGATTCCCTGGGACTGGGGGCTTTGATCAACTCGTCACGCGCCATCCTCTTTGCCCAGCGTCAACCTGCCTACCGGCACATCGCCGACTGGCAGCGGGCGGTCGAGCAGTCCTGCTTCGACGCGATCCACGCCCTGCGATCGGAGACCCCGGCCGGCCAGCTGTAGTTCGTCCGTCGCAGGATGGGATTACTCTTGACGCGGGGCCTGCCAAGCGGCAAAGTGGTGCGCTGACGAGATGCTGGTCTGCGAACATTCCCCGCGAAGGAGTCGAGCATGTTCGAGTTCCGTCCCCAGTTTTTGGCTCGGCGCCGTTCGCCCTCGGCCATCCCCACGTCCGGCGACCAGTTTGCTTCGACTTCTCGATTGATCTCCGAGGCACTGGAGGACCGCTGGTTGCTCTCCAGCGCGGTGGAAGCAGCGCTGCAATACCCAACGCCGGCGATTCCCGATCCCTTTGCGTATCACGCGGTGACGGTCGAGTCCCTGCGGGCTCGCGCCGCCGAACACCGCTACATCCCTGGGGAATTGGTCGTGGCGATCGAAATACCGGGCAACGCAGCGGCGGCCCGCGGCGCCATCGACGCCGTGAATTGGGCGGAGTGGCTTGGCGTCCCCGGCACGCAGTTGATCCGCCGCATGCTGACGAGTGAGCGCGAGCTCCCGTTGGCACGCACCTCCGTGTCGCTCGTGCACCTCGATCTGGGCCCCAGCGGCGATGTGTTCGCTGCGATCGAGTCGCTGAGTTCCCGAGTCGATGTCATGTGGAGTTCGCCCAACTTCATCGGCGAGGACAGCGACCCGCGCGAGTTCCTACCGAACGATCCTTTTTACAGTGCACAATACCACCACCCCCTGATGCAGAACGAGGCGGCCTGGGACCTGACGCTGGGCGATCCCTCGATCGTGATCGGGATCACCGACGATGGATTCGATATCGATCACTCGGACCTCTTGCTCAACGTCTGGCAGCATTCCGCTGAAGCGGTGCCGGACGGCTTGGACAACGACGGCAACGGGTACATCGACGACCTCCACGGGTGGGACTTCATCGCCAACGACAACGATCCGCGCCCCACGACCGAGGACAACAACCACGGGACGCACGTGGCGGGAATCGCCGCGGGCCGAACCGACAATGCGGTGGGAATCGCCGGAACCGCCGGACGGGCCCGCTTCATGCCGCTCAAGTTCTACGACGACTACTGGACGTCGACGATCGTCGCCAACGCCTATGCCTACGCCGGGGATATGGGCGTGCCGATCGTCAACACCAGCTACAACGTCGATCAATGGGTCAGCGACGTCGTCTACGTCTCGGGCGTCCAGTACATGTACGATCAAGGCGTGCTCCATTTCAATTCCGCCGGCAACAACAACCAGGCCAACCCCGATCGGCAGTTGTTCGAGCAATCCTTGCTGGTGGTCAGTACGACGAGCACCGACGCGCGGAGCAGCTTCAGCAATTACGGTGTGGGGATGGATATTTCCTCCCCCGGCAGTTCGATCCTCTCGACGCTTCCAGAGGAGTACTACGCGTATTTCTCGGGGACCAGCATGTCGTCGCCGAACGCCGCGGGCGTGGCCGCGTTGATCTGGTCGCTGCACCCCGAGTGGACTCGCGATCAAGTCGCGGCGCAGCTCCTGGCAACCGCAGACAATATCGACGGACTGAACCCAGGCTTCGACGGGCTGTTGGGGGCGGGCCGAACCAACTCGTATCGCGCTCTGACCGAAACGATCGGAGCGCCGACCCTCAGCCTGGACTCGGTCCCCGAGGGGGTGGTCAGTACCTCCGACGAGATCCGCCGGTTTGTGCTCGGGTATAGCCAGGTGATGGATACGAACTCGGCCGGCGACCCCGCATCGTACGAATTGCGAAGTGCGGGGGCGGACGAGTTGTTCGACACGGCCGACGACCAGTTGTTTTCACTCAGTTTCGCCAGCCCCTACATGGTGGGGACCAACTACTTCCAGTTGCTGATCGGCGGCGGGCCGCTGGGGATCGGGAAATACCGATTTACGATGGATGCCGGCGCGATCCACAACCCGTTCGGTACGCCGCTGGACGGCAATGGCGATGGCGTGGCGGGCGATTCGTTCGTACGTTTCTTCGAAGTCACGTTCAATGCGTTTCAACCGATCGGCCCCGCCGCCGGGCTCAACGAAATCAGTTGGAACAACCCCGGCCTGCTGGCCAGCGGAGGCGCGGTGGACGAGTACGACATTTTCGTCGAGGCCGGGCACTCGATCGCCGTGCGAGTCTCTCCGTTGACCGCCGGAGCAGTGATGTCGGCGGAAATCTTAGGCCTGTCTTCGCCAGTCTCCGCCCCCAGCCCCGGTCAGTCGTTTTTTCTGCCTCTCGCCCGGGCCGCCAGCTCCGGCTGGTACCCGCTCCATATCACCGCGGACCAAGGGACTGGATACTCGTTCGATGTCTTTCGCAATATCAACCCGCAGGGATTGACCGAATCGACTGCGCCGGTGAACTTGGGGGACTCCTGGCTGGAACTCGGTTCCGGACGATACGCCGCCATCGGCAAAGCCTCCGGCAGCAACGGGCAACTGGAATTCGATTGGTATAACTCGTTCGCCCAGTTTGTCGATATTTCGCAAAGCGGCACGCCTCTCAATTTGACCGATGACGATACGATCAATTACTTGTCCCCGATTGGAAACGCGCTCTTCCCGGCTGGCTGGTTCTCGATCAGCAACAACGGCGGGGTGATCAACGCGCTCAACGAGTACCTGGAATCGACCAATCGCGGGCTCCCTGTGGGGACTTGGGAGCGAGCCCTCCTCCCGTTCTGGGACGACCTCGACGGCGTGTGGGGAAATATCTACGTGGAGCAGCGACAGATCGACGGGATCGACGCGCTGATCGTGCAGTGGCACAACCGCCCGCACTATCCGTCGATCGGAGATGTCACCTTTCAGTTGCAGATTTTTGCCAGCGGACCCGTCGCCGCCCGCTTCGTCTATCCCGATGTTTACTTCGGCCACCCAGAGCTCGATTACGGTCGCAGCGCCACCGTTGGCGTTCAGTTTTCTACCTTCACGGCGTACGAGTTCAGCTACAACGATTCGATTCTGGAAAACGGGGATGTGATCGACGTGATTTACGGAGTGGTGGCGCAGGATGTCGATGACTACCAATTGGACTTCACAGGGAAAGTGGGGACGTCGATCGATGTCCTGTTGAATGGCTTGGGGATTATCGACTTTCGCGACCAACTGGTCCAACTGCTCGACCCCTCCGGCGCCGTGGTCGCCACGGCGTCCGCGGGCGCCTCCAACATCGAACTGGCGATCCAAGACTACGTGGTCGCGCAGCCCGGAATCCACACCATCCGCGTGACGTCGAACGTCTACTCGCAATACTCGCTTCTGGTCACCGAAGATCTGGTCTACGACATCGAACCCAACAATGTCCTGGGGCCGTCGCTCCGCGGCCTCGATTCCGTGGCGGGAGTGCTGGGCTACCTCTCCGGCGGATCGGTCACCCCCACCCGGTACAACGATCCGACAAAGTTTGTGGATATCTCGGGGACCGGACAGATTTTCAACCCCAGCGACGACGGTTCGGCCACCATTTTCTCCGGCATCGGCAATGCACTGTTCCCCGCCGGGGCGATGTCCATCGGAAACAATGGCGGCGTGCTGGCGGGCGGGTTTCAGAACTTGCCCTATTCCGACCAACCACTCCCGGTGGGGGCCTTCTCCGCCGCACTCCTCCCCTTCTGGGACGATTTGGACGACGAAACGGGACTCGTGTATTTCGACGAGCGGATTATCGACGGGGTCTCCGCCCTGGTCGTGCAGTGGAATAATCGTCCGCACTACAACAACTTTGGCAACACGACTTTTCAAGTCCAACTGTTTGCCACCGGATCGATCGCCGCCCGCTTCGCCTACGAAGATGTCTTGTTCGGCGCTTGGTATTACGATAACGGCATCGAAGCAACGATCGGCGTGCAAGGAATCGACGGCTCTGCATCGATGTTCAGCTACCACACGGCCGCGGTCTTCGATGGCGACGTCATCGATTTCGCGTTTGTCTCCAAGGATATCTACGGAGTCGACTTGAACGCCGGGGAATCGTATGCCTTTTGGACCGGTACGCCGTTCGATCACCCAAATTATCAGAACCCAAATCTGCTCGATCCAAAATTGCTTATCCTGGATGAGAACGGCAACGAGCTTGCGTTGGATTCCGATTCGCTGGACGGCAAAAACTCCCGGCTGGTCTTCTCCCCTGCAACCACCGGTCGGTACTACATCGAAGTCGGGAACGACGTGGGTGAGGGCCAGTACACCCTCCACTGGAGCCAGGCCTCGGTGAAAATCGCCGCGGGCAATGTCTCCAACGTTACGGATGCCTGGACGCAGGTTTCGTTCGCCGAGTCCTTCCAAGACCCCGTCGTTCTGGTCAATCTCCGCAGCTTCAACGACGCCGAACCGACCACCGTGCGGATCCGCAACGTCACACCCAGCAGCTTCGAAGTCCAATTGCGCGAATGGGGTTATCAGGACGGAGTTCACGCCGGCGAGTCGATTTCCTACGTTGTGCTCGAACACGGTCTGACCGTGCTGGATAACGGCCGCTGGCTGTTGGCGGGGCGTGCCGATCTGGGGTCCGAGTTGTCACCGGTTGTTTGGGGGGCCAATTTTGCTGCGACGCCGGTCGTACTCACGACATTGCAATCCCAAACGTCAGGTGATCCGGCCGTCGTCCGCCTGACGAACGTTTCCCCCCAAGGCTTTTCGGCTCGACTCCAGGAAGAGGAGGCCGCCGACGGAGTCCACCCCACCGAAACCATCCATTACCTGGCAACCCTGCCAGGTGTCGGCGCCAGCAACGGATTGACCTACGAGGCCGGCTGGGTTGCAAATGTGTCCAATAAGGCACTCCCCCGACGGTTCCAGCAATCGTATCTCGCCGCGCCGGGAGTGCTCGCGACGATGCAAACGTACGTCGATGACGACCCCGCGACGGTTCGCCTCCGGAGCCTCACGGCGAAGGGAGCGACCTGGTCGATCGAAGAAGAACAGTCGGCGGACGCCGAGCGCGCGCACGCCCGGGAAACAGTCGGGTTCCTGACGTTTCGATACGTTCCGCCCGCGGGACTCAACGGCGATTCCGCTTCGGTCGGACACCGCGAATTTCCCATGGCAGGCGTCGAGTCGTCGGACGAGCCTGTCGATTCCACAATGCGACGGCAGGCTTTCGCGACCGCCCGGGCAGCGCTTCCCAGCATCAGCGGAATCGCGGGCAGAACGTACGGCGACGCATCCGAGAAACGGGAGGACCTTGCGCCCGGGAATCTGGGGGATCGGTTGCCCACCGCCGCGCTGCCGGGCCACGACCAGCGCAACGCCGCCGACGTCGATTTCGTCGGTGAAACGTCTCCCAGATTTCGATGGCGGACGAGCTTCGCGGCGGCTACCGCGAACCCGCGCTGGTACTGGTGATCTCGGCCGCCGATCGCTCAGCCCGAATCAACCAGAAATAGCCGCACAACACCAGGCAAGCCGCGACGCCGGACACCACCCAAATCAAATCGCGGTGAAGGTGGTAGCAGTACGATCCCAATAACGAGGCGGTGATGAACGACAAGGCCACCGCCATGGTGTAGGCGGCGATATAGCGCGGCCGGTCCGGCCCTCCGCTCCGTTGTCCGGCAAACGCCATCGCCTGCGGCATCGCCAACATCTCGCCGACCGTCCAAACCACGACGCTCAAGAATCCAATCCAATAGCCCGCGCCGAACAGCAACACCGCAAATCCCGCGCACATCAGGAAACTGCCCACCGCGATCACCCACAACACGTTGAGCGGCTCGATCGCATGCACCAATACCATTTCGAACAACACGATGATCACCGTGTTGACCGCCATCAACGAACCGATCTGCCAGGTCTTCAGTCCATAGGCGCTTTCCAGGTACAGACTGAAGGTACTGGTGAGTTGAAAGAAAATCGAAAACGTGACTAACGTCAGGCCCAGAAACACCAGAAAGTTGACGTCGCGCCAGGGGGAGCGCCCGCCAGAGGCGTGGTGCGATTCCAACGGCGGATCGACTTTGGCTTCGGCGGGTAACCACCGCGCTAAGGCGAGCGCCGCCATCAGGCAAGTCGCGGCGTCTCCCCAAAACAACCATTGGTAGCTGAACGCGGCCAGGATCCCCCCCACCATCGGTCCAATCGTGAACCCGAGATTCACCGCCAGGCGATTGAGGGCAAACCCTCGCCGCAACGTCAGCGGAGTGCAGGCCGCCGTCACGGACGTCGCGTTGGCCGGACGCAAGATCTCGGCAGCCACTGTCACCAACACCAGAGTGCCTGCGAATACCCCGTACGTGCGAACCTGCGAGAGGATGGCATAACCCACGCCGTTCAAGACGAGCGACCAGAATTGGACTCGGTACGCGCCGAACAAGCGAGTCAGCCAGCCGCCGAGGTAATTCCCCAGCAAACTGCCGACGCCGTAGAAGGCGATCGTCAGCGCGGCCAGATCTTCCGGGTAGCCTAATTCGTTCTTGACGTACAGCGCCAGAAACGGGAGGACCATCGAGCCGGCTCGGTTGATCAGCAGCACCAACGCCAGAACCCAGACCGCCGCCGGCAGTCCCCCGAACGCATTGCGATACGCCGCTGCGGTCTTCCTAAGTACAAGCCCAATTCCCATCGATGCTTCCGCTGATTCCGAACAGTTGTGACAACTGTTCTACTCTGAGAGTAAAGCAATTGTCCCCAATTGCTCTCCCCCCCCTGCCCTCGCCCGATCCGAACAGTTGTGACAACTGTTCTACTCTGACAGTAGAGCAATTGTCCTCAATTGCTCTCCCCCCGCCGCCCGCCAGATGCAGAGACACCAAGAATCCGCACAGGTTCGGCGGCAGCACGTCGGATTACTTGACAGTCTTCCCGTCGATTGGTAACGTTTTAGAGCTTTCGCTGCAATCCGCCAGCCGATCGGCCCCATTCCGATAAACTGGCGTACAACTTGGCAGCGAATCGCAACCTGGGGTCGTAGCTCAGTTGGGAGAGCGCTTGAATGGCATTCAAGAGGTCAGGGGTTCAACTCCCCTCGGCTCCACTTCGATCTATAGCGCCATGTCTCAACGTCTCAACGTCTACTGCGCGCTAGTTGTTCGGCTGAATGGCGAGAATAAGTGAACTCGTCCCCGAACTGATTCTCCGATAAGTGTACATGCGTACACTTACCTGCGCCGCGGGGAGGTGCTGGGCCGATGATGCACTGTGGCGGTCGCCGTTCGCATGCCTCGTTGCAGTCGCTTTCAGAAAACGCGCACGGATCTCAGTCCAGGAGGAGGCTCACGGAGGTTTTTTGCTTACGGGAGGTCAATGGTTGCGGCTTACAAAGCCGCATTACGAGTGAACGCGGCTTGCAAAGCCGCGTTACGATCGAACGCGGTTTAGGATGAGTGTACGCGACTTACAAAGGCGCGTTACGGTCGGTTGCCGGTCGTGGGGGATCGCGGGTTGTAGAGCCGCGGTACCGGCGGGCCAGAAGCGCGTTCCTTGCCGAACAGTGAAAACCGGCGCAAACTAGGTGTATGAAACGTGTCAGTTCGTGGATCACCGGGATTGCGGTCGGCTGGATGGGGCTGGCATGGGGTTGTTCGCGCCACGGCGATGCGACCTTCGGCGAGCATCTGATTATCGTCGCCTGGAACGTGGAGAGCAGCGGGAGCGACGGGGCCACGATCGCTCGGCAACTGGGGGAACGACCCAGTTACCCGGCGGATATCTATTGCCTTTCGGAGGTCGACCCGAGCCGATTTGAAACGTATTGTGAAGGGGCGTATCGCCCGGTTTGGGATCGCCGGTATGCTCGGATCGACGGAACCACCGGCCAGGACCAGCGGCTGCAGATCTTGTACGACCCGGAACGTTTTACCCTGATCGAGTCGACTGAGCTTTCTTCGTTCCACGAACATGTCCTCAACGACGGGGGACAGATTTCGCCCATCGTGGCGTTGTTTCGCGACCGCATGACGGGCAATCGATTCTGGCTGATCCACCACCAGCTGGCCTGTGACCAGATGGAAGTACGATCCCGGCAGGCGGTCGGGCTGCGCGAATTGGCTCGCGAGAAGGCGGCGACCGAAGCCGTTGTGGTCATCGGCGATCTGTGTCTGGAATACGATATCGCCCAAGACCGTGGGGGCCCAATTTTTGAGGAACTCGAGCAAGGCGACGTATTGCGCTGGGTCCGACCGAACACGCTGATCGACACCAGTTGGAACGACCAGGATGGGGATCGTCGGGACGACTCGCCATCGTCGATCCTCAGCGGCGCGTTCGTCGGCGGTCGGGCAAAGCAGTGGTATCCGACGTCGCTGGTGATCGCCGCCGCAGACGATTTTCCCGACGACGAGTCCAAGAGCGATCAGCGCCCCGTCAGCCTCTGGCTGCGAATCGATCGGTAAGCAATCTGCACGGAGCCACGTCAACGTTCACAGGGTGGACCACGATGTGATCACTTTCTCTGGGGGTCAGCCCCCCCGCTCGTGAACGATTACCCGAGCCACCGTTGGTGAATTGGCGGTTGTCGGTTAGAACGTTATTTGTATTACTGCGACCACCGTCCTGGCATCGAATAGAGAGAGAACACGAAACATGTCTTTTTTGCGGCAAGGGTTGATTGTCGTCCCATGGGATTCATCCGACAGCGCGGGAGCGGCGATGCGGACCGCCGCGGAAATCGCGGGAGATCGCAATCGCCTCCGTGCGATCCACGTCATCGATCCGCCGATGCGAGTTTACGGTGAAATCGCCTGGCCGCCCGGGGGCAAGGAGGAGGTCCTCCAGCAAATTCGCCATGCCTTCCAGCAGAGTTTGCCTAGCGACCTGAAGGGGATGGAACTCGAAGCCGTTTTCGGCAACCCCGGCCAGGAAATCGTGCAGTTCGCCAAGCGGATTCAAGCAGGATTGATCGTCATTTCGACGCACGGTCGGACAGGTTTGCGGCATCTGGCGATGGGCTCCGTGGCCGAGCGCGTTGTCCGACTGGCGCCCTGCCCAGTGCTCGTGTTGCGCAGCGATGCGGCGGCGGACTAAGGATGGTGGCCGGAGCGATAGACGACGCCCCCCTTCATCACGAAATCGATTCGCTGGAGGCAGCTGATATCCTGCAGGGGATCTTCGTCGACGGCGACCAGGTCCGCGTACATGCCAGCTCCGATATTCCCCAATTCCTTTTCGACCCCCAAGAGTTGTGCGGCGTTCACCGTCGCGGTCCGAATCGCCTCGAGCGGCGGCATCCCCTGTTCCACCATGTACTGGAATTCTTTGGCGTTCTCCCCGTGGGGGGAGACGCCGGTGTCGGTGCCAAATGCGATCTTGACTCCGGCGCGGTAGGCCTTGGCAAACGTCGCGTCGATCTGCGGTCCGATCGCGGCGGCTTTGGGTCGGACGATCGGTGGCAAGTACCCGTCGATCTTGGCCTTTTCTGCCACAAAGCGGCCGGCGCTGATCGTGGGGACATACCAGGTGCCGTGCTTCTTCATTAGCTCGATCGCTTCGTCATCCATAAACGTTCCGTGTTCGATAGAATCGACCCCAGCGCGGATCGCTCGTTTCATTCCCTCCGCACCATGCGCGTGCACCGCTACCTTGAATCCGCAGTCACGGGCGGTCAGCACGATCGCGTGCAGTTCGGCGTCTGTGAACTGAGGATTCTGCCCGTCGGCTGCTAGACTCAATACCCCGCCGGTCGCGGTGATCTTGATCAGGTCGCTCCCTTCCTTGTAGCGCTGTCGAATTGCTTTCATCGCTTCCTCGGGACCGTTGACCACGCCGTCGGCCGGCCCGGGGTCCCCGCGAAAATGCCGGTTCAGTCCGTTCGTCGGATCCGCGTGTCCACCCGTGGTTGCGATCGATTTTCCCGCCGTATAGATCCGTGGACCATCGGTCCAGCCTTGGCGAATCGCATTGCGCAAAGCGATCGTTACCCCATCGACGTCACCCAGATCCCGCACCGTCGTGAATCCGGCGTTCAACGTTCGCCGGGCGTACATCGTTCCGCGCAACGCCATCTCCGTCGAATCCATGAAGGCACGCTCCGTAAACGCCAGCGGCGAGTATTCGAACGACAGGTGCGTGTGCATGTCCATCAACCCCGGGAGCACGGTCGATTGCTTTAGGTCGACGACGTGATCCCCCTCCCGGGGAGGCAGGTACCCGGCGACGACTTCGGCGATGCGTTCCCCGGCGACGACGATCGTCACTTCGGTCCGCGGCGAGTCCCGCAGCGGGTCGATGAGACGGCCGGCATGGATCAACGTGCGAGTCTCCGCTGGTTTCGCGGCGAGGGGGGCCGCTTCTTGCCCGGCAACTCGCCACGCCCCGCTGACCAAGCTCCACAGCAGAATTCCCAATTGCAGGAAGACCTGCCGGTTCGACAAGCGAATCCAGAAAACGCGGTTACGTCTGACAGCCATCTTGGGTGTACTCGGGGGTTGGTGGAATGAGATTGGATAAGTCGTTGGTTTGATTGCGACAGGTGCGCGAGTGGACTTGCGGGGCTATCCCCATTCCCGCTGGCCCCCTCACCCTGCCCTCTCCCCCGCGGCGGGGATTGGTATCTAAACAATTCGTGTACGTCGAAACTGGCTCCGCATGCCCCCACAAAAAGGTCGTGCAGTATTCATGCTCCATCGTTCCACCATCCCGTTTAACGCCAAGCCGGAGGCGCCGGCTTTGCGCTGAACAGCAAACTCGAAGCCGGAGGCGCTGGCTTGGCGCTGAACAGCAAACGCAAAGCCGGAGGCGCCGGCTTGGCGCTGGACAGCAAACGCAAAGCCGGCGCCTCCGGCTTGGCGTTAAAAGAAGAAATTGAAAAACAATTGGGGGAGGAGGGGGCCAGACCACGATGGGTAGATACCAATGCCCGCTTCGGCGGAAAGGGCAGGGTGAGGGCGACCGATTCTGGGCTAGCCTCAAAGAGCGAGTGGGGCAATGAGTGGGGCGGTGAGTGGAGTGGCGAGTTGAGCGGGTGTCTAACTGGGAGGGGGGAGCAACACCAGCAACCCGATACCGGCCACGACTATTCCCAGAATCGCCAGTAAGACAATGGTCGCAACCGACGGCCGCGTTTGCCGCAACTTGTCATCCAAATAGCGAGCCGACCTTTCGGTTCGCTTCTGCGGGGAACGATTCGCCACCGGGGAGGACTCCAACAGTCCGCTGAAGACTCGAGAGGCCGGCAACCAGTCTTTCCAATCGTTGCGCCACACCAACGATCGCAGGCCGACGCGCCCATCGGCGATCCAATCGAACATCAACTCGTTGCTCGCCGGTCCGTAGTGCCCTCCCTGGGGAGCGCGAACGAACCACTGTGCGTCCGGTTTCTCGGTCAATATTGCCGGCAATGCGTTGGCGCAGGATTGCGATTCCACCATGGGTTCACTTGCTGCCATTGTGCAGGTCGCGATTCCCCCACTGGAGCTGGCCTTCGCCTCGTATTGCGATTCGGGAGTCTTATGCCGGAAGTTGACTTGGGTTTCGGCCCGTCGGCCCTCGGCCGCGATTGTTTTTACGAGCGTTCGGCAATGCGGACAGGCTCGCAACCGAGCCTGGCGGGCTGGATTGAGCTGAATGACCTTTTCGCAGATCGGGCAGGTATAACGAACACCCATCGGTCAGTGACTCGACAAACAGACAGTTTCGGCGGGGGGGGTATGGCGAGGCAGGTATCGATAATTATAGCTTTGTGTTCCCCGCGGCAAATGCGAAAATAGCCAGTTTTTGCCGGCGACGATCACTCGGAACAAAACTTTCCACCCGAATTTCAGGAGTATCCGTCATCCGTGGAAACTCGTGCGGACACGGCCAAATCCCCCAGTCCCGCAACACAGCCACAGAGACATTTTCTGTACGCCCAAGACTTAGAGCCTATCCCCAAACTCGCCGCCCCCCTCACCCTGCCCTCGCCCCGGCAGCGGGGGAGAGCGTAACGGGATCGCTAGTCGGCTGCCGAAAATCTACGGATGACATCCTGATCGAAGTAGTTGATCGACATCGCCGCGTCCACCACGATCCTTTGTCCCACGATCCCGGACGAACGTTGGCTGAGCAGGAAACAAGCTGTGCTGGCCACTTCTTGCGTGGTCACCCCCCGCTTCCGAGGAATCACGGCTTCGGCGAAGAGATAGGAATCAAGGTATCCAGGAATCCCGGCAGAGGCCGATGTCTTCAGCAAGCCCGCTGCGACCGCGTTGAAGCGGACCTCGGAGAACCGGCTGAAGCTTTTTGTGAGGAAGACCAGCGTCGAGTCGAGCGCGGCCTTCACGGGAGCCATGAATCCGTAGTTCTCGCTGGCCATCGTGGTTGTGGAAATCGAAATCGTGACCACCGAGGCGTTGGGCGCCAACAATCCGCGAAAGGCGTTGGAAATCGCGATCAGCGAAAAGCAAGAGATATCAATCGAACGCAGAAATTGGGCCTTGGTCGTCTCATGGAACGGCTTCATCCCGCCGCCGTAATCGGCGAAGGCGATCGAATGCACCAGCCCCGCTATCCGCGGCGCGCGCTCGGCGATTTCGTCGCGCACACGATGGATTTGCTCCTCCGATTCGACGTCGCAGACCAGAATCTCGCGACCCGGCAGCAGTTTAGCCGCCGATTCCTGCCGCTGCGGACTGCGAACCACGTAGATCACTCGGGCGCCCGCTTCCTCCAGTTCGCGGCCGATCGCAAAGGCCACACTTTTCTTGTTGGCCACGCCGAACACCACGATCGACTCGTTCTCTAGCTGCAAAAAACTCACAAACTCACTCGGGGGTTTGAACCAACACGGCGAACGTCAAACTTGCGGCCAGGCTCCCCGCCTTCAGCACACGGGCGGCAAAGTACAACGCCCCACCCAACCGCTCGGTGATCGTGGCCTCGATGCGAATCGTCTCCCCGGGGCGAACGATCTGTTTGAATTTGATATCCCCCGCGCGCGTCAACAAGGGAACCCCCGCCAACGCCGCGCCGCTGGCGGCCAAGACCGCACCCGCCTGCGCAGCGGACTCGCACAATACAAACCCGGGAATAATCGGGTTCCCCGGATAATGCCCCCGATGGAAGATTTCATCCTCCCCAAACGTCTTTTCACAGACGATTCGATCCGCCGTCAACTCGACCACCGCGTCCAACAACAACCAGGGGGGACGATGCGGAATTTTTTGTTCGATCCAGGCACGATCCATAACACTTTATCGACAGGAGCTTCGGACTATCGCTACATCTGCAATTGCGTCGCGTCGTGGACGGGACAAACCAGCCGCCACAGCGCCAACCAATTGTCGCGCCACCGCACCGGAGACTCGGTGATCGTCGCCAGAATCAAGGTGGCGTCGTCGGTGTCGAGATTCGTTGAGTCGAGTTCGATCAGTCGCTGCCTCAGGCGCGGAATCACCTCGGCCGGCATCCGTTGCGGAGTTCTCCTCCGCAGTTCGGAGGAGGGCAGATTCATCGTCATCGGATCAACCCTCGCGGCGAATTGCCGGCCGCCGGAAACTCACGTCCCTTCGTCATTCTCAGACGGCGCCTTCTCCGTCCGTTCCCGCTGCCGCAAATATTCCTGGATCAAGGCCCGTCGCGCCTTGTGCGCTTCGGCGCCGTGCTGCACATGCAAGATCCCGTAGAACAAGTCCGCCAGGGCGATCACCGCGATCACCAATAACAGCGCCAGCAGCAGGATCACACTCCAGGCGAAGATCCATGGATCGTGCACCCATTGCAACGAAACCAGAACCGCACCGACGATTGCGATCAAGCTGCCGATCATCGCCCGCCGCTTGAATTGTCGAGCAAAAAAAGCTCGCTCCCGGTCGTCCGACACGGTCCGCTGTTGAAAATTCCATTGCCGCAGGTGCCAGAACATCAGGAAAAAGCCGAAACAGACGACCGGTGCGCCCAGCAAAAACGTCTTCATGGCTGAACCCGCTTCTTCAGCCAGTGCAGCAAGACGGTTCCCACAATCTCCAGGGAGCGGGCCGAGCATTTATCGGGCGTATCTTGCTGCGTGTGCCAATACTCGTTCGATCGTTCCACCGTCGGATAGTCGAAGTCGATCAGGTCGATCGTGGGGATATTGGCGACAGCGATCAACGGCAAATGGTCGTCGCGAATCTCGTGGCGTATTTCAGGGTGAAACTCTGGGTAGCCGAGGTCGCGCGCGATTCCCCAAATCTCATGAGTTACTTCGCGCGCCACCGGGTTGGACTGCGACATACTGTTCTTTTCCCAATACAACTCCAACTGGGCGTCGCCGATCATGTCCAGCAGCACGCCGCATTCGTAGGTGTATCCCAAATCCCCGGCGGCGATTCCGTTCTTGTAATCGTTTGCGAATTGGGTCGAACCGACGAACAAGGGATCGGCCTGATCGCCGTGGGTTTGTCGATTATTGAAGACGAATTCCTCGGCGTCGAAAAAAACAAAGTCGACTCCGATCGCGCCATTCCGCAGCGGGCTCATGTGCCGTCCCAATTCGTGCAACAGCGCCACGCCGCTCCCCCCGTCGTTGGCCCCGGGGAACTTGGCTCGCTTGTTCCGTGGATCTTGATCGGCGAACGGACGCGTGTCGTAATGCGTGCAAATCAAGATCCGCCGTTTGGCCGACGGATTCCACGAGACGATCAGATTGGTCAGCGTGTACTGGCGGCCCTTGCTGGGGGGACTGTATTTGAACGCATGCCGAAAGACCTGAGCCCCCAAGGCCTCAAAATGCTCGGTCAGCAGTTTTTGCTGCGCCTTCATCTCCTTGCTCGCGGAGATTC
>JBGSLW010000228.1:0-18073 GCA_041740495.1 Pirellulaceae bacterium
GCAGGCCGCGAGTTGCTCCCACGTCGGACGCGACGGTTTGCGGCGAAGTGCCTGCAGCAGGCGTCCGGACCGGAGCCAACTGGCCAGGAGCGCTCGAAAGTCGGGCCAACTTTCCGGGCGCGGCAGACCGTGCAGATCCACTCGTGTCGCCAGAAGATTCTCGTACTGAATCGCCGCGTCGTCCACGTCCTCTTCCAGCGCAGTGAACTCCGGGTAGAGATAAGCCAACGTCAACGGAAATTCGACTCGCGCCAACTGTTGTTGCCAGTCGCCATCGGATTCAGAGTTGGCCGAACGATGCGGCCATTCCAAGGCGCACCGTATCGTCTGCCACCACCCGGCTGGCTCTTCTCCCGGGGGGGTCCGCGGACTTTGCTGCAATCGATCGAGATCGCGCAAGGCGCGGGCGAGGTCGTCGGTGACGTGTTGAGCAGCCAATTCGAAGGCGACCAGGCTATTCCAGGGGACGGTATCACGGAGGGCATCTTCGCGCGCCGCGCCGTGTACGCGAGCGGCCACATCGGCCAAGGCGGGATGATCGAAAAAGGAATCTCGCAATCCCCACCAAATGGGGGGCAGCTTCCCGGCCCCCCACAACTTCTTCAGCGATTTCGGCCGGGCGCGGCGGCGGAGATGACGAGTCCAGCACTCGTGATCGCGGTAGTCCTGGGGCAGGCCGATCCGGTCCCAGAGCGATTCGAGAGGGTCGCCGCCTGGAGTGGGCTCGGACGCGGGGGCCGGCCCCGTCGAAGTCGCCGGTCGCTGGGCCGACAAGTTGGTCTTTTTGGATTTTTTTCGCGGGGCAAACTGTGTCGACATATTCGGATTCTAAGGATGGCGGATTCGGTTAGCGTAGCTCCCTTCGCCTCGCTTGTCCACGACATCCGTTTTTCAGGTGGTATGGTTGCGGGATCCGCGTTGATTTAGGCTTTGTCGGATATCACAATTTCACGCGCCATTGAAATCAGCCGCCCCGCCTGCCGCTCCGGGCAGGGAACACCCATCTTACGGAGTCCACGATGAGCCGGCGTCGACGCCGCACCGAATACGATGACTACTACGATGACGACCGCGATGCGGAACGAAGCTTGCGATCCGGTCCGCGGCTGCTGCCACACGTGGTGGTCCTGGTCGCGCTGTTCGGGGGCGGGCTGGCGGCCGTGCACTACTTCGCCGGACCACGGATGTTTGAGAAGATCGCCCAGCAACTCGCTTCCCCCGTTGGCGTCGTCTGGCTGCTGCTGTTTGTCAGTTGGTACGGGGCGCTGATTTGGCGGATCAAACTGCTGAGTTTCACCAGTGGACTCGCCTGGTTGTTGCTGACCGTTTTCGGCAATGCGTTCGTATCCAACGAGTTGGTGCGGCGCGTCGAGCGTCCCTACCTGGCCGTGAATCCCTTCGACGGCGAAACGCTCGACAGCGTCCTGATCTTGGGGGGTGGCAGCGATTCGACGCCGGCCGGCATTCCGCAGCTTTCCAGTCGCGGCGATCGGCTCGCCTTAGCAGCTCGCCTGTTCCACGCGGGAAAGGTCCGGCAGATCGTGGTCTCCGGAGTCCGCTGGAATAAGCCTCCCGCAGGAGCTGACCTCTACGAAGAATCGGCGACAATCCTCAAGGAACTTGGAGTCCCCGAATCCCACATCGTCCAACTGAAGGTCGGCGCAGATACCTCGGAAGAAATCCGCGCCTTCGGCGATTGGTTGCGGGAGTCGAACGGAAATGATGTTGCGACCGCCGAGTCCCCCGATTCCGCCGAGTCGCCGGACACAAGCAAAACCGAATCGACCCCCGATCGTATACCGGGCGCCTTCGGTATCCTCACGTCCGCCTGGCACCTCCGCCGGGCCATGTTGCTGTCCGATCGCTACGGCATGTACTACGAAGCCAAACCGATTCCCGCCGACTTTCTCAGCGGAACCGTCCATCGCGACCCCACACTGCTGATTCCTAGCGCGGATAACTTGCAAGTGTCCTATCTGGCGATCCGCGAAATCTTAGGGGCCTGGTTCGACGAATAGGGGAGTACCCGGTACCCAATACGTGGGACTTGGATCCTATAGCAAAACTCGCCGACCCCCTCACCCTACCCTCTCCCCCGCAGCGGGGGAGAGGGTAATGGGATAGGCTCTTAGTCGTGTTCATTTAGTCGTCTACCCATACCACAAAAAAGTCTCCCCTCGCCCCGCTTCGGCATTGGTATCGACACATCGTGGTCTGGCCCCCTCCTCCCCCAAATGTTTTCCAATTTCTTCGTTTAACGCCAAGCCGGAGGCGCCGGCTTTGCGCTGAACAGCAAATGCAAAGCCGGCTGAACAGCAAATGCAAAGCCGGCGCCTCCGGCTTGGCGTTAAACGAGAGGGTGGAAAAATGGAGCAAGTAAACGGCACGACCTCTTTGTGAGGGCACGCGGCGCCAGTCTCGACGTACACGAATTGTGTAGATACCAATGCCCGCCGCGGGGGAGAGGGTATTTGGATAGGCTCATGGTGTTCATCAGGCGGTGCTTATCAGGCGGTCGACCGTGCGATCGCGTGCGTGCGTCGGCACGAGAGCAACTCAAACGCATGTTTTAAACGGAAGTCCTTCCGTGCGATGGGCGCCTCAAGTCCTTGAGTGCTTCCAACGGACCGACAATAATCGTTCGACACAGAAGTCGTTCAACTCCTATCAGCGTGAATTTCCCCATGTCAAATTCGTTACTGCGTGTTCGAACCACGGTTTGTCGGCTCGCGTATTCACCGCTGCGACGGGCACTGGGCTTGGCGTGTGCGATCTGCATCGCGACGATCGGTACAGAGACGTTGCGAGCTTGTCCGCAGGTGCCGGCCGCGGAGGACATCACGGCGACCGACCCGGACCAGGCAGCTCGCTTGGAAGCTCGGCTGCTGGGTCCGACGATGCGAGTTACGATCGAGGGGCATCGCGCGGGCGAGGGCTATTTCAGCGCCGACGGTAAGTGGCTGATCTATCAGAGCGAGCAAGAAGCGGAAAACCCGTTTTATCAAATCTACCTGATGAACCTGTCGGACGGGACGACCCAACGCGTGTCTCCGGGGCATGGCAAGACGACCTGCTCCTGGATTTCACCCGACGCCACGCGGTTGCTGTTCGCATCGACGCATGCCGACCCCGAGGCGGTGGCGAAGCAGAAGGCGGAACTCCAGGACCGCGCGAACGGCGTGGTCAAGCGTTACGCATGGGATTACGACGAACAGTTCGAGATTTACACGGTGGAGCGGTCCGAATTGGGGAAGGATCCGGTCTACACCAACTTGACCAACGCCTTGGGTTACGACGCGGAAGGATCGTTCTCGCCGGATGGCAAGTTGATCGCGTTTGCCTCGAATCGCGCCGCGTACGCGCGGGAGTTGAATGACGAGGAGGCGCGGATCCTGCGCGATGACAAATCGTACTTCATCGATATCTATTTGATGAACGCCGACGGAACCAACCTCCGGCGTTTGACCGATGTCCCGGGTTACGACGGCGGCCCCTTCTTTTCTCCGGATGGCCAGCGGATCTGCTGGCGGCGATTTTCGCCCAACGGCGCGACCGCCGAGGTCATGACGATGAACCTCGACGGCAGCGACGTGCGACAGCTGACACGCATGCAGGCCATGTCGTGGGCCCCGTATTATCATCCGTCCGGTCGCTACCTGATTTTCACCACCAACAAACATGGGTTTTCGAATTTCGAATTGTATCTGGTGGCGGCGGATGGGGAGGGGACTCCGGTTCGCGTCACCTACACCCCAGGGTTCGATGGTTTGCCGGTGTTTTCTCCCCAGGGCGACCAACTCTACTTCACGCGTCAGATCGCGGAGGTGGGTCCGGCGGGCCGCGCCCCCGCGCAGATTTTTCGCGCCAGTTGGAATCACGCCGCGGCCCTGCAAGCGCTCGGGCTGAGCGAGCAGCCCGTCAGTGCCAACACGAAAACTGCTCAAGCGGCTGGCGAATCGGTCGGGAGCGAGACTCAATCGGCGTTCACGCCGGAGGATGTCGCTCGGCATGTCGCGTACCTTTGCCGCCCCGAGCTGGGAGGGCGAATGACCGGTTCCGATGGCGAGCGGATGGCGACGCAATACGTCGCCGCTTACCTGGAGCATTTGGGTTTGCAGCCCGCTGGGGATCACGGGTCGTGGTTTCAAGAGTTCGAGTTTCCCGCAGGCGCCGAACTCGGTCTGGCGAACCAACTGAAGTCCGGGACGGGGGACGCCGTGACCGAATACGTGATCGACCAGGATTGGCGGCCGCTGTCGTTTTCGTCCGTCGGCGAATTCGCCGCCGATTCCGTGGTGTTCGCCGGCTACGGGATCACGGCGCCGGCCAACGATCAGCAGGAGGCCTACGATTCGTTTGCCGGGCTGAATGTCGCCGGCAAGTGGGTGTTGGTCTTCCGATTTTTGCCCGAGTCCTTATCGGCGGAGCGCCGCTTGCACCTCTCATCGTTCTCCAGCCTGCGAGACAAAGCGCGGAAGGCTCGGGATCTGGGGGCGAAAGGGTTGATTGTCGTCAGCGGACCAACGTCGCGCGTGCGGGAGCAACTGGTGCCGCTGCAACGCGATTCGACTCTGTCGGGCACCAGCATCGCCGTGGTCAGCGTCACCGACGCGGTCGTGCAGAATTGGTTTCGCGATGCGGGCAAGGACTTGAACGAACTGCAGACCTTGCTGGATAGTGGAGGTACACAAGTCGGGTTCGAGCTGCCGGTCCAGGTCGCGGCGGAGATCGATATCAAACAAGTACGGCAGATCGGCCGAAACGTTGTCGCGCGTTGGCAGCCTGCCGATCGACCCAGCGATCAGGTGGTGGTCGTCGGGGCTCACATCGATCACTTGGGCGCCGGCACCTCCAGTTCGCTGGCGCGGGAAGACGAGAAGGGAAAAATCCACTTTGGCGCAGACGACAATGCGTCGGGGGTCGCGGTGATGATGGAAATCGCAGAACACTTCGCCGCGCTGTCGGCGGACGAACGATCCAAGCTCAAGCGGGACCTGGTGTTCGCGGCCTGGTCCGGGGAGGAGATGGGGCTTCAAGGTTCACGGCATTTCGTCGAACGGTGGCGGGCGGCGAACGAACCGGAATCGGGGAATACAGGCGGGTCGTCCGCGATCTACCCCGGGATTGCGGCGTACGTGAATATGGACATGGTGGGACGATTCCAGAAGGCGTTGGCCCTGCAGGGGCTCGGTTCGTCCGATTTTTGGAAACGCGAAATCCAGAGGCTGGCCTTGATCACCAACCTGCCGGTGACGCCGATCGACGATACGAACCTACCGACCGATGCGACTTCGTTTTACCTCGCTGGCGTTCCGATCGTGGCCGCGTTTACCGGTGGGCACCAGGATTATCACACGCCGCGCGACACGCCGGAAAAGCTGGATTACGAACGAGCCGCCCAGATCGGTCAGTTCATGGGAGGCATGGTCGATGCGCTGGTCCGCGCCGATCAGCCGCCGAACTACCTGGAGCACAAGAGCGCGGCGCGACCGATGGCTCGGACCGGAGCTCGCGTTTCCTTGGGAACGATCCCCGAGTACGCCGCCGAAGTCGTGGGGGTCCAGATCTCGGGGGTCGGCAAGGGCTCGCCCGCGGAAAAAGCGGGGCTGCAAGGAGGCGATGTGATCGTCGGACTCGCCGGCGCCAAGATCGAGAACATGCAGGATTACGCCGCCGCGATCGGTCTGCTCAAGGCGGACGAAACCGTCAAGATCGTCTATCTCCGCGGCGAGCAACGGCAGGAAACCGACATCACCCCGATCTCGCGGCAGTGAGCAGCCCAAGCTGTGAGTTGCCCGACGCTCCGCGTCGGGCTGCCCGCAGCAGACCAGTCCCAAGGGTCCGGATTCGCTAACGCGAGTTCGCGACACGGAGTGTCGCGCCACTCTGTTATTGCCACTCTGTTATTGCCACAGCGAGCGCAAGGGGAATGCGCCCCGTTCATGCCGGCGGCGAACCGTATTGCCATACACATGCAATACGTTGCGGTAGGGACGGTCCAACACGTCCATCGAGCGAATCTCTTGACGATACGCCCGGTTGGCAGCCGCGCGGCGAGACGACGTCGAGTCGATATCTAACGCGTCGACCGCGGCCGGAAACTGGCTCTCCAGCTCGTTTGGCTCCGCCAGGACCGACGAGGGTGGAAGCGGCGAGAACGCATCTTGCGCTAGGCCGACGCCCGAAAAAATCAGAATGAACAGGGGAATCGAAAGAACGTTGCGAACTACCATCGACAGATACCTCAAATCAAACTGAACCGACGCATCCACGAATATCGCAACTACGCCTGCAAAACTTCGCTGACGCCGGAAACCGGACGAATATACAGGATGTGCGAATCGAGTCAGGGGGGGTGCAGAGTGGAACAGTTGTCCTCAACCGTTCAGAGTAGAACAGTTGTCCCCAACTGTTCGGGCGGCGGGAGGCCGCTGCGTTTCTCCCTTGGAGACGCGGAGAAGAGGAAGAGCCGCAAGCGGTGTGGGGGCATGGTGGAAGTAAGTGTCGCCGGCCTACAACGGCCGGCGTACGACCAGCGCCCGCCTCCAGCGCCCGCCTCCAGGCTCCAGGCTCCAGGCTCCAGGCTTCAGGCTCAAGGCTCAAGGCTCAAGGCTCCAGGCTCCAGGCCCAAGACTCCAGACTCAAGGCTCCAGGCTCCGGGCTCCGGGCTCCGGGCTCCGGGCTCAAGGGTCGGGCTCCTGCCTCATGCCTCCTGCTTAAAAAAAAAGCCCTCGCTGGATGGCGAGGGCTTTGGCGCTGCAGATTGCGGATGAGACGAGAAAAATAAATAAATCCCAAATTCGTTTCTGAAGCGCGGGTCTCAGCGGCTGGCGGTTAGTCTAGGCGAGCGCTGAGCGAAACTTTCTCGGCAAACGCCGGGCGACTCAAATTCAAAGTCAGCTCGCCGTTCTTCTGAAAAAAATCGGCGAAGAAGACTTGCGACCGCGATTCCAAGATCGCAGTGCGGCTGGTCGCCTGGGCGATCGAAAATTCGATCCCCGCCGGCTGGATCTCGACTTGATCGTCCGAAACGACCAAGTGGCGAAATTCGTCGGCGTTCAGCACGGGTTCTGAATTCACCGAGATCCTTCGGATCGTCCAGTTGCCCCGAGCAACTCCTGTCATGCATACCTCCCTTCTGTCGTAAAGCCTGAAAGTTCATCAAAACTCTGCACAAGATGCTTTGCAAATCTCGGTCCAAACCGAGCGTCATTTGAAACATGGCAAAAAATAATCGTTTGGGCACCCCGACGGTCCGTTTTGCGTCTCGAATCGAGACCGTTCGTCGCATTCTGAAACCGAACGATTTGCCGACACTCAACTTTGGCCAGTTCGGCCCGAAAAGCAAGACCTGAAACGTTTTGTCGCGGCAGCTGCGGTCGCCCGAGCGAGGAAACCACGCGCGAGCCAGCGCAACGACGACTTGGCATTCGAGCTCACTGGGGCAAAATGCCGCGCTCAAGAACGCTCGTTATCGGATCGCTTCGACGCTGTCGATTCTGCCGCGCGGAAACAGGTTCCCCAAGTCGATTGGCTGGGTTGTTTGATCGATGCCACGGTTCCCGGCGGCGTCTCGCGCGGTGATCCGCAAATAGACTTTTTCGATCGAGTTCGGGTCGACCGGCCAGACGTAGACTCCGTTGTTCCGCAAGTTTCGTTCGATCAGCGCCCAGGGGCCTTCGGCGGAGGTACTGTACTCCAGATCGATCGGGCGAATGTCCAGGCGTTGATCGGCCGCTTGCCATTGGATGATGAGCTTGCCGGAATGTTCGCCGGTTCCGAACGGCGCGCCGGTGATTCTTACTTGCGGGGATTCGGTATCGACCAAGACCCATTTGTCGGCGGGGTCCCCCGGTTGCGGGATCCGCCCTTTCAACCCGTTCCGACCGGTGACGACCAGCCGAAAGCCAAAAAGCCCGGAGCCGTCGACCGAGACAGCGTAGGGTCCGTGGGGATTGGGTGACGCACCCAGTCGATTCCAAGAGGCGCCTTGATCGCGAGTGACCCAGACGATGACCTCGTGAAATTCTGCCATCGCCAACGAATCGACTTGATAGTTCAAGCGAAAGCGATTGGAATTCACGGGGATCGCTTGCTCTAGCACGTCACTGGGCGCCAGGATCGATTGCCGATCGCTGGCGTTTTGGGCGGGCACTTGCTGGTTCGAAATCGGCGTCGCGGCGGGGGTGGTCGTGGGATTGCTCCCGAGGGGGGGCGCCGAATTCACGACGGCGGTTTCGCGTGAGCCCGCAAACGGAGCCGTCTGAGCTGGCGTCTGGTTCGTTTGAATGTCGTTCGTAACCCGCGGCGGAGTCGCGGGCGGCAGATCGGGTGTCGCCGTTCGGACGGATTGCTCGATCACCTGCCGACCGCCGGGGAACTCCACCTGGCTGGGCCATTCGGTCGGCGTCGGAAGCGAAGCAGGATCGGGGGGTTTGCGAAGCGATTCTGGCACGACCGTCCCCACGTTGGGCGGATTGGGCGGGCGGGCATCGACCAGCAACTTTTTCGGTTGGAGGCGATTACACGTCGTGCGGTCCGTCGCTTCATTTCCCGCCAGATCCGCGATCGTGACTGCGATTTCGTACGCCGTGGCGTCCCCCTCCGGCCAGAACGCCAACGCATCGCGGTAGATCGGTCCGAGCGCTTCGCCGGCGGGATGTTGGGCGGGGACTTCCCACCAGGTATCCCCCCCGGCGGGGAGTGGACGATAGCGGATCTTCAGCGAGCTGCTGGCCAGATGCTCGTCGCTGGCCGTCCAGGAGACTTGCAGTCGTCCGGCCGCGTCGTCTTGTGCGACAACATCGATCGTCGGCTGCTGCTCATCCACCAAGACGATCAAATCCGGCGCCGTCACCGTCGGAGGGGTTCGTTCGCCGGTCCGAGTCACCGTTTGGACGGCAAACCAGAATTCCCCTGGTTGCTGTGCCGCAAAGTCGAACGCCGATTTGGAGCGTGCTATCTGACTATGCTGCTCCCACGCCTGGCCATGGTCGAACGAGACAAACAAGTTGACTCCCACGATCGCATCCGAATGACTGTCGACCGCAAAGGGGATAGCAAACGTCCGCCGATTGGTGGCGAATCGTTGGGCCGTCGGCTGAGTCCGTTCGTTCGGAGCCGCCTCGGACGCCGGCGTTTCAGACTCTTGTGTTGGGGCCTCTTGTGTTGGAGCCTCCTGCACGAGAGTCGGCTGTCCTGGAGCCGACTGTGCTGGAGCCTCCTGGGATCTTGCCGGCAGGGTGGATGGCAAGGTGGATGGCAGGGTGGAGGACGCGTTGGGCGTTTGGAACGAACGAACTTGCGGCGGCGGACCGACCTGACCCCAGCCGTTATTTTCGCAGATGGCGCACGCCACGGCGGCCGCGGCCAGGAAGCACCGAAAAAGCATGCGGATTGGACTCATCAAAAATGCGTCTGGGTGAAGGAGCAGCGAAAAACGCCGCGGGGAACAACCTGCGGAGAGACCGACGGGCGCGGACGGGTGGGACTCGTCGGCAGCATCGACCGGCAGCGCGACTCCGCTTGATCGACCTACCCAACACAGGGATTGCGACGATCGCAACTCGAATGCGAGATGGCGAAACTATGCCGATCGCGCGGCGTGGCATTGCGTCGCACCGCAGTCTGTGTTGGCTGAATTCCACGCGTCGACCCACGCCGCCTCCGAAATTCGCTCGAACCAAACGGGACATTTCTGCGTAAAACCGATGTTCGATGTCCGCACCGATCGAAATCAGCGTTTTGCCTAGGAGGTATAAGCCGTATAATTGGTTGGATGGAATCCTCCGACGGGGAACGACATTCGATCGCGCGGGAATTTGGAACGAATGCAAGGATTTTGGCAGCGGCTCAGCCAACCGTTTCAACAGCTCCCCACCGAGGAACGGCTGATCATTCTCTCGGTGGTCCTGGCGTGTTTGGTGGCGATCGCCGTGTATGTGATTCGGCGCGTGCGGGGTGATATTTATTCGACCACACCGCCGGTGACCGACCACCTCAGCGAGTTTCGTCGGATGCGCGAGGCGGGGCATTTGGACGAGCGGGAATACAGCCGAGTCGTGCAGACAATCTCGTCATCGGACCCCGCGGACGGGCCGATGTTTGAAGAGTCCCCCGAGCAAGGCGAGACGGCTGCCGGGGAATCGGACAATCACCGCATGTCGAATTGAGCGGAGTCCGGATCGGGCGCCGGTCGCGGCCGCACGATCGCGAACGATCGCCGGACGAATTCTCGCGGAAACGTCACCGGCGAGGGTGGACTGGGAGAGTGCCGACTGTAGGGGCAGAACGGGACCAACTTGGAAGATCATGTCGTTTGAACCGGTCGTTCGGTGTTTTGGATTTAATCCTGCGCCAGCGATTTGAGTGCAGTTTGGGGTCGTATCGAACAGAAATTAACTTTCGCTCGAAGATTGCGGGCATGGATGCACACTGGACCCGGCAGCGTTGCCGGATCTCGTTTTCGAGCTGTAACTGGGATTGAGCTATTGCAGTCGACCAGAATCAGGAGATCACATGCCCGCTGGGAATGACGGAAACGGGACTCGCCGCCCGGGAGTGCCGAAGAAGAACGCTTTTTGCTCGTTTTGCCGCAAAAGTTATCGCGATGTCGGGCCGCTGGTCGAAGGACCGGGGGACGTGTACATCTGCGGCGAATGTATCGAGCTCTGCCAGTCGATTTTAGAACAGGAGAATCGGCGGCGCGGGCCGACCAAGCGGCTGTTCAACAAGATCCCGAGCCCCCGCGAACTCGTCGCCAAAATGGACGAGTACGTCATTGGCCAAGGGCATGCCAAGAAAGTCCTGGCGGTGGCGGTGCACAACCACTACAAACGGCTTTCCAACAGCTCGGAAACCAGCGGCGACATCGAGATCGAAAAATCCAACATTCTGCTGGCCGGACCGACCGGTTCGGGCAAGACGTTGCTGGCCCGCACGTTGGCCCGCGTCCTCAACGTCCCGTTCGCGATCGGGGATGCCACCACATTGACCGAAGCCGGCTATGTCGGCGAGGACGTGGAGAATCTCCTGTTGAAGCTTTTGCACGCCGCGGACTTCGATATCGAAGCGGCCCAGCGCGGCGTGATCTATATCGATGAGATCGACAAGATTGGAAAGACCAGCAACAACGTCTCGATCACCCGCGACGTCTCGGGAGAAGGCGTTCAACAGGCTTTGCTGAAGATGCTGGAAGGGACGGTCGCCAACGTTCCGCCCCAAGGGGGACGGAAGCACCCCGAGCAGCAGTACATCCAGATCGACACGACCAACATCCTGTTCATCTGCGGTGGAACCTTCGTCGGCATCGACGATATCATCCGCCGCCGACTGGGCCGCAAGACGATCGGCTTTGGCCAATCGGCGACCGCCAAAGAAGAACGGGAACTGGGCGAATTGCTGCCGATGATCACCAGCGACGATATTCTCGAGTTCGGTTTGATCCCGGAACTAGTCGGCCGGTTGCCGGTCACCAGTGCCTTAACCCCGCTGGACGAGGAAGGTCTGGTCCGCGTCCTGACCGAACCGAAGAATGCACTGGTTCGCCAATACCAGGCGCTGTTCGGCATGGAGAATTGCGATTTGAAGTTCACCGACGAGTCCCTGCGGGCCATCGCGCGGAAGGCTCAGGAAAAAGGGACCGGGGCCCGCGGACTCCGCTCGATCGTCGAAGAAGTCATGCTGGACTTGATGTACGAACTCCCCGATCAGCCCAAGGGTTCGAAGTTCGTCGTCGACGAGTCGATGATCCAATCGGGAACCTCCTTGTTCTCGTTGCCCGAATCGAAGAGCGCCTGATTCGTCCGACCGCCATCGAACGTCCCTGCGTCGCTCGGTCGCGCGTATGCATCCGGTTGCGTCCGCCGCAACACTGGCCGTTTGCAACACTGGCCGTTCGCACCACTCGCCGTTCGCAACATCAGCCGATAGGCGCTAGCCTCGGTTTCTTCCCGCACCAGAAACCGCGGCTAGCGCCCTACGGCGTATGCAACCAGCACTATCTAGCTGCGACTTTGGCAAGCACTCTTGGTTGTTGCCTGGTCCACTGGCTTGGCTTAGACTTGAGAATTGTCTGTATTCCGAAATTCCAGTCGCGTTGCCCTACTGAGTGAGTCATCCCATGCAGGTTTTTGCCCGTCGTTCGTTACTTTCGCTCGCCGCTGTCTGCCTGGTAGTCGTGGGGGCGATCGCCTCCGCGTTCGGTCAATACGATGGGAGCCTGGAGGTCCCTGCCGATTTGAAACCGGGATTTGATTCGATCACGGCCCAGCAGGCCGAGGGCTTTTTAAACGTTCTGGCGGGCCCGACTTTTGCCGGCCGCGGGACAGGGCAACCTGGTTTCTTGAAAGCGGCACACTGGGTGGCGGGGAAATGCGCCGAGTTCGGACTGGAGCCGATGGGGGCCGGGGGAACCTACTTTCAAATGATGCCAATGCCCCAAGTCTCGGTCGTCCCCGAGACGACGCGGATGACGGTCGGCGATGCTCTGACCATCGAAGCACCGGGCAATCTTGGGTTTCAACGCTTCGTCGGTCAACCGGAAGTGGCCGGGACGTTGGCGTTCGTTCGGTTGGTCGGTGAACCGCCGGCAATCGCCGACGATGTGAAACTGGAGGACAAGATCGTAATTTACACAACCAGCGAAACGGGAGGGATGCGGAGCGCCCGAAGTTTGGCGGGCAAGCGTCCCGCCGCCGTGTTGCGCGTGGTCGACGACACACCTGCCTCGTCGACTCAGGTTGTTCGCCCAGGGGGACGTACCCGATCCACCAGCATATCGGGGACGATCCGCCGCGCGGCCGCCGAGCAGATTTTGAAGGACGTCGGGGGCGATCCCGCCTGGCTCGATCCCTCCACCACCAATACCACTACCGTCAACGACGTCGACAAGACCGCCACGATTCAAATCCGTACGGCGCAACAAGAAAACGCCTACCCCAACGTGCTGGCCTGGATCGAAGGATCCGATCCCGAACTGCGCAACGAATACCTGGTGATCGGCGCCCACCTCGACCATTTGGGAAAACAAGGCGACACGATTTATTTTGGCGCCGATGACAACGGATCGGGCTCGACCGCCGTGCTGAGCATCGCCCGCGCGATGGCGTTGAACCCGGTCAAGCCGAAGCGGAGCGTCCTGTTCATTTGGTTTACCGGGGAAGAAATGGGACTGCTCGGTTCGGGATACTACTGCGACAATCCGATCCTGCCGCTGGACGATATGATCTGCATGCTCAATGTCGATATGGTCGGCCGCAACGAAGAAAAAGCGGACGAGGCAGCCGCAGACAACGTCAACACGATCCATTTGATCGGCAGCAAGCAAGGGGATCCGGCGCTGCACGATGTGATCATGCGGGCCAACCAGCACGTCAACTTCCAGTTTGAATACGACGAAGAAGGAGTGTTTGGTCGGAGCGACCAGGCCAACTTCTACCGCAAGGCCAACAAGTCGGTCGCGTTCCTCTTCGGCGGTTTCCACCCGGATTACCACCAGCCCAGCGACCAGCCGACCAAGATCAATTACGACAAGATCGCGGCGGCGGCGAGGCTGTTTTACACCACGATCTATTACGCCGCGGAACACGGTCCCTTTCCGATACCCGCCAAGACCGAATCGTCCTCTCAATAACGAAATTCAGTCTGCTGAATGAGCCGATAGGCGCTAGCCTCGGTTTCTACAACCGCCGGAAACCGAGGCTAGCGCCTATCGGCTGATGAATGGTCGGACACGATCGGTTTCACTAACACTGTCTTTGTTCGCCGCGGTCCGGAGGTCAGGCGGTCATGCGAAGTCCGGTCGATTTCCATTTGATCGACGGCTACAACCTGGTGTTGGCCAGCGGGCTGGCCAAATCGCTGAGCGGGCCGGGAAACCTGGTGCGAGCGCGGGAGCGATTGCTGGGTTGGCTGGCCGCCCACTTGGACGCGGCCTGGCGAGCGCGAACGATGGTGGTGTTCGACGCGCAGAAATACAGCGTCCCCAAGTCCGCGGAAAACCACCAGGGAATGTCGATTCTATTCGCCGTCGATCACTCCAACGCGGACGACTTGATCGCCGAGCTGATCCGGCGGCACGCCGCGCCGAAACAATTGGTGGTGGTCTCCAGCGATCGCGAAATTCAGCAGGCGGCGGCCCGCCGGGGGGCTCGTGGGATGTCGAGTCCCGACTGGTTCGAACAGGCTTCGCGCGGGTGGTTTCACGCGGACCCCTCCGACCAGGCCCAGTCGGCGGATGACGACGCGGATGCCCGGGCTCGCGTGGCGCGGGGTGCGGAGTTGACCGACTTGTTTCCTCCGGAGATTCTGGCGCAGCTTCAGCCCCCGCAAGACCCGCCCCAACCACCCACGCCTCCGCCGCCGCCGAGGCCCCCACTTTGACCGCGCAGCGGCGCATCGCCTCATGTCGAAATACCGATTTCGCTTCCGGTTCTTCAGCAGCGCCCTCGCCATGGCGGCGCTGTTGTTCGGAATGTTGGCGCTGGTTTATTGGCGAGAATTGAGCTCGCTGCGGGCCGTCTGGGCGACCAAGAGCAACACCCTGTTGGGGCTGCAACGCGAGATTCTGGCCAAAGACCTGGCGGCTGTTCATTCCGATATCCAGTTTCTGGCGCGGCAGCCCGCGACGGTCGACTTCGTCAGCGACGGAATGCAGCTACCCGCAGGTCTGGCCGAACAGTTGTTGCAATTCTCCGCCGCCAAAAAGATCTACGACCAGATTCGCGTAATCGGCAACGAAGGGTTCGAGCACATCCGGATCAACTATTGGCAGGGGGTTCCCGAACGCGTCGACCGCCCGCTTTTGCAATTCAAAGGGGACAGGTACTACATCGAGCAAGCTCAGCGATTGAACCGAGGCGAGGTCTATGTGTCGCCGATCGACTTGAATCAAGAGCAGGGTGAGATTCAACTGCCGATCAAGCCGATGATCCGATTCGTCGCGCCGGTGTTCGATCGCGCCGGGACGCGAAAGGGCTGGATCGTATTGAATTTCCTGGGGCAACAGTTGCTGCAGCAGCTACGCGACGCCGCCCTCAGCTTTCCCGGGCAGTCGATGCTGGTCAACGCCCAGGGCGAGTATGTCCTGGCCCCCAACCCGGAACATTCGTGGGGATGGATGCTGGGCCATACGCATCGTTTCAGCAATCAATTTCCGGAGGCCTGGCAGCGGATCGCGCGTCGCGACCCCGGGCCTTTGGCGGATCGGGGAGGCTGGTTTGCCTATTCCCGATTCGACCCCGCCGGTGAGATCGGCGGGACCGCCTCGTTGGATGCGGCCAATCAGCTCTTCCTGGTTTCGCACGTTTCCAGAGAAGATCTGAGTGCGGAACTCCGTCCCCTGCGCAACAGTTTGCTGGCGTTCTGGCTGGCGATGCTCGCCCCACTCTCGTTGTTGGCGTATTACCTCGCCCGCACGGTGGAAATCCGCCAGAGGCAGGCGGAGGCGATCCGCCAATCGGAACAGCGTCTGCGACAGCTCTCCAGCCAGCTGATGAATGCCCAGGAGCTCGAACGAAAAAAAGTCGCCCGCGACTTGCACGACGACTTCGGCCAGCAGATCACCGCAATCATCATCGACCTGGAGCGAGCCCGCGGCAAAGTCAGCGACGGCGCATCGCTGGAGTTGATCGATCGCCTCATCGGCGACGCCCGACATATGCTGGAGAATATGCACCAGATTGTCCGCAACTTGCGCCCCCTGGAGCTGGACGATTTGAGCCTGTCCGATGCGATCGCGTCCCTGGCGGCAGAATTCGAAGCCCGCCAAGGCTTACAAATCGCACTCGATCTGGACGGCATCGACACGCTGCAACCCAGCCCCAGGATCAAAGAAAACGTGTTTCGCCTGGTGCAGGAATCGCTCAGCAACGTCGCGGCTCACGCCGGAACCACCCAGGTGGCGGTGCACCTGGCGGCGGAAAATCGAGGCCTGGCGCTCCGCGTCTCCGATCGCGGACGCGGTTTTCACGCGCGGCAAACGAACAACGGGTTCGGCTTGTTGGGAATGCAAGAACGCGCAGAACTCCTGGGGGGCCGGTTCGCTATTTTGACAGAAATCGAACAGGGGACCACAATTGACGTCTGGATTCCCTGCGACGAACCTGGACTTTCCGATACACCCGGATAACGCCCTCATGACGATCAGCGGCTTTCCCATCCGCGTCCTACTGGCCGACGACCACGCGATGGTCCGCGAATCGCTGACTCGAGTCTTGAACGAGTCCGATCGGATCGTGGTTGTGGGACAAGCCAAATCGGGACAGGAAGTCCTGTCGCTGCTCCGCGAGCATTCCCCCCACGTATTGGTCCTGGATTATTCGATGCCCGGGATGGATGTCCTGGAAGTGATCGCCGCCGCCAAGAAGCTCGCGCCGCTAGTGCGGATCCTGGTACTGACCGTGCACGAAAACGTGCACTACGCGGTCCGCAGCCTGGAGCACGGCGCCCACGGATACGTGATCAAAGCATCCGCCGTCGACGAACTGGTGCAAGCGATCGAGGAAATCCAGCGCGGCGAAGTGTTCGTCAGCCCCCGCATCGCCGGGCAGGTGTTGGCCCACATGCGACGCCCCAAACGGCAACGCGAAGGGGTCGATGCACTTTCCAAACGCGAATTCGAGTTCATCCGGCTGTTCGCCACCGGAATCAGCTTGCAGGAATGCGCAGAGCGCATGGCGATCAGCGTCAGTTCGGCTTCCACGTACCGCAGCCGAGTCATGGAGAAACTCAATCTGCAGAACACGAACGAGATCATCCGTTACGCTATCGAACACCATCTAACCTAGGAGCACGCCATGGGATTCCTCACCGCGTTGTGGATTCCAATTCTGGTCACGGGAGTCGTCTTGTTCATCGCCAGTTCGATCGCGTGGACGGTCTTACCCCACCACCAACGAGATTTCCAAAAGCTCCCGAACGAAGAGGAGTTCATGAGCGCGGTCCGAAAGATGAACGTGCCGCCGGGAAATTACCTCTACCCCTCGATGACGCATCAGGAAGCCAAAGACCCCAAGTGCCAAGAACGCTATCGCGAAGGCCCCCGCGGCAAACTCACCACCTGGGATCTGCCAAACATGGGACGCAATCTGCTGCTGACGTTCGTGTTCCTTTTGGTGGTGGCGGTGTTCATCGCGTACATCGCCTGGGAATCGCTCGGCCCCGGCGTCGGCTTCGCCAAAGCATTCCAGATCACGGGAGCAATCGGCGTGCTGGTCTTCGCCAGCAGCGGACAACTGAATGCGATTTGGTTCCCTCGGCCAACGCTCAACGACTTCTTGGATGGGCTGGTGTTTGGACTTTTGACCGGGCTGATTTTTGCGATCTTCTGGCCGGGAGCATAGGCAGCCGGTAGGCGGTAGGCGGTAGGCGGTAGGTAGAAGGCAGTAACTCGTAGGCCGGCCTTTGTAAGCCGGCCACACTTACGTCGACCCTGATCCGCCGCCGCTTCGGGTATTTCTCCATCTCCGTGTCGCAGCGTCGCTGTGCCCATGACCCCGTCGACAGCCCGCCGTACGAACAGTTGAGGACAATTGTTCTACACTCACGCAACCGCAGGCGGATGCGCGGTGAACAGGCATTGAGCCACGAAAACGCACAAAATTCCACCTTCTTCCTTTTGTGTTTTTTGTGCGTCTTGTGGCCAGTTCGTCCGGCCCGGTCGAGCTACTCTGTCGAACGGCCCGCCACAGGCGGTTGCGCGTTGAACTGGCATTTAGCCACCAGAATGCACAAAACGCACAAAATTCCACCTTCTTACTTTTGTGTTTTTTGTGCGTCTTGTGGCCAATGCCCTCGGCCCGGTCGAGCTCCTCTGTCGAACGGCCAGCGACAGGAGGTTGCGCGTTGAACTGGCATTCGGTGAACTGGCATTTAGCCACGAAAATGCACAAAACGCACAAAATTCCACCATCTTCCTTTTGTGTTTTTTGTGCGTCTTGTGGCCAGTTCTTCCGGCCCGGTCGAACTCCTCTGTCGAACGGCCAGCCACAGGAGGTTGCGCGTTGAACCGGCATTCGGTGAACTGGCATTTAGCCACGAAAATGCACAAAACGCACAAAATAACACCTTCTTC
>JBGSLW010000229.1:0-3063 GCA_041740495.1 Pirellulaceae bacterium
CCCCCGGCCGCGGTCGTGGCGGCGGCCCTCCGGACGGAATTACAAATCCGCCGGTCCGAAGGCGAGCGGCCGCAATTGGGGGAATACCTTCGGTACTTTTCGTTTTCCCCAGAGTGGCAACTCGTCGCAAAAAACGTCTTCGTCGCCAGCTTGCCGGGGACGGGTTGGACCTATCGGCAACGATTGTTTCTAGCCGCAGTTCTGGCGTTGCCGTTGTTGGGCTATGCCGCATGGCGGTTGCCGCAGGCGATGGCCCGCGTCTTGTTCTGGGCGATGTTCCGCTTGCTGTATCGCGTGCGGATCAACGGCGCCGAGAATATTCCGGCGGAGGGGGGCGCCGTGCTTGTTTCCAACCACACCAGTTGGATCGACGGGCTGACCATGATCTTGATGTCGGGTCGCAAGATACGCATCATCGCCTGGGCCGCGAACTTCAACAGCCCGTTCATGAAGTTTTGGGGTTGGTTTTCCGGAGTGATTCTGATCACGGGGGGACCCAAGTCGATCCAACGCGGATTGGCGGAGGCGCGCAAAGCGCTCACCCGTGGCGAACTGGTCGGGATTTTTCCGGAAGGAGGGATCACACGTTCCGGGCAGATTCAAGGATTCCGGCCGGGGCTGATGAAGATCTTGGAACAACTGCCAGTACCGATCGTGCCGATGTACATCGATCAGTTGTGGGGGAGTATCTTCACGTACGCGGGGGGAAAAACGATTTGGCGCCTGCCCAACTCGTTTCGGCATCGCTTGACGGTCAACCTGGGTCCGCCGCTGCGCACCCCCGGATCGATTCACGAAGTGCGACAAGCGGTCTCCAAGTTGAGCGCCGACTGCGTCGCCAACCGCCAAGGGCCATTTGAATGTCCTGCGACCAAGTTGATCCGGCGTTGTAAGCGCCGCAAGTTCGCGCTGAAGGTCACCGACTCCACCGATCAGGCGATGAGCGGCGGATCGTTATTGATGCGCTCCTTGATTCTGCGACGGCTGCTGCGGCGGGGGGTGTTGGCCGACGACGAGTCGCATGTGGGGATTTTGATCCCGCCATCGGCGGGTGCCGTCTTGTGCAACGCGGCCTTGGCGCTCGATCGCCGCGTGGCGGTCAACTTGAACTACACGCTGACGCCCAAGCTGATGAACAATTGCATTCAGCAGGCGGGTGTGAAGCATGTTTTGACCAGCCGCAAAGTGATGGAAAAACTCAACCTGACGCTCGACTGCCAGGTGGTCTTCGTCGAGGACCTGAAGGAAGAGGTCGGGTTTGCGGACAAGTGGCGGACGGCGTTGCAAACCTATCTGCTTCCCGGAAGCTGGTTGGCGCGGAGTTTGGGATTGTCGCAAATGCCGCCGCACGCGCCGCTGACGATCATATTCACCTCGGGCTCGACTGGAATACCCAAGGGGGTGGTGTTGTCGCAGTTGAATATCGCCAGCAACGTCGAGGCGATTTATGAGGCGATCAACTTGAATTCGAAAGACATGTTGATCGGCGCCCTCCCTTTTTTCCATTCGTTCGGCTACTCCGTGACCTTCTGGGGAGTCATGGGGCTGGATGTCCGCGGCGCCTACCATTTCAACCCGTTGGAGGCGGTGCAGATTGGCAAATTGACCAAAAAACATCGAGGAACCGTGTTGCTGGGAACCCCCACTTTTCTGCGCTCGTATTTAAAACGTTGCAACCGGGAAGATTTTCAGACGCTCGAGATCGTCATCGCCGGCGCGGAGAAACTGCCGATCGAGTTGGCGATCGCGTTCGAACATCGTTTCGGGATCCGACCGGTCGAGGGATTCGGCGCAACGGAAACGGCGCCGATCGTCTCGGTGAACATTCCGCCCAGCCGCTCCTGCCAAAACTTTCAGATCGACAATAAAGAGGGGACGGTCGGCCGAACGGTCGCCAACGTCGCGGTCAAGATCACCGACCTGACCGACGACGCAAAGGAGTTGGACGTCGACCAGGCGGGGATGTTGTGGGTCAAGGGGCCCAACGTGATGTTGGGCTATTTGAATCGGCCTGACTTGACCACAGAAGCAATCGTCGATGGGTGGTACAAGACCGGAGACGTGGCCGAAATGGATGAGGATGGCTTCCTCAAGTTGACCGGCCGGATGAGTCGCTTTTCGAAAATCGGCGGGGAGATGATCCCCCATATCCAAATCGAAGATGCGTTGTTGGCGACGTACACGCAACGCGATATGGACGTTCCTCCCCTGGTGGTGACCTCGGTCCCCGATCCGAGGAAAGGGGAGCGCATCGTCGTCTTGACGGCCGTGATCGAAAAGGAACCGACGGAACTCTGCCGGGAGCTGAAAGAGCACGGTCTACCGAATCTCTACATCCCTTCGCCCGATAGTTTTTTCCGGATCGACTCCGTGCCTGTGCTCGGTTCCGGAAAACTCGATCTGAAAATCATCAAGGAATTGGCAATGCAACTAACCCAGGCACAAGCCAGCCGCCACAACGAGAAATCGTGAAGAAAAGGTGTCAGGAACCATATTGACAGCGCGGAAGGCGGTCGATTAGGTTTTTGGGGATGGGACGACCGAGGCGAGTGGCGGACGGCGGGCTGATTTATCACGTGCTCAATCGTGGTAATGCCCGGATGACGATTTTCGAAAAAGACGCGGATTACGACGCGTTCGAAGGGATACTCGAGCAAGTCGTCGAGCGATACGGCACCGACCTCCTGGCCTGGTGCCTGATGCCCAATCACTGGCATCTGGTGGTCAAGCCGCATGAAGACGGCGAGTCTGCGGGTTGGCTGGAGCATGTCAATACTCCTCTGACCGACGCGGAACTACCGGCGTTGCGGCAAAGCGTTGTTCGGGGCTGTCTGTACGGGGACGACCGCTGGTCGCAACGGATGGTCAAGCGCCTGGGGCTCGAGAGCACGCTCCGCCCCCGGAAACGGCCGAAAAAAGAAGAACAATGGTTCCTAATATCTTCGAATAGACACCCGTTGAATCATTTCTTGTGGGTGATCTAGTTGTAAGTAAGTAGCAGCCCTGAGACGGCCGTCCCAAGGCTGCGGCGGCTTGTAGATCGATGGTTCCTTGGTCATCGAG
>JBGSLW010000230.1:0-2417 GCA_041740495.1 Pirellulaceae bacterium
GCGGCCTGCCGGCAGCTCGTCGGGAGCCTTCGCGAGCGGATCGACGCGTTCCAGATTCTGGCGAAGCAAAACTGGACGGCCACTTTGGGCGCCGGAAGATTCGAGCAGCTCTTGAACAACCTGGGCGGCGACTCCCTGGTACCCTGCCCAGCCGAACCGACCGATACCGATCCCCGGGGCCGGGAAAAACTTCCCGCGCAAGGCAGTTGGGAAACTCGGTGCCAGCAACAGGGGATCGAAATTGCAACCCAACTTGCGGCGGCCGTCGCCACATGGGTCTCCACGACCAACCTGCGCGTCAACGGTTCGCATGCGATCGTCGGCAAGCTCGTGCAGACCTTGCGCGGACTGATCGCGGCCCAACAAGAAGCGGTGGGACCCTTGGCGGCCGTCGCCGAAGAGCAGCAGGCGGCGTTTGTCGAGCTGGCCGCACGAAAGCGGGTGACGGCGGACAAACTGTCGAGCGCTTTTGATGCCTGGGCTGCCGCCTACCTGGAATGGCGGCAAGCCGAGGCCGCAGCGACCGTGATCAAGTGGCAGTTGACCCCCATCATCGCTCGCTTGCTGGAGGCCGATTCGCAGCTGAGCAACTGGCTGGGGGTGTTGCGGCAGTGGTTGCCCAGCGAAGTGGCCCCCACCGCAACCGGGACGCTGCCGAACCAGGTTCCAACCACTCAGATCTGCTGGTGGCTGGAGAATCATCTCAGCGATCTGGTCGGCCGAGTCGACAACCATTTGCAGCAAGGTTGGCTGCAGGCTGTGGGAGGTTTGAGCAACGTTTTTCAAGATCCGGCAGGGTTGGGCTGTCGGCTGGAGCAGGCGGTGCAGCTGGCCTGCACCGATACTCTGGCGGCCGCGGAAAACGAGATGCGCTTGGATCAAGTGATTGCCGCCGCCGGCCTCTCGCTCGAGACGTTGACCGATGTCATCGGTCACGAGCTGTTGACCACGTTTCCTCGTCTCCGCGAGTGTGGCGGCGAGATTCGCGCTCTGATCGGTTTTTGGACCGAGTGTTTCTCCTCCCCGGACGAAGCGCGACGAATTCTGGACTACCAAAGCCCTCGACCGACGTTGGTTCGCCATGAGCACGGCGACCTGGTCTTATGCCAGGAGATGCAGGGTATTCCGCTGGCGAATCTCATCTTCCGCTTGATGGAAAATCGAGCGGACGCGGTCGACTTGGTCAGTCGATTGCACGCTCGCACCGATGTGCATTGGTCGAATCTGAACGAAATCTTCCAACAGGCCGGCATCTTACAGAGTCGTTGATTTTTCGCATCACGTGGCGAAAACGACTCGGGACGCCCGCAGGGGAAATCCTCGCCTTTCTCGGTTTTTTTGCGAGAAAAGTGGGGGGTCGGGCGCCTCCCGACAGGGATTGGCATCGCGGTTGCCCTGGGAAAGAGACCGATGTTTTCTTTCCGATTGAACCCCCCCGCCATCGTTCGACCTATGCACGCGAAAACTCTGATCGAAATCACCGCTCGGCTGGCGCTGGAGGCCAGCGAGCCGCAGATCTCCGAGACGCTTCCCCACCTGGACCAGGCCAAGAATTACTGGAGTGCAGCCAAATGCCGACTGCAAGCCTGGCAGCGCACGATGCGGTTTTTCGCCGAACACCCCCCGCGCGGGTCGGCCGGGCACGATACCTGGCCGGCGCTGCGGACGATCGTCGAGGAAATTCTGCTGTCGGAACTGGCGACGAGAATCTGGACGGCGATTCTAGCGCAGGCTGACCACGACCCCGCCGCGCACGAACTCACCGGGATCGCGAATGGAATCTTTGTGACGCACCTGGAGCTCTCGAATCAGGCATTGCGGCTGCTGCTGGAACTTCCTCCCGCCTACGCCGAAGAGGTCGAACGCCTGAATCACTTTCGCCAACGGTTGGAGCGTTGGACCGATTTGTTGCTGGGGTGTCTGCGCGAATCGCGGATCGCCGCGCGGTACAGTTTCGATCGCCAGCGGATGGTCGACTTCGCGCTCGACCATGGACAGCAGGCGCGGGAAGTGCGGGTGCGAGCCCAGCGGCTGTTGGCGGCTTCGCTCTCCGCCGATCTCCGCGGGCAATGCAGCAAATACGCGGCGAATCCGGAATTGAATCGGCAGATCGCCGCCGGCATGCTCCAGTTCTTCACGCCGGAACGATTCGATAGCCTGGGGTTGCTGCGGAGCAGCTTCATGCTGCAACTGGAACGGAACCAACAGGATTTGGACGCGTTGTGCAGCGAGCTGGCTACGTTGGAACAGGCAGATCTGGCCGCCCCTCCCCCGCCCCGGTTTTGCGATCCTGCAATCCGCGATCGCCTGCCGCGGATTTGAGCGCCCGCAGGCGAGGTCGTGGCACCGCTCCGCGGAAGGCCGTGTCGCCGCTCCGCGGCTAGGGGAATTTCGTGGGGACGCCGTCTCTGCGGGCT
>JBGSLW010000231.1:0-30977 GCA_041740495.1 Pirellulaceae bacterium
GTCGCCGCTGGGACGAGCCTGCCTTCGGACTGGCCGGGCGGTTTCGCTGGTTACCCGAGGCGCAGACGCAGCTCGCGGCCGGGGACGCACGCGGCCTGGAGCAACTGCTGGTCGACGGCGCGTGGCGGGAATTAACTCGAATCGGCGAGCGCGACATGTTCGGCTTTCCCGCCGTGTTCGCGTACGCGGCGAAGTGGGACTTGCTGCAGGCTTGGTTGGCGGGAGATCCGCGTCAAGGCCAAATGACATTCCAACAATTGATCGATCAGGTGACGCATGTCGACAACGCTTCGTAATCCAACCACCAAGACGGCGACGGTCGTCAATGTCCGCGAGAGCCTCGTGCTGGTCGAGGTCGACGAGCAGACGCCGCTGATGAAGAACGAGGTCGGCTATATCTGCGTCGGGGACGAGCGACTGAAGGCCGAGGTCCTGCGGATTCGGGGCCGGATCGCGGACATGCAAGTCTTTGAGGACACCAGCGGGGTGCGCGTCGGAGACCGCGTCGAAATGACGGGCGAGATGTTGTCGGCGCTGCTGGGACCCGGGCTGCTGGGTACGGTGTTCGACGGGCTGCAAAATCCGCTGGCGGCCCTCGCCCAAAAGCATGGATTTTTTCTGCCGCGCGGGGCGTCGGAGTCCCCCTTGGATCTGAGCCGCACCTGGGAGTTTACGCCGCAAGTCGCCGTCGGAACGCGGGTCATTCCCGGTGGCGTCTTGGGCACGGTCCCGGAAGGGCCCTTCACCCACAAAATTACGGTTCCGTTTAACGAGCCGGAGCCGGTGACCGTCCGGTGGATCGGTTCAGGGAAGCTGCGCGCCGATCAAGCCGTGGCCCGGATCGAAAGCGGCGGCGTCGAACGCGAGCTGACGATGCTGCAGCGTTGGCCAGTGCGACGACCCGTCCCCAGCGCCCTGCTCCGCCGCCGTTTCGCCGAACGCCTGTACGCCGACCAGCCACTGACCACGGGCACGCGAATCATCGATACCTTTTTCCCCATCGCCAGCGGCGGGACCGGTTGCATTCCCGGGCCGTTCGGCGCCGGGAAAACCGTATTGCAAAGTACGATCGCACGGTACTCGAGCGTCGACGTGGTGGTCGTCGTGGCCTGCGGCGAACGGGCGGGTGAAGTCGTCGAGACGATCACGCTCTACCCGGAGACGAAAGATCCCCGCACCGGGGGGACGTTGATGGATCGCACGATCATCATCTGCAACACCTCCTCGATGCCGGTCGCCGCCCGCGAGGCTTCGATCTATATGGGGATCACGTTGGCCGAGTACTATCGGCAGATGGGATTGAACGTGTTGCTGATCGCCGACTCCACGTCGCGTTGGGCTCAGGCGATGCGTGAAACCTCAGGTCGCATGGAAGAGATTCCCGGCGAAGAAGCGTTTCCCGCCTACCTCGATTCGTCGGTCAAAAGTGTCTACGAACGGGCGGGGGTGCTCCGCTGCCCCGACGGCACGCAAGGGAGCTTGACGATGATCGGGACGGTCTCGCCCGCCGGGGGGAACTTCGAAGAACCGGTCACGCAATCGACCCTGGGAACCGTCAAAACTTTTCTGGGCCTCTCCTACGATCGAGCCTACAAACGGTATTACCCGGCGATCGACCCGCTGATTTCCTGGTCGCGGTACCTGGATCAACTCGCCCCCTGGCTGGCCAAGAATCTCGATCCAAATTGGACCCGCGATGTCAAACGCCTGCAGACGCTCCTGGTCCAGGGGGAAGCCATCCATCAGATGATGCAAGTCACTGGCGAGGAAGGAATCACCCAAGAGGATTTTGTGACCTGGCAGAAGTCGGTGCTGCTCGATATGGCCTACCTGCAACAAGATGCCTTCGACGCGGTCGACTCCTGTATGCCGAAGGAACGGCAACTCGAGAGTCTGCGATTGATTCTGGACCTGATCGACCGCGAGTATCGTTTCCAAGATCGCGAACAAGTCCGCGCGTACTTCACCAAGATCATCGGCCTCTACAAGAACTGGAACTATAGCCCGCCGGGCTCGCCGGAATACACTTCGTACAAGCAGCAAATCGAAAAGGCGGCACAGGAACAATGTGCATGAACTCGGCTCGCGACCCGTTGAAGTACGATGACGTTGCGAGTTCGATACCAGCACGCAGCGCAAGCAAGTGGGTCCCAACGGCTTACGTGTCGTGGCCAGAAACCAACTCGCTGGCGCGTTTTGCAGTTGCGCCAATCGGTCAAAAATCGTACTCGTACTCAATGAAATGGTACTCGTACTCGTACCCGGATCGCACACATCGAGTACGAGTACGAGTACCGCCGCTGGCTGAGTACGAGTACGAAAGTGGACTCAAAAGGCGCCTATTTCCCCCTGGCGACAAATAGCGCAACTCTAAAACTTGCGCTTCGAGCTTGTAATCATTCCACTTGATGAGGATCCCACCCAATGTCGAAAAATCGAACGACCGAGCCAACGGAGAAGTTGAAGCGCAAAGTTTATGAACTGGAGTTGCGCAAACTGCAGGGCGAGTTGTGTAAATTGCAGGCATGGGTCAAGCACAAGGGATCGCGTGTCATTGTCGTGTTTGAGGGGCGGGACGCGGCGGGCAAGGGAGGGACGATTCGCGCCATCACGGAGCGCGTCAGTCCGCGGGTGTTTCGCACGGTCGCGCTTCCCGCACCGTCGGATCGCGAAAAAACGCAACTCTTCTTCCAGCGGTATTTGCCGCATTTTCCCGCGGCGGGCGAAATCGTCATCTTTGATCGCAGCTGGTATAACCGGGCCGGCGTTGAGTACGTGATGGGCTTTGCACCGACGAAGAACATCGCAAGTTTCTCGAGCGTTGCCCGCAGCTGGAGCAGTACATCGTCGACGGAGGGATCCAACTGATCAAGATTTGGCTGGAGGTAAACGACGCCGAGCAAAAACGGCGGTTCGAGGCGCGGATCGACGATCCGTTGCGGCAATGGAAACTGAGCCCGATGGACCTTCCCTCGCGGAGCAAATGGTACGAGTATTCCCGGGCGCGTGACGCGATGTTCGCGGCGACCGATACCGACTTTGCACCCTGGTACATCCTCCGCTCGGACGACAAGAAACGGGCTCGGTTGAACTGCATCCGACATCTCTTGAAGCTGATCCCGTACAAGGAGGTCAAACGGGAAAAGATCAAGCTTCCCAAGCGATCCGAAAAGGGTGCGTACGACGACGCGGCGACGATCGCCCAGAAAAAATTTGTTCCCGAGATTTATTGACGCGGACCGTGATCAAGTTGATTCCAAGGTGACGAGGCCGGAGACCGCAACCTGCGAAGGGATGACCGGTCATGGACGGAAAATGACAATTGTCGAACGAGTCTTGACGTGGATTCAATCCGGGATGCGGATTGGTTTGGGTTCCGGCCGCGCTGCGCAGGCGTTTGTGCGGGGCCTGGCGAACCATGTCGCCAAGGGGCGATTGCCAGTGGCGGGGGTGCCGACCTCCGACGAAACGGCCGCACTCGCCCGCGACCTGGGAATTCCTCTACTGACGCTGGCCGAGGCCGGAGAGCTGGATCTGACGGTCGATGGGGCCGATGAGGTCGATCCGCAGTTGAACTTGATCAAAGGATACGGCCGGGCGCTCGTCCGCGAGAAAATCGTCGCCGCTTCCTCGAAAAAACTGATCATCCTGGTCGGCGAAGAGAAAATCGTACCGCAATTGGGTACGCGAGGCAGATTGCCGGTCGAAGTGCTGCCCTTTGCGCTTCCGTTATGCGAACGTCGACTGCGCGCGCTTGGCTGCGAGCCGGTCGCCGACCGCCGAAATGGCGAGCTGGTTCTTACCGATAACGGCAATTATATTCTCGACTGCCAAGTCCAACCGTTCGACGATCCCCACCGTTGGGAGAACGCGATTCGAGACATCCCCGGGGTTGTCGGCACGGGATTCTTTCTGGATATGGCGGATGTCGTCCTGGTCGGCGATTCGCAGGACTTCACGCTGCGTCGAGAAATGTTGCGGCCTGGGACCGCCTTTCCAGCTGAAAAATAGGCATGTAGTGTACGCTTGTACACTATATGAGGATTGCGTGCGCAGAGGGGAGCCGCAAGATAAAACGGGGAGTTTGACCAACATGTTCTTGAGGCGAGCCTTTTGGATACTCGCATTGGTGCTTGGTCTACTCGGGGTCGTGGCCTGCATCGTGGGTTTCGCTGCGGTGTTGTCGTTGGGATCTCGACTGGGGCGGGTCGATGACAGAGTCTTCGCCCGGATCGATGCAGGCATGGTGTCGACTCAGGAGCGGGTCCGCCGGGTGCAGGAACGCGTTGACGAATCAAAAATTACGTGCAATGAACTGGAACAGAGTCTCCGGGATTGGGGTACGAGGAAAGCCCTCGACGGCCTGGAGGCACGACTGGAGATCGAACGCCGGGTCGAGAAACTGGCTGGACATCTTCAGCTTGCGGACTCGTGGCTGGAGACATCGACGGAGTCGATGCGAAACCTGCAGCAATTCGTCGAGTTAGGCAATTTCCTTGGTACGGCACGGAACACAGCGCTCATCGATGAGGTGCTGGAAAAAATCACATCGCTACGGAGCATGTTGCAGCAGGCCGATCAAGCGCTTGACGAAATCCGTGAGTTCAACGCCAATCAGGCAGGTGAATCCGACGCGAATCGATTTTCCCGCGTCCTGAAGTTAATCGGTCGAGTCCTTGTGACGATCGGTGATATGGACACTCGCCTGGACGAATATGCGACGCAACTTTCCGAGCTACAAACCGTCGCTCGGCAATGGAAGTCGACGACGCGAAGATACATTGGATTGGCGACCATGGGGTTTTGCGTCCTGCTTGCTTGGGTTGCGGCTGGTCAAGTCGCCTTAGGCCTGTGGGGCTGGGCCAATGTTAGGCAACACCAATCTCAGGCAGTTGACTTGGCGGCCTAGCAGCCTGTTGAAAAAGTAGGCCGGCAACAAGGAGGCTTTGCGACGAAGTTCCGGCGCTAACGATTCTGCGATGAAAAACCACGGTGCCGGAACCGCGAAGACTTGTTCCGGCCTACTCTATGGTTTTTTCAATAGGCTGCTAGGCTGGGACGGTGATCTGCGATCTCAATCGACCGCAGGATGGTTTGATCAACTTGCGTCAGCAAGCGGTGCGCAAGTTTTGGAGTTCATTGGAGACTCGCGGATGAGAGATTCGATTTTGGTATTGAATGCAGGCTCGTCGAGTCTCAAGTTTTCGGTGTTCCTCGACCGTCAGCCGCTGGAGTTGTACCTGCGCGGTCAGTTCGATGGCCTGTTGACTCAGCCGCGCTTTCAAGCCTTCGACCTGCAGAATCGATTGGTCGCGAAAGAGACCTGGCCGGAGTCCCTGCAGCTCGCCCATGCCGGCGCGATCGACTTTCTGTTCAGCTGGGGACGCCAAGGGGTGATGGGCGAACACCAAGTCGCGTCGGTGGGACATCGCGTGGTGCATGGCGGTGTTCAATTCCAGGGTCCGGTCCGTGTCGACGCGAATACCCTCAGTGACTTGGATTCGCTCACGCCGCTGGCGCCGCTCCATCAGCCCCACAATGTCGCGGCGATTCGCGCGGTCACCGCGGTGGCGCCCGAAATTCCTCAAGTCGCTTGTTTCGATACCGCGTTCCATCGGACCCAGCCCGACGTGGCCCAAGCCTTTGGCTTGCCGCGAGTCTATTTTGAAAAAGGCCTAAGGCGGTATGGGTTTCATGGCTTGTCGTATGAATATATCACCAGCGTCCTGTCGCAATTCGACCCGATCGCGGCTGCGGGACGAACGATCGTCGCCCATTTGGGCAGCGGCGCCAGTTGCTGTGCGATGGCTGGCGGCCGGAGCGTGGCGACGACGATGGGCTTCACCGCCCTCGACGGTCTGTTGATGGGGACGCGGTGCGGGGCGCTGGATCCCGGGGTCTTGCTGTTCTTGATGGACCAGCGTGGGATGGACGCACGGGCCTTGGAAAAATTGCTCTATCAGCAATCGGGGTTGCTAGGCGTCTCCGAGATCTCGAATGATATGCGGACACTGTTGGCCAGCGACGACCCGCGGGCCACCGCGGCGGTCGATTTGTTTGTCTACCGGATTTCGCGGGAACTCGGTTCGCTGGCGGCCGCCCTGGGCGGGTTGGATGCGTTGGTCTTTACCGGCGGGATTGGCGAGCACGCGCCGCAGATTCGAGAGCGGATCGGGCAGTCGGCCGCCTGGCTGGGAGTGGAGCTGGACTCCGCTGCGAACGAGTTAGGCGGGCCGCGCATCAGCCGGCCCGAGAGTCGCGTCGCCATCTGGGTCATTCCCACCAACGAGGAACAGATGATCGCCCAACATACGCAACGTCTGGTCGGCGGCGAGCGGTCGCGGTCACGAGAACAGTCTCGCATGCGCGTTTTGAGGTAATACCGACGTCGGTAGTCCTAAAACGACTGGCGCCACCGCATGCATTCACCGTTATCCATGGTATGCACGGCAAGCGCCTGGAATAGCGATTGCATAAAAGCTGCGGAAAATGCAATCCGAAAAGGAATGTGTGGCGGGCCAAGGCCAGCGAGCTATAGTGCTGTATGTTAAGGGTCTACTCGGATCCTGATAGCCTGTTGAAAAAGTTGCCCGGTAACGAGGAGGCTCTGCGACGAAGTTTCGGCGCAGACGCTTCTGCGACGAAATCGCATCGTTGCCGGAACCGCGAAGACTTGTTCCGGCCTACGTCAGGGGTTTTCAATAGACTGCTAAACGCAAGTCCCGACCGATATCGAGGCCACGATGACCGCAGAACATGCACGCTTGTTAGCAGCTCGGAACGAGTCTATCCCCTGGCGGCAGTGGGGGCCGTATTTGTCCGAGCGTCAATGGGGGACGGTGCGCGAGGACTACAGCGAGAACGGCGACGCTTGGAATTTTTTCACCCACGATCAGGCCCGTTCGCGAGCTTACCGCTGGGGTGAAGATGGATTGGGAGGGATCTCCGACGACCAGCAGCAGCTCTGTCTTGCCTTGGCGCTTTGGAACGGCAAAGACCCCATTCTCAAGGAACGGCTGTTTGGCCTGACCAATAGCGAAGGGAATCACGGCGAGGATGTCAAGGAATACTATTTCTACCTCGACAGCACGCCGACCCATTCGTACATGAAGTACTTGTACAAGTACCCGCACGCAGCCTTCCCCTACGGGGATCTGGTGGAGACCAATCGCCGCCGCAACCGCAACGACATGGAATACGAGCTGCTGGACACCGGCGTGTTCCACGACGATCGTTACTTCGATGTCTTCCTCGAGTACGCCAAGGCGGGACCCGACGATATGTTGGTCCGCATCTCCGCCGTGAACCGGGGACCGGAGGCTGCGGATTTGCATCTGCTGCCGACCCTGTGGTTTCGCAACGACTGGTCGGCTTGGATCGCCGAATCGAATCGCGCCGCACAGAAGCCGAAACTCCAACAGATCAAGTCGTCGAAGGGGACTAGCGAGGTGGCGGTTTCGCACCATGTTCTGGGTGAGCTCGTCTGGACTTGCGAGGGGGATGTGCCGCTGCTGTTCACCGAGAACGAAACGAACCACGAACGCTTGTTCCCGGGACAGAAAAACGAGAGTCTCTACGTCAAAGACGGCATCCACGATTATGTGGTGCACAACGTGCAGCACGCGGTAAACCCGGAGAAACTCGGGACGAAGGTAGCCGCACACTACCAAGTACATGTCGAATCGGGGCAAACCGTAGTGGTCCGTCTGCGACTTTCCAAAGCGCCGCGCGATAAAAACTACAAACCGTTTGGCAAGTCATTCGACGGGGTATTCGCCGAGCGAATCCGTGAAGCCGACGAGTTTTACCAATCGGTCACACCTCCCTCGGTCAGCGGCGACGCCGCCAACGTGATGCGGCAGGCCTTGGCCGGCATGCTCTGGAGCAAGCAGTTCTTCTTCTTCGACGGGGACAACTGGCTGGACGAACATCATTCGAACCCGCTGCATACCGGGTACCGTGCCTCGCGGAACTCGGAATGGTTTCACATGCTCAACAAGGACATCATTTCGATGCCTGACAAGTGGGAGTATCCCTGGTATGCGGCCTGGGACTTGGCGTTCCACACGCTTCCCTTGGCGATCGTGGACTCCGATTTTGCCAAGGAGCAGATGAAGTTGATGTTGCGGGGCGCGTACCTGCATCCCAGCGGTCAGCTCCCGGCGTACGAATGGAACTTCAGCGACGTCAATCCGCCAGTGCATGCCTGGGCGACGCTCTTCTTACATCGCACGGAACAAGCCCTGGGCGGAGAGCCCGATTTCGACTTTTTAAGCCAAGCCTTCAACAAGCTGTTGTTGAATTTCACCTGGTGGGCGAACCGCAAGGACCGCTTCGGCAAGAACGTGTTCGAGGGGGGCTTTTTGGGCCTCGACAATATCGGGGTGTTCGACCGCAGCGCCCCGCTGCCAACAGGGGGCCATTTGGAACAAGCGGACGGCACCGCCTGGATGGCGCTCTTCAGCCAGAACATGGCGGAACTCGCGATCGAACTCGCCGCCGACAATCCGGTGTATGAGGATATGGTCCTCAAATTCGTGGAGCAGTTCTACTTTATCGCGGCCGCGATGAACCGGCCCGGCAACGATGGCATGTGGGACGAGGAGGACGGTTTCTATTACGACCTCCTGCGGCTGCCTGACGGCACCGCGACGCGACTCAAGGTGCGGTCGATGGTCGGGCTACTGCCGCTGTGTGCCACGACGGTGATCGAACGCTGGCAACGGGAACGCCTCCCGCGGACCGTAGAAAAAATCTACGAACGATTTCGGCGAATTCCCGAACTCTGGGCCGCGATTCACCCGACGGGGGCAAAACATCAGGGGTTCGATCAACGCGGGATTCTGGCGCTCTTGAACCCGGAACGCCTGCGTCGCGTACTCGCCCGGATGCTGGATGAGAACGAATTCCTGAGCCCCTACGGAATCCGCTCGATTTCGAAATTCCATGCGGAACATCCGTACGTCTTTCATGTCAACGGCCAGGAGTACCGGGTCGATTACTTGCCCGCCGAATCGAATACCGGAATGTTCGGAGGCAATTCCAATTGGCGCGGTCCGATTTGGATGCCCGTGAACGCCATGATCATTCGCGCATTGCTCCAGTTTTACATGTACTATGGCGACAACTTCATGATCGAATGCCCCACCGGATCGGGCAACCTGATGAACTTGTTCGAGGTGAGCAAAGAATTGTCCGATCGACTCACGCGGATCTTTTTGCGTGACGGCGCTGGCCGACGGGCGGTCTACGGGGGAACGGAGAAGTTTCAATCCGATCCGCATTGGCGCGATCACCTGCTGTTCTACGAGTACTTCCACGGAGATAATGGGGCGGGTTTGGGCGCCAGCCATCAGACCGGCTGGACGGGACTCGTAGCAAAACTCATTCAGCTGTATGGCGGCATGGACGCTCAAATGGCACTGCAGGGTGGCAAGGCTGCGGCTTTTCGAAAAGCGGAGAGTAAGAAACGCACATGAGTCCACCACGTTACCCCGCGCTCTATCAGATCAATACGCGTGTCTGGCTGACCGAACTGTCGAGAGAAATCGGGCGCCCCGCCACACTCGAGGACATTCCCGATGCAGCCCTGGATGATATAGCCGAACAGGGATTCGATTGGGTCTGGTTCCTGAGCGTGTGGCAGACCGGACCGGAAGCGCGACAGGTGTCGCTGAGCAATCCGGAATGGCGGCACGAGTTCGAGCAAACGTTGCCCGACCTCCGTGACGACGACATCGCCGGATCGGGTTTTGCGATTACCCGCTACACGGTGCACGAGAGTCTGGGAGGCGACGAGGCGTTGGCTCGCCTGCGCGAACGCCTGCGGCATCGCGGATTAAAGCTGATGCTCGATTTCGTCCCGAACCACATGGGATTGGGGCATCCCTGGGTCGTCGAACATCCCGAATATTTTGTGGCGGGTACGGAGTCCGATTTGGCAAACGCGCCGCAGAATTTCACGCGTATCCCCTCGTCCAATGGAAGTCTGATCCTGGCCTATGGACGCGATCCGTATTTTTCTGGCTGGCCCGACACGCTGCAACTCAACTACGCCAACCCGGCGACGCAAGAGGCGATGCTCGGCGAGCTGTTGAGAATCTCGCGACAGTGCGACGGCGTGCGGTGCGACATGGCGATGCTGGTTCTACCAGACGTTTTCGAACGAACTTGGGGAGTGCCTGCCCCGTTGTTCTGGTCACGGGCGATCGAAGAGGTTCGCTGGCAAGTCCCTGGCTTCACGTTCATGGCCGAGGTCTATTGGGACCTCGAATGGACGATGCAGCAACAGGGTTTCGACTACGCCTACGACAAGCGGCTGTATGACCGGCTGCGCGAACGCCAGGTTCCGCCGGTGCGCGACCATTTCCGGGCGGGTTTGGACTACCAAGACAAACTCGCGCGATTCTTGGAGAACCACGACGAGCCGCGGGCGGCAGCGACGTTTCCGGAGGGTATGCACGAAGCTGCTGCCGTGTTGACCTTTCTCTCCCCGGGCCTGAGGTTTTTCCACCAAGGTCAATTCGAGGGGCGTTTCAAACGGATCTCGCCGCATTTGGTTCGCGCGCCCCGCGAGCCGATCAACCAGCGCTGCCAGGCTTTCTACGATCGGCTGCTCGAGATCCTACGGGAGGATGCCTTTCGCAACGGCGACTGGACGTTGCTCGATTGCCGCGCGGCCTGGCCGGGGAACTGGACCCATGAGAACTTGATCGCATTCAACTGGCAAAACGCTGCCGGGGATCGCCAGCTGGTCGTGGTGAATTACGCCATGTACCAAAGTCAATGCTATCTCATGCTTCCCTGGACCGATCTCGCCGCGCACCGTTGGCGACTGGTCGATGCGTTCAGTGAGGACGTGTTCGATCGCGAGGGTCGGGACCTGCAGGCCCGCGGTCTGTATTTGGACTTGCATCCTTGGCAGGCGGCGGTCTACCGGGTTGAACCCCGGGCCAAATAGACGATTTCGCGGCAACCGTCCCATCTGCGTACTGTGCCTTTTTCGCCGTGTCCGCGAGCACATTCGTACCAAACAGGCTCGATTGATTTTTGTTGACAGTGCTGTTCGGCAGCGTTAGGATCAAGTCGAGGGACTGGCGCAGCTGGCACGCGATTTGCTAATGAGACATTGCTCATGAGACTCTGGGCGGAATGCGTTCGCTCTCGTGTTGTTGACGTGTTTGTTTCGAGCAATTCGCTTGCAAATTTTCAGGAGCTTCTGCCATGACGACGTCCCCTATCCATCGAGAAGACGAGTCGAATTCGCTGCCCGCAACAGAAGTCAACATCCCGGAGGGAGTCGATCGCCGCGGGTTCATGATGCGGAATGCCGTCATCGGCGCCGCGGCAGTGATGACAGGCACAGCCTGGACACCGGAAGCTCGGGCCCAACGCGCATTGCAAGAGGCGGCGAAAAAGGGAGCTCAGGACCCGGTGCTGCCAATCCTCGGTTCGAAGGTATCGGACGAGCTCGACGTCGTGAAGCGTTCCAAGGGGCCGGTGATGACCGTGCTGGACGAGTTCTACAAGGTGGGCCCGGGGCCATCGAGTTCGCACACAATCGGGCCGATGCGGATCACCTACGACTTCTATCAACGCTGCACGAAATTGCCAGCCGATCAATTGGCCAAGGCGACCGGGCTCAAAGTCCACTTGTTCGGCAGTCTGAGCGCTACGGGCAAAGGGCACGGAACCGAACGGGCTTCGTTGGCCGGACTGTTGGGTCAGGAGCCAGCCACGGTGGACCCGTTGTTTCTTGATGAGATGAAGGAAAAGCCGGATCAAACGTATCCGGTGAAGCTTGGCGACAAGACCTTCAATCTGTCGCTGGCCGATATTATTTACGACGCGCCCCAAGGGGATTTCCCGCATCCGAATACCATGACCTGCCAGCTGATGGGCGGCGACAAGCCGATCTACGAGTTGGAATACTACTCCCCAGGTGGCGGGTTTTACGAATGGAAGGGTTACACGCCTCCCAAGAAGGGGCAACCCAAGTACCCCTACGCCACGATGAAAGAACTGCGTGCGCACGCCGAGAAAAACAAGCTCTCGATCGCGCAAGTCATTATGGCGAACGAGCTGTCCGTGTCCGGCAAGACGGAAGAACAGATCAATGCGTTTCTCGATAAGATCGCGAACGCAATGCTCGCGACCGTCAAAGCGGGGCTCGCCGTGAAAGAAGGCGTACTGCCTGGCCCGATCAAGCTGCAGTCCAAGGCAGCCACGGTGTACGCCCGCGCGATGGACGACAAGTACGAAAGCGACCGAGCGATCGCCTTGGTGTCGGCTTGCGCCCTGGCGGCGTCCGAGGAGAATGCCCGCGGTCACTTGGTGATCACGGCGCCCACGGGAGGTTCGGCCGGTGTGATGCCGGCGATCTTATCCGCGCTGGTCGAGAGTCAGCGAAAGATTCCCATGGATAAAATTCGACAGGGACTGCTGGCTGGCGCCGCGATCGGCTACTTGTGCAAACACAACGCCACGTTGTCCGGGGCGGAAGGTGGCTGCCAGTCCGAGATCGGCGTCGCCTCGGCGATGTCCGCCGCGTTCATCGCGCAGGTCATGGACAGTGAGCCCCTGGTGGTGGAGAACGCTGCCGAATCGGCACTCGAACACCACCTCGGCATGACCTGCGATCCCGTCGCGGGCTATGTCCAGGTTCCCTGCATCGAGCGCTGCGCCTTCGGCGCCGTGAAGGCCTGGATTGCGTTCCTGATCGCGACCAACGAAATCGCCTCTCGTCACCGCGTCGACCTCGACACGACCATCACGACTTTGGCTCAAACCGGCAAGGACATGAGCACAAAGTACAAGGAAACGAGCGAAGGGGGATTGGCTCTCAATCTCACGCTTTGCTAATTTCAACCTTTGCTCATTTCAATTTTCAAGCGAGCGCGCCCTCGATCGTGATCGAGGGCGCGTTTTTTCTTGCACGGATCGGCGTCTCGTCCATCGTTTCTCAGTAGCTGGATTCGAAAGAATTCAGCCCGTCCCGAAGCCTCGACATCGTTCAATTCGGTAATGAGTCGGAAGCCGCGATTGTGAAACGGGTGCCAATTCGAACCGATCGCATACTCGGCGGAATCCCGAAATTCGCCGAAAACAGCCGACGTCCTGGCGTAAAGCTCATACGTCTGTGGAACGAGAAAGTCGCTGCCGGCTTGGGAGTCGTCGAACGCGTCGATGTGTTACTCTTCCACCAGAGGGGACGGTTCAAGTGGGAGAAGCTCGGTCTCGACTACACGCTTCAGGACGTTCGACCGCCTTCCCCGGAAATGGTTGAAACAATGTGTCAATTGTTTCGCGATGAAGGATTGCCCGCGTATTGAATCCCGCCGCCTTCAAAAGGCCAGGATTGCCTGAACCATCGGCACCCAGCCAGTCAGGCCTGAAGTATACGGAGTAAAGGCTCCGCTATAGGGAGCTTTCTCCACCCGCATCAGCTCGGCGGACATCCACATTCGCTCGGTTGGAACGGGATACCATTTGGCGCCTCCAGCGTACTCCCACGAATCGCCAAATTGCCCATAGACCCTGGAGCCACGGCCATATATAGCGAGCTTCTGGGGAGTGACGAAATAGCTCACCGACAATTCAAAGCCGTGGTCGTATGTGAAGTCGAGGGGAAGCGGGCCATCAGCAACGAACTCATCGACCCGGCGGAAAAAGTACTGCCCGTTGATCGCAAGCCCATTTCGCTTTATGCCGCCATCGATCGCCCACATTTCGTAGGTGGCCAGCTCGACGGTCACGCCCGGAGCAAAGGCTCCGGTCGAGAAGGTGAGCACGCCGTCGGAGTTGTACAGCGAAGTGTTGTCGGGAGTCAATTGATCGAGATTTGAAAAACGGTCCTCCCGGGATCTGGTATACCCAGTTCCAAGCCGAATGCGAGTCTTTTCCGAAGCGAAATAGTCGTCGTACATGTTGCGTGATTTGCCGGGTCCCGAATAGTCGCCCAGCGGTTCCCACCAAACACTCCCGGAAAACATCAGGTTCGTATCGATCTTGTTTGCCGAGATATTCAGAGTATTGAGACCGTTGCCAACGAACGCCAAGTAGTTCAGCCCCTTGACTGGCTCCCCATTCGCCCAGATTCCCTGCGTGAAGCCCGGCCGGAAGAAGTTATCCGCCATGGTCCTATCGTTCGCCGTCCAAAACGGAAACGTATTGACCATGGATCGGCTGCCTGGAACACCCGTGTAACCTCCAGTGAGCGTGAGGCACTGATTGAATTGCCAGCCAATGTTCCCCGCTACGACAATTGATGCGGCACCGGCGGAAGTCCAAACGGTGCTGCTGTAACGCAGCCTCTCGTCGAAGATATAGCCGCCCAAGATGAACATCGTGCGATTCACCGTGATGTCATTTCGCGTATTGACCTCGCGGACAACGCCCAGATGGTCGGTGAAAGTGTCGAGGGAATCTGTCGTATTGAGATATCGGACTTGGGTGTTGACGTTGAACCTCAACAGTAGAGGCACCTTGGCGTCTTTGGGCGTCTGCCAGATGACGATCCCATCCTGGTAGTGCTCGACGATATTTTCGCAGCGCGTGCCAAGTCCTTGGAAGTACGATTGGGCTGGCGGACACTCGACGCCCTCTGGCGACATCCGTTGCGGACTCAGTTCGTCTGGCACCGGCGTCACCACAGCGCCTTGTTCGCCTTGGACATCCTGGGCCGCAGGCGCATATCCGAGTTGCTCCCGGATCTGATTCAGCGACCGCCGAGTCGCCAGCTGTTGGGCTTCCAGCTGTTCTAACTGCGCGCGAAGTGCCGCGGTATCGTCCCGGTAAACGGAATCACGGGGCTGGTTGGAGAATGCAGAGTCACTCATCCCAACGGTCAAGCCCTGCGGATGTCCGGCCGTGCGAACGTCTTGCGCAATCGCCTGTTGCGTTGCAAGAATTAGGGTGCAAGCCAGCGCCAAGAATGGATATTTCATTGCGTGGCGTTCTCATCTGCGCGCAAGGTAGAATCTAGTTGGAAGTTTCGGTTTAACGATTAGGCAATCTTTAACGAGTTTGCCGAAATCAGTGTCTGCGCAAATTATTTGGGCGACAGCGTTAGTTGTTGCCGCGTTTTACAACGGCTATAGTCAATGCCAGCACTGCTTGCACGCTCTTACTCCGAAGGCCTATTTGTTGCTTCCGTCGCAGAGTTTTTGAACACGGTTCGGGTTGGTGACTAATGGCCAATTCAGAAAAGATTTCCGCGGCCGCTCTCAATTCTGCCAACAGCCTTCGCATGGCCGCGGTGGCCTGGGTGCTGACGTCCATCTTTTACTTTTATCAGTACACCCAGCGCTCGGCCCCATCGGTCATGATGCCCGAGCTTAGCGATGCGTTCGGCATCAGCCCGGCCGCCGTCGCGGCGATCGTCGGACTGTTCTATTACGGCTATTCGCCATTTAGTCTGGTTGCCGGTGTGGCGATGGACCGCGTCGGTCCGCGTCGCTTGCTGCCCGGTTCGGCCGTTGTCGTGGGAATCGGAGCGCTGCTTTTTTCCACGGGACAAACGGAACTGGCTAGCATTGGCAGGTTCCTCCAGGGTGCCGGGGGCGTGTTCGGCTTGGTCGGCGCGATCTATATCGCGACCCAGCATTTTTCGCCGTCCAAGGCAGCCACCCTGATCGGCGCGACGCAGATGTTCGGGATGGCCGGCGGATCCGCCGGACAATTTGTTGTCGGCCCGCTGATCGCCAGCGGCGTTTCCTGGAATGTGTTTTGGGCCGGCATGGGTATTGCCGGGCTGGCGATCGCCGCCCTGCTGTTTGTACTGCTCCCCAAAGACACACAGGCCAAGGCATCCGGCCCCTGGTTGGCGAACACTATCGGCGCGTTCAAGACCGTGTTCGGCAATCCTCAGTCGATTCTGTGCGGGCTGATCGCCGGATTGTTGTTCATCCCGACGACGATTTTCGACATGATCTGGGGAGTGCGCTTCCTGCAAGAGGCACACAGCATGGACTATGGCATGGCGGTGATGCGGTCGGCTGCCGTCCCCTTTGGTTGGATCATCGGCTGCCCGCTGCTGGGGTTTGTTTCGGACCGGATCGGTCGCCGCAAGCCGGTGATTATTGGAGCGGGGCTGGTGTTGTTCGCTTGTCTCGTTTGGATCTTGTTCGGAAAACCCGGGATCTTCCCGCCGTACTCGGTGGGTCTGGTGACCGGAATCGCCTCGGGCGCAGCCATGCTGACATACACGATCATCAAGGAAGCCAATCCACCCCAATACGCTGGTACGGCGACGGGCGTTGTCAATTTTTTGAATTTCACGTTTAGTGCACTGTTGGGTCCGGTATTCGGTTGGCTCTTGCAAAGCGCATCCGGAGGAGCCGATCGCATCGAGTCGAAGCACTTTCAATCTGCATTTTTCCCGATGTTGATCGGTGTCGGCATCGCGATCCTGCTGACGTTTCTCCTGAAGGAAACGGGATCCGCCGTTCGAAGGGCTACCAATCCTCAGCCATCGTAGACATCGCAAAACGCCTGAAATTCTTGGCCGGAACGACGGCAAGCGACTCCACGTTGCAGCAGCCGATTTGCAAGCCGGCTTACAACGCGCACCTGTGCCCAAATGACCCAGTAGTGTGCTCGGTAGGGTCGAGTGACTTGAAGTCCATACCGGGAGACGTGCCGCCACCACGAATCGGCATCGGAGATGGTGTGTTCCCCCAGAATTGGCGCGAGTTTTGCGGCGACGTTTAAGTTGATTTTTGTTGGATCGACCTGGAGATCGGGAGGGAGCAAGTAGATGACCACGATTACAAGCCAGTCGACTTCGGACGAAAAGTTGGCCGCGGACGCAACGGGGTTCAACCCTGGCCTTTGGCAGAATGAGATCAACGTCCGCGACTTTATCCAACAGAACTACACGCCCTATGAAGGCGATGGTTCGTTTCTTGCTTCGGCAACGGAGCGGACGAAAAAACTCTGGGCGCGCCTCAACGAGCTCTTTCTGGAGGAACGCAAGAAAGGAGTACTTGATATCTCCCAGATACCGACGTCGATCACCGCCCACGCACCCGGGTATATCGATCGGGCGAACGAGGTGATTGTCGGCCTGCAGACCGAAGCGCCTCTCAAACGAGCGATCATGCCCAATGGGGGGTTTCGGATGGTATTCAGTGCGCTCAAGACGTACGGCTACGAGCCCGATCCCCAGGTCGTCGAGGCCTTCACCAAGTATCGCAAGACCCATAACGACGCGGTATTTGATGCGTACACCGCCGACATCCGACGCTGCCGCAGCTCGCACATCCTCACCGGTCTGCCGGATGCGTATGGTCGCGGTCGCATCATCGGAGACTATCGGCGCGTGGCGCTGTACGGAGTGGCGAAGCTGATCGAGCACAAGCAGGCCGAGAAGCAGTCGCTCGATGCGGCGATGTCGACCGATGCCATCATCCGCGACCGCGAGGAACTGAGCGAGCAGATCCGCGCGCTCAAAGAGCTGCAGCAGATGGCTGCGGGCTACGGGTTTGACATTTCGGTTCCGGCACGCACCGCTCGGGAGGCGGTCCAATGGCTGTACTTCGGTTACTTGGCTGCGGTCAAGGAACAAAACGGTGCGGCGATGTCCCTCGGCCGGACATCGACGTTTCTCGACGTTTACTTGGATCGAGATCTCAAATCGGGCGCGATTACGGAATCACAGGCTCAGGAGATCATCGACGATTTTGTGATCAAGCTGCGGATCGTACGATTCTTGCGGACTCCCGAATACGACGAACTCTTTGCCGGCGACCCGACTTGGGTGACCGAGTCGATCGGGGGCATGGGGGACGACGGCCGAACGCTGGTGACCAAAACCAGCTTCCGCTTTTTGCAAACTCTCTACAATCTCGGCCCGGCACCGGAACCGAACCTGACCATCTGGTATTCTCCCCGGCTCCCCGATGGATTTCGAAGTTTCGCGACCAAGGTGGCGATCGACACCAGCTCGATTCAGTTCGAGAGCGACGAGATCATGCGCCGCTCTCTGGGGGACGACGGCGCGATCGCCTGCTGCGTCTCGCCGATGCTGGTCGGAAAACAAATGCAGTTCTTCGGAGCGCGGGCGAACCTGGCCAAGTGCCTGCTGTACGCGATCAACGGAGGGCGCGACGAGTTGACCGGCGTGCAAGTGGCCCCCGCCTCGCCCGCCGTCCAGGGAGACTACCTCGACTTCGACGACGTCATGCAAAAACTCGACCGGCTGATGGATTGGCTCGCCGGCGTCTATGTGAATGCGATGAACGTCATCCACTACATGCACGACAAATATGCCTACGAGCGGCTGGAAATGGCGCTGCACGACTACGCGCCGCTCCGCACAATGGCGTTTGGCATGGCCGGCATGTCGGTCGTTGCGGACAGCCTGTCCGCGATTCGCTACGCGAAAGTCCGAGTCGTTCGCGACGAAACGGGACTCATCACGGACTATCAAACCGAAGGGGACTTTCCAAAGTTCGGCAACAACGACAACCGGGTCGATCAGCTTGCCACGTGGCTCGTCAGTACGTTCATGAGCAAACTGCGAAAGTACCCGACCTATCGTAACGCCACGCACACGCAATCGATCCTGACGATCACATCCAACGTCGTGTATGGAAAGAGCACGGGAAACACTCCCGATGGACGGCGTCAGGGGGAACCGTTTGCCCCGGGCGCCAACCCGATGCACGGGCGGGACAGCCACGGAATTCTCGCTTCGGCATCCTCGGTCGCCAAAATCCCCTTCCGCGACGCGGCCGACGGAATCTCACTGACCGCATCGCTCGTTCCGGGCGGCTTGGGCCGGAGCGAGGGGGATCGCGTTGCCAACTTGCGCGGCATGCTGGACGCTTTTTTCGGGGCGACCGGCTACCACATGAACGTCAACGTCCTCAATCGCGAGATGCTGGTGGACGCGATGGACCATCCCGAAAAGTATCCCCACCTGACAATCCGCGTCTCCGGATACGCCGTCAACTTTGTGCGACTGACGCGCGAGCAGCAGATGGACGTTATTAACCGTACCTTCCACGGCGCTTGATGACCGGAAGAGCTGAGAGCAGATGAGTACCGACCAAAAAGTTCAATCGTATCCGTTGGATGCAAAAAGCCCGTTCGAGTTGCGGGTCAACCAAGGGGTCGACGTAACCGAGTCGACCCGAAAATCTGCAGTCGCCACCGGCGACCTTGGATTCCTTCATTCCTTCACCACCGGTTCGACGGTGGATGGACCCGGAGTGCGCGTCGTGGCTTGGACCGCCGGCTGCCATTGGCGGTGCAAGTATTGCCACAATCCCGACACCTGGAACATGACCAACGGAACGCCCGTGACGGTGGCTCGTGCCGCCGAAGAGCTGGGAAAGTACCGGCATGGACTGAAGATTATGTCCGGCGGATTTACGCTTAGCGGCGGCGAGCCACTGGTGCAGCACCGTTTTGCGGTCCGCCTGTTTGCCGCGGCGAAGGAAATGGGAATCCACACCGCACTGGACACCAACGGCTCACTCGGAGAACGCTTGAGCGATGCAGAGCTGGAGTTGATTGACCTGGTATTGCTAGACATCAAGACGTGGAATCCGGAGCGGCATCGCGAGCTCACGGGGCACGACGTTGCCCCCACGTTGGCGTTTGCCCGGCGACTCGCGGAACGTCGGCGATCGGTTTGGCTGCGATACGTACTCGTGCCTGGCCTGACCGACGACGAAAACGACATTCGACAAATCGCCAAGTTCACAGCCGACTTGGGAATCGTCGAGCGCGTCGACGTGCTCCCGTTCCATCAGTTGGGACGATTCAAATGGAAAGAACTGGGGCTAAACTATACGTTGTCCAACGCGGAGCCTCCGTCGGAGGAGCTGATTCGTCGGACTTGCGCTGTGTTCGAGACGGAAGGGCTCACGGCGTATTAGCGCGCGGATGATTTTTGAAAACTATGACGGCAGCTTGGGGCAAGCAACCGAATCGAACGATTAGCCGCATGGCGCTAGCCTGCGGTTTCTTGAGTCCGGCGCATCCAGAAACCGCAGGCTAGCGCCATGCGGCTAATTGGTTGGGAACGAGGAAACTGCAGGCTAGCGCCAAGCAGCCAGTTGGATGAGTTATCCTTGCCGGGCGTGACGGAGTTTTATTGATCGCAGTCCAACAGCATTCATCGGAGAATCGACCTTATGAAACAGATCTTGGTATCTACTTGCCTCATGACGCTTGGGCTTTTGCTTGTCCCGCCATGGTCGGTAGCGCAGGATAAGAAGTTGCCCCACATCGTGATCCTCGCCACCGGTGGAACGATCGCCGGTTCGGCCGAAAGCCAGACGTCGGTCGGCTATCAGTCGGGTGCGGTCACCGTCGACGCACTGGTCGGTGCGGTCCCCACGCTGAAGGACATTGCGCGCATCACGGGCGAACAGATCTCGAGCATTGGCAGCCAAGACATGTCCGACGAGGTCTGGCTGAAACTCGCCCAGCGCGTCAATGAATTGCAGGCCCAGGACGACGTGAACGGAATCGTCATCACCCACGGCACCGACACCATGGAAGAGACCGCTTACTTCCTGAACTTGGTGGTGCACGGCAAGAAACCGGTGGTGATGACCGGCTCGATGCGACCTTCGACCGCGTTGAGCGCCGACGGGCCATTGAATATCTACAACGCGGTCGCCATTGCCGGTGATCCTGTGTCGGCCGGACGAGGCGTTCTCGTCGCGGCCAACGATGACATCCACGCCGCGCGAGACATTACTAAGACCAACACGACCGACGTGCAGACGTTTCTCTCGCCCGGCTACGGTTTGATCGGGACCACGCTGTACGGCAAACAGACGTATTTCCGAATGCCTTACCGCAAGCACACCGAAGACTCGGAGTTTTTTGTGAAGGATGTGACGTCGCTGCCGCGCGTTGATGTCATTTATGCGCACGCCGGGATGTCGGCGGACCTGATCGACGCGGCAGTGAAACTCGGCGCGAAAGGGATCGTGGTCGCCGGTGTGGGCGACGGGAATATGACGTCGGCCGCGCTCGATGCGCTCGTGCGTGCCACCAAGGCTGGCGTGGTCTGCGTCCGGTCCAGCCGCGTGGCCACCGGCAGTACGTGGCGTAACTCGGAGGTGAACGACGACAAACTGGGCTTCGTCGCTTCGGGCGAACTCAATCCCGCAAAAGCCCGCGTCCTGCTGAAGCTCGCATTGTTGAAGACGACCGACGTGGGCGAAATCCAAGCGTTGTTCACGGAATACTAAACACTGTCCCAGTGCATTAGCCGCATGGCGCTAGCCTGCGGTTTCTTCCACACTTTGCATCGGGCGCTTGCCCGCGATCTGCGCAGAAGAAACCGCAGGCTAGCGCCAAGCGGCTCATACTCTTGGCTTCGATTATCTTGGAACAATCAGATTGTAAACCATGATGTGGATTGAACTTGCAGTCCTCTTGGCGTGCCTGCTGCTCGGGGCTCGGCTAGGCGGCATTGGCTTGGGCGCGACGGGCGGAATCGGCCTGGCGATTCTGGTGTTTGGGTTCAGCCTGCCTCCCGGATCGCCGCCGACGATCGTACTCGGCATGATCATCGCCGTAATCACAGCACTTGCGGCAATGCAGGCCGCTGGAGGACTTGACTACCTCGTCTCGATCGCGGGGAAGGTCATGCGAAAAAAGCCGCAGTACATTACGTTCATCGCCCCATTCGTCACCTACCTGCTCGTGTTTGCGAGCGGCACCCAGCACGTCATTTACGCGCTCATGCCGGTGATCGTGGAGGTATCCATCAAGGCGGGAATTCGCCCGGAACGACCGCTCTCGATCAGTGTGATCGCCGCGCAATCGGGACTCGTGGCCTCGCCGATCAGCGCAGCGACGGTGGCGATGGTTGCCGCCCTGACGCCGCTGAAGGTCGACCTGGTGACCATCCTCTTAGTGATCGTCCCCTCGACACTACTGGGCGTTGTCGTCGGGACGCTGTCCGTCGCCTGGCGCGGAAAGAGTCTGAGTGCCGATCCGGTATTCCAAGAAAAACTGAAGTCCGGCAAGCTCGAGACGTCAACTGCTCGGGTCGACGTTTCCGGCGTCGAGCTGCGGAACGCCCGTGGTTCGCTCGTGGTCTTCCTGCTGGCTTTGGTCTTCGTGGTGGTGCTTGGAATATTTCCCAATCTACGGCCCCGCTACCAGGTCTTCTCCGACGGAATGACGGAGTTCGGCCAGGTCGAAACCGGTCAGGCGATCATGATCGTGATGCTCGCGGCGGCCGGGGCGATCATGCTCTTCTTCAAGGCATCGCCCGACGAGACGGTCAAGAACAGCATCATGCGAGGGGGCGTGGTCGCGGTGATCTCGATCATGGGCGTCTCCTGGATGGGGGCCTCGTTTTTCGAAGGGAACCGGCCGGCGATTGTCGAAGGCATCTCGGGAATCATTGGGCAGGCACCCTGGATGTTTGCGCTGGGGCTGTTTGTGCTCTCGATACTGTTGATCAGCCAGGCGGCCACCATCGTGACGCTGATGCCGGTGGCGGTCGCGCTCGGCCTTCCGCCGGCGGCGTTCCTCGGCGCCTACCCCGCAGTCAATGGCTCGTTCTTCCTCCCAACCTATGGAACGCTCCTCGCGGCGGTTTCGTTTGACAAGACTGGCAGCACACGGGTCGGGAAATACTTGCTGAACCACAGCTTTATGCTCCCCGGTTTGGTGACCGTGGCGGCATCAACGATATTCGCGATGCTTTTTGGCCGCATCTTCCTGTAGACTCGATGAACGAAAGGGATACCCCATGATGAAGAGATTGCTATCGATCCTGTTACTGGCACTTCCGATTTCCCTCGGCTGGGCACAGGAGAAATTTCGGACGGAACGAGACCTGTTGGGCGAGAAACAGGTTCCCGCCGAGGCGTACTACGGCGTGCAAACGATGCGGGCCCTCGAGAATTTCCAGCTTTCGGGTGTGCCCATCAGCCAATACCCGGGCTTCGTCGAGGCGTGGGCCATCGTCAAACTCGCCGCCGCACGGGCCAACACCGATGTCGGTGCCATGAAGCCTGAAAAACTTGCGGCGATTGAAAAGGCCTGCCAGGCGGTCCGCGACGGCAAGTACCACGAACAGTTCCAGGTCGACTGGTTCCAGGGAGGCGCAGGTACGTCGACCAACATGAACGCCAACGAAGTCCTGGCGAACGTCGCGCTCGAGTTGAGCGGACACCAAAAGGGGGAGTACCAATTCATCGAGCCCCACGACGACTTGAACCAGTCGCAGTCAACCAACGACGCCTACCCCACCGCGATTAAAGTCGCACTGCTCCTCCGCAACGCAAAACTGATCGACGAACTCGAAAGCCTTGCCGCGTCCTTCCGCGCCAAGGGAGATGCGTTTCTCAAAATCGTAAAAATGGGGCGGACCGAAATGCAGGACGCAGTGCCGATGACGGTGGGGCAGGAGTTCCACGCTTTCGCCGCGGCGCTCGAAGGGGAAATTCAGCTACTCAAGGACGCCGAAAAGTACCTCTACCCGGTGAACATGGGCGCGACCGCCATCGGGACCGGCATCAACGTCCCCAAGGGTTATCCCGAAAAATGCGCAGAGCATCTGGCGAAGATCACTGGGAAGCCCATCGTTTTGGCGGACGACTTGCTCGCGGCCACTTGGGATCAGCAAGGCTTCGTGGTCTATTCCTCAGCGCTGAAGAGCGTCGCCATCAAATTGTCAAAAATCGCGAGCGATCTGATCTTGCTGACTTCGGGCCCGAGGGCGGGGCTTGCCGAGATCAACCTGCCGCCGCTGCAACCGGGTTCCTCGATTATGCCGGGCAAGGTCAACCCCGTGGTTCCCGAAGTCGTGAATCTCGTCGCGTTTCGAGTGATGGGAAACGATTACAGCGTCACGCTGGCGGCGCACAGCGGCCAGCTGCAGCTCAACGCGTACGAGCCGATCGCCGGTCTGGCGTCGATCGAGTCGCAGCACCTGCTCTACAACGTTTCCCAGCTGCTGCGAGCGAAGTGCGTTGACGGAATCACCATCAACGAGAAAGTACTTGCCCACTACATGGAAACCACCGTTGGAATCGTCACAGCGCTCAATCCGATCGTCGGTTACGAGCAGGCGACCGAGCTCGCCGATGAAGCGTACAAATCCGGGAAAGGAATTCTCGAGGTGATTCGCGAGAAGAAGATCCTGACCGAGTCGCAAATCAGAGAGCTGCTCGATCCGGTAAAACTGACGGGGCTCGATGAGAACAAATACCGGCGGAAGTAACAGGTCAACCCGCTGGCAACATCAGCCGCCACGCAGTATACGGCGCCGCACAGAATCAGCCGCCTCGCAGTATTCAGCGCCGCACAGAATCAGCCGCCACACAGTATTCAGCGCCGCACAGAATCAGCCGCCTCGCGCTAGCGTGCGGTTTCATTTCGATGCTTGTTTCGAAGAAACCGCAGGCTAGCGCCTAGCGGCTAATCTCGATTCATGGCGTGGACGAAGCCAAATACGGCGCCAGGTGGCTTAGAAATACAGTTGCGTCTGCAGCGCAAAATTCCAGCCGGTCATCCCAGCGTTGTAGATCGTTTGGATCGACGACGTCGGAGACGCTTCCATTTTGTTCAACTCGGTGATGAGGCGAAACCCGCGATTCGACCAGGAGTGCCAATTCGTCCCGAGGGCGTACTCGCTGCTTTCGCGAAATTCACCGAAGACCGCGGAGGTCCGCCCGTAGATCTCGAGCGTCTGCGGAACGACGAAGTAGCCCGCACTCGCTTCGAATCCGTTGTCAACGTGCCGCTGAGCGGCAGCGGTCCGTCTGCCACAAAATCGTTCAGCCAACGCAAGTAGTATTGCGAGTGGAATGCGAAACCCCGGTGCTTGTAACCGAAATCCCACGAGCTGACATAGACGTCGGAGTATTGGACCGTGACGCCTGGAGCTAAACTCCCTGTTGCGAAAAATAGAGTTCCGTCCGAGTTGTAGAGCGCGACGTTTTCGGGATTGGCCGCCGGATTGGAAGAAAATCGGTCTTCACGCGCCAAATTGAAAGAGGTTCCCATGCGGATCGCCGGGCACTCGTGGTATTCGAGGTCGCTGTAGGCCATCCGCGGTGCGCCCGGCGGACCATATGCACTGTATGCGAATTCGATGCGGCGCTGCGCACACAAGCGACTCGCGTTCACCTCGGGAAGCCGGACCGGATTTATCGTTTCGGCAAACAGGGAGGGTTTTGCGGATTATTCCGGTTTATCGGACTGAGTAACATCGCGCCATGACCAAAACACGTCGACCGCTTGTTTTGGCCTCAAGTTCTCCGGCAATTCGCCGCGTCCTTCGCCAATTTGCTTGCGGTTGCGTTGCTGTCGCCGCACCAGCATTTTCGTTAAACCTAGAAAATCTTTGGTCACCCTACCAATCCGAACGAAGGCCCGTGCCGATAGTTACGAGTGCAACGATTGTAATAGCGCCGAAATGAAATCCCGGGGGGGAGCAGGAATGCGAGTCAAGTTTCCTTTTGTTCGTTGGTTGGCAACGCTCGGTCTCTGGTGGACCGGCGGACTTGTCTTGCAAGCCCAGGATTCAACGGTCCAGAGCGGAAGCTCCACGCCAATGGTCCAGAATGGATTGCCCCAATACTCGAGCTCGCCGACGGTGGTTGAATTCTCCGACGGCGCAGCGACTCGGAATAGTTCGTACTACGCCGACCCAGGAAGAGCCCTGTTTCCATCGACTGGGCAATTCATGCAAGATCCCTCCGGCGCCGCGCCGCAGGCTCCGGCGGCCAGCCAACAGATTCCGATGTCGGGCCCGACGCCGGCACAAATTACGCCAGAGACGCCCCCAGCCGGCAACGTACAGAATTTTTACGGCGGGAACACCCCGGTCCAAGACCTGGCGGCGATCTTGCCTGGGAGATTTGAGAACACGAAATACAAGTGGTATGGCTTCGTGCGATTGGACTCGATTTTCGATTTCAATCCGATCGGCAGTACGGACGACTTTGTCACGTCGACGATCCCGGTGCCCCAAGGGCGCGGGCAGAACGCGGTGCTCACCCCGCGATACACCCGGATCGGCTTTGACACCGAAACGCCCTGGGAAGAGATGGATTGGACGATCAAGACCCGAATCGAACTCGACTTCTTCAACGGCAACAAGTCCGGAGCGTTTGGCTCGTTCCCCTTGCGATTGCGGTTTGCCTGGGTCGACTTCGGACCGTTCCTGATCGGCCAAGCGGCCTCACTCTTCATGGACTACGACGTCTTTCCCAACGTGCTGGACTATGAAGGTCCGCCGGGGATGGTTTTGGTGCGACAACCGATCGCCGCGGTGCGCATCCCCTTCAACGAGTGCACCAAGCTTTCGTTGGGCGTCGAGCAACCTTATTCCGACATCCAATGGAATGACGGCGCCGGTTGGATCGTCAATCCCGGAACGGGATTCGATACGACCGCCGGCGTAGCGCGCAACGTCGAAGACGTACCCGACCTGACCGGCAACATTCGCCGCACCGGAAAGTATGGGCATACGCAGCTGGCGGGGATCGCTCGGGTTCTCACGTTCCAGCCCGAGGTCGGCGAAGATCTCGATGAATTCGGCTACGGTGTCAACTTCACGGGGACCTGGCACTTGTGGTCGCACTTGCATGGTTGCCCGATGGGCGAAGAGAAATCGGCGTTCGAACGCAGTCGGTTTATCTACCAGTACGCGGCCGGTGAAGGAATCAATCGTTACATCCAGGACGTGAATGGTCTGGGCTTGGACGGTTCGTTTGACCCGATCAACGGATTTCGTTTGATCCCCTCGACCGGTTGGTTCGCCGCCTACGAGCATTGGTGGGCGAAAAACTGGATCTCGACGTTCAGCTACGGTGAAACGACTAGCGATCTGACCGATACGCTGCCGGATAACACCTACGAGCGAGCGACCTACGGGAGCGCCAACTTGATCTGGATCCCGCGGGAGCGAATGGGGGTCGGGATCGAATACCTCTACGGCACGCGCGAGAACAAGGACGGCCAAAGCGGCGAGGCCAACCGGATCCAAACCAGCTTCCAGTACAAGTTCTGATATCGCCACGAGGGTCGAAGCCGAGGTCGCGAACCGGTTCGTAACCCGGACTTGATGGCCGGGCGCGGGTGACTGATCGTTAACGCCCCGGTCATGGTCTGCGGCGTGCAGACGGCGCGGGCCTTGGAAAACTTTCCCATCTCCGGCATTCAAGTGAATCACTACCCGGGTTTTGTCGAGGCCTGGGCGATTGTCAAACTTGCAGCGGCCCGCGCCAACACCGAAGTCGGGGCGACGCAGCCCGAAACGCTGGCCGCCATCGAAAAGGCCTGCCAAGCCGTTCTCGACGGAGAATACCACGATCAGTTTGTAGTCGATTGGTATCAAGGCGGCGCCGAAACGTCGACCAACATGAATGCCAATGAGGGGTTGGCGAATATCGCGCTCGAACTCTCGGGGCACGCCAAAGGCCAGTACGAATTTGTCGATCGCCGGCGTTGGGAACGGCAACATGAACAAGGCCGCGCTCGGCGCCATCGCGGGGATCGCCGGGCTGATCAAGAGCTACCCTTGGTCATTTGCAGTCGGCTTGTTCGTTCTGTCCAGCATGTTGTTTAGCGCCGCCGCCACCGTGGTCATCCTCATGCCCATCGGTGTGGCGCTCGGCATGTCCACGGCGCAGCTCATTGCGTTTTATCCGGCCGCCAACGCCGTCTTTTTTCTGCCGACCTATGGAACGCTCTTGGCGGCCGTCTCCTTCGATCAAACCGGGACGACCAAGTTCGGTAGGTACTTGCTGAATCACAGCTTCATGTTGCCAGGGTTGACGAGCACGGCGTCGGCGATCGCGATTGGATTACTGATGGGGAGGCTGTTTCCGGGACTGCTCGATTGAACTTTTGAGGGGGCCAGACCCATTTTTCGGAGTTGGCGTACATTGCAGATTGCCCTCCCAAGCCGAAAAATGCGTCAGACCCCCGCCGCGTGAACGGTTACTTTTGACCGAGCTGTACGATTTCGGTACCAAGCGGTCCATGCTAGGCATTGACCCAAAACACAGTTCCGCGTCCCATTGAGTTCAGCCGCCTGACGCTAGTCTGCGGTTTCCGGGCGCAGTTCCGCGTCCCATCGAGTTCAGCCGCCAGGCGCTAGCCTGCGGTTTCCGGGCGCCGGGTTCTAAGAAACCGCAGGCTAGCGCCAGGCGGCTGATGTTTTGGGACAAAGCCTAGTTACCATCACCCAATAAAAGGAGGGCTACAATCGTGTTTTTTACGCGTCACCTCGCCAAGATGTTGTTCGTGATGGGCTTGGCAACCGCCGGAATGTTTTTGTACGCGATCGCCCCGACCTGGGGGATCGTCAACGTCGTGCGCCTGCCGTACGACGAGAATTTCAAAACCAACTACTTCGACCCGGGACACTACTTCTTTTACTACCATTGGGGGGTGATGGTCGGCTTTATGGGCGTCATGATGGTAGCGGCCGCGTTTAAGAAATCTTGGCGCGCTCCGATCGTGTTCTACTCGTTCGCCGAGAAGTTCTGGATGGTCGTACTGTTTGCGGCCTCGGGCGGGTTCTCCAATCCCAGCACGTACGGTTTCTTTCCGGTGCTGTGTGTCGATGCCTTGGTTTCGATTTGGACGATCGGGTATTGGATCGAGCAACGTGCGGTTTTTCCGCAGGATGGCAAGTAAGCCGAGAAGGTTGCGACGTCGGGGCTCGCGACGCGGATCGTCGCGCCACTCTGGCTGACTGCTAGCAATCTTGTGTGGCGGTTGTATGGGAGATCTGGGTAATTCGGCGGGTTTCGGAAGCGTGGGCTGTAGCGCCCGGAGCCCGCTGGCCGATGGAGAGAACGTACCGAAAAACCGGTCGAGTTGAAGTTCGACTTGAATACTAGGCTTCGTCCCAAAACATCAGCCGCCTGGCGCTAGCGGTTCCCGGTGTTGGATGCGCGAAGAAACCGCAGGCTAGCGCCATGCGGCTGATCTCAACAGGACGCGAAACTGTGTTTTGGCACAAAGACTAGTGTACTCATGTACACTATTGGCAGACTTTCGACGCAGCAAGGAATTGGCCATGGCTCGCAGGACGCATCGAATCTGTCTGTTGCTGGTGTTGGCGAGTTGGGGCGGAGCGTCCGGGCAGGAACCGGCTGTCGTTCCGCCGATCGTCCAAGAAGTGGACATGCCGCAGGAGCCGCAGGAAGGTCAATCGGCGGACCAGCCCTCGGATCAAGCTGCCGACCAAACTGCTGAGCAGGCCATGGAGCAGCAGGATGACTATCTGGAGGGGGACGTTCCGGAGTGGCTCGAAGGGTTTGGCTATAGCGACGAGATCGGAGACGACGGTACGGGCTCCGAGGTTTTGTCGCAACAGCCTGAGGGAGCGCCTCCAGGACAAGCCGCAGCGGCCCGTCCCGCAGCCGCAAGTCCAGCGCTCGCCGGCCAACCCAGCTGCTGGCTCTGCCGCGACAAGTTGACGGGAGACTGGAATGGTCGCCGTTTGTGTCTGGCGCAAAGCGGAATCCTGTACCGAGGACGGGTGACTCAGTATTTCTTCGGTGTCGACGGAGGGGTGGTTCCGCCGGTTCCACCGCAATTCGCAGCGTTGGGCATTGGCGGTGGTGACACGTTCGAATACACCGGGAACTCGCGCCACGATTTCCTGATCGATTTGGATAAATTCGGCGGGCTTCCGCACAGCAAGTTCATTGTGACGCTCGAAAACTTGTGGGGGCGCTGGGGGAACGTCTCGTTTGAAACGGGCGCCCTGTCCCCGGCGGTGTTCAATGCGACGATGCCGGTCGACCTTGACGCGCAAGGGGTTCCGCGGGTCACGAATTTCATGTTGGTGCAGCCCCTCTCCGAGCGGCTCATTCTGACCGCGGGCAAGACCCGCACGATCGGCGTGGCCGACAACAACGTATTTGCCGGCGGCGATGGCAGCGACCAGTTCGTCAACCAGTCCTTTGTCGCCAACCCGTTGATGGTTCCCCAGATTCCGCTATCCACGTTCGTGGTCGGCGCGGTGATGCCGCAGGAGTGGGGGAACATTTCGGTTTCGGTAATGGATCCGCAGGAGCGCAGCACCGAGTTCATGGACTTCGGCAGCCTTTTTAGCCAAGGGGCGATCGTGTTTTCGCAAGTCAAATTCAACACGCACTTCTTCAACTTGCCGGGCGAGCAGCACGTTGGCGGGTTTTACAAAAACGTCGACGAACTGAATCTGCAGTTCACTCCGCTGCCGCCCACCTACCCCTATCCCCCAGCGCCCAATGGGACGCCATCGTTTGCAACCTTGCCGGAAACGTACGCTCTTTTCTATGGCTTCGATCAATATGTGACCACCTACGGTCCCCCCAACGCGCGGGGCGTCAGCGAAGGCTGGGGGATCTTTGGCCGGGCCGGGATTGCGGACGACGGCACCGGAAACCCGAACTTCGGGGCTTGGCATGTCAGCACCGGGATCGGCGGCGACAGTCCGCTGTTGTGTCGCCGCGGGAAGGGAGATCGTTTCGGTGTGGGCTATGCCTACACGGCGACCTCCTCGGAATTCGGCGCGATCCCGCAATTTCTGTTTGCCCCGCGGAATGCGCAGATTATCGAAAGCTATTACCGATACGCATTGACGCCGGCCATTGAACTCACCCCGGACATCCAATGGATCCAAGGGATGCTGGGGGGCTTGTCCAACGGCGACGATGCCTTGGTCTTCGGGTTGCGGCTGAATATGAAGCTTTAAGCCTTTAGCCTAGGCTCAAAATCATGGTCGTTCCGGCCGAGCGCGCAGTGCATGTCTTGAGTTGTGCGATTGATACCGGCACACAGCGCAAGCGTTTTTGTTTTCAACTGCCCACCCGAAGTCCCGCTGACGACGCAGGAACGAGCCTACACCAGCCCGGTGTGGTACTCCCCCAAGTAAGCGGGCTCGGCAGGGGCAACTCGAGTGGCACGACGCTCCGCGTCGTGGATTCGGCGGCTCTCATCGAAGTGGATACCTAAAAGCCTAATAGCAGGGGCTCGCGACGCGG
>JBGSLW010000232.1:0-21263 GCA_041740495.1 Pirellulaceae bacterium
GACCTGTCGACGCGTCCCCGGGAGGCCCCGAGCGCTCGCCCGCGGCCGCGGCCGCCGCAGCGGCAGCGGCAGCAGATTCCACGGAACTTCGTTCCGGTTGTTCCGGAGCGGCCGCGTCGTGTTCGTTGCCAGCATTCACGCTTGTCATGAGCGAATCGTCGATCCCACCAAAGTCAAATCCGAATCCGAATCAACTCGAAAAACTTCGTCCAAAACAAATCAAACCCGTACAGCACGACCGCCAACAGGAAAATCACCGCCATCACCACGATCGAAGCCCGCATCAATTCTTGCCGACCCGGCCAGGAGACCTTGTTCATTTCCGCTTCGACCGCGATCAAAAAGTCGGCGAACCGAGGATAATTCACCAGGCGGAAGGCGACCCACACCGCCAGGCATCCCAACGCCAAAAGCAGCAGGTAATGCCCGTTGCCCAGCCAATCGACCACGAAGTTGAGCGTGGCGAGTTCGTAGGCGATCAACAGCAACAGGATGCCGACCGCAATCCCGGTCAATTGCCGGACCAGCCGCCCCTGGGACGGCTTGTACATCGACACCTGTCGCAAGGAGCGCCAAAAACCAACCTCGGTTGATCCCGGCTCAGGTTTCGCGACCGAACTCATACCACAGATCCTTCAAAAAAAATGGCAGGGGCGGCGGGAATCGAACTCGCAACCCCTGGTTTTGGAAACCAGTGCTCTGCCAATTGAGCTACACCCCTGGGCTGCGCACCAATTCGAATCGAGGGAGCGCGGGAATCGCGACCCTCGACCCGCGTTGGCTACGACAGAATTTTCGTCACGACACCGGAGCCGACGGTGCGACCCCCTTCGCGGATCGCGAAACGCACCCCGTCGTCCATCGCGCTCGGCTTGTGCAGCTCGACCGAAATCCGGACGTTGTCGCCGGGCATGCACATCTCGGCGCCGACCAGGTTGGCGGTACCGGTGACGTCGGTGGTGCGGAAGTAAAACTGCGGTCGGTAGCCGCTGAAAAACGGCGTATGCCGCCCCCCTTCGTCCTTCGACAGACAGTAGATTTCCGCCTCGAACTTGGTGTGCGGCGTGATCGATCCGGGCTTGGCCAACACCTGGCCGCGCTCGATGTCTTCGCGTTTCACCCACCGCAGCAGGCAGCCGACGTTGTCCCCTGCTTTTCCTTCGTTGAGCAGCTTGCGGAACATCTCAACGCCCGTGCACGTGGTTTTTTGCGTGTCTTTCAGTCCGACAATTTCCACTTCCTCGCCGACCTTGATCACGCCTCGCTCGATCCGGCCGGTCGCCACGGTTCCCCGACCTTCGATCGAGAACACGTCTTCGACCGCCATCAGGAAGGGCTTGTCCTCTTCCCGCGTCGGTTCGGGGATATACGCGTCGATCGCGTCCATCAACTCGGAAATACACTTGCTGGCCTCCGGGTCCGCCGGATTCTGATACGCCGGCAACGCACTGCCACGAACGATCGGCACATTGTCCCCGTCAAACTCATACTTGTTCAACAGGTCGCGAACTTCCATTTCCACCAGGTCCAGCAACTCGACGTCGTCGACCAGGTCGCACTTGTTCAGAAACACCACCAAGGCGGGGACATCGACCTGGCGCGCCAACAGCACGTGTTCCTTCGTTTGCGGCATCGGGCCGTCGGCCGCAGAGACGACCAGGATCGCGCCGTCCATCTGGGCCGCCCCGGTGATCATGTTCTTGATGAAGTCCGCGTGGCCAGGGCAATCGATGTGCGCATAATGCCGCTTGGCCGTTTCGTATTCGACGTGGGCCACAGCGATCGTCACCGTCTTGGTCGCGTCCCGAACCGTCCCTCCCTTGGCAATATCCGCGTAGGATTTCTTTTGAGCCAACCCCTTGGCCGCCTGCACCGCCAGAATCGCGCCGGTCGTCGTGGTCTTGCCGTGGTCGATGTGACCGATGGTTCCTACATTCACGTGCGGTTTTGTCCGCTTAAATTCTTCTTTGGCCATACTCTAATCTTTCACCTAAAAAATTGACTAATGCACCTTTATGGACCAAGCCAAAAAACAACCTGCCGGCCACCGCGGCCAACCCAATCACAAAGCTGCTGACGAGACTTGAACTCGTGACCTCGTCCTTACCAAGGACGCGCTCTACCAACTGAGCTACAGCAGCACGTTCAATTCCCGACAGCAATCACCACCCGACCTCGCGCGCGAGACCCGAGCAACTATCGCTGTGTTGTTCCGTCGTCGATCAAAGCGGGTGAAGGGAATCGAACCCTCACCACCAGCTTGGAAGGCTGGAGCTCTGCCATTGAGCTACACCCGCATCTCAATCGATCCGCGCTCCAAACCCAGCCACTCGATAACCCAGTCACTCGATCAGCCCGGCTATACGTTCCATCCGTCGCTCCGAGGTCCTGGCTGCTCCGAACCTCTTGACGACCTAGCCGCCTACCTACCTAGCCGCCTACCTACCTAGCCGATAGCCGACAATTTCGGCCGCGCCCGAACGGAAACGGCACGAGCCAAAACGTCGCGCCTCCGGAAGGGTGCGTACCGGCTAATTCAGGCCTCCAATGGGGGGAGCAGGATTCGAACCTGCGAAGGAATAATCCAACAGATTTACAGTCTGTCCCGTTTGACCGCTTCGGTATCCCCCCAGAATCCTCTCTCCGACAGTGTGGGTCGCAGAGAGCCAGCGGAGGGACTCGAACCCACGACCAGCGGTTTACAAAACCGCTGCTCTACCAACTGAGCTACGCTGGCGGAGAAGCGAAAACCGGTAAGTATAGCCAACCGCGGCCCCCCCACAATACCAAATGACACCGCGCTCTCGCCAGGGGTTCGGCCGCGAATCAGCACAGATTTTGCCGAGAAAATGCCAGCGTTTCCGCAAAAAATCCCAACTTCAGCCGATTTTCTACCCGCGCCCACCAACTGCGATTTTGTGGAAAACTTGTCGGAGCAGCCGCGGTCTACCAACTTCGTTTTTGTGGAAAACTCAGATCGAGCGCGACACATGAGTCGCGATCGTTTCCACCGACACCAGGCGGCGATTGTGCTCGCGCTGCGGCCTGCGGAGCCAGCGGTAGGGGCTAGCGCGGTCGGGCCTCGCTTAGCGCCAGCGTAGTTACGCCAAGCAAAGTTGCTTGTCGCCTATTGCTCGCGGCGGCGCAATTCTCGCACCTCCCGCCGCAACGCTTCGACTTGTTCGCGAAGTTCGTTGAGCATTTCCCATTGCCGCTCCCGATCAGCTCGGCCGGTCCCGTCACCCCCAGACGGATCGCGCCTTGCATCGAGTTCCGCGGCGGCGGCGCGTTCCCGTTGCCGCTCCGCCTCCGCCCGTTGTTGGCGGGCCGCCTGCTGTTGTCGCCACTCTTGAACCAATTCCTCGGTCCGCCGGGCGGCCATTTCCGCCAGATCGGGCAACTGCGCTTCGCGAAGGTGCCGCACCGCCTGCTGGGCGTGTTCAATCCGCCCCTGCCAGGCGCGCTGTTCGTCGTCTCCTTGGGGACGCCTGGGCTCGGGTCGCGCCTCTTGTCCCGCTGGGCGATGTCGGCGCGCTTCGACCAACTCTTGCTCTCCGCGGTGGAGCGCATCCCGCAACTGTGCGGATTTCTGCTCCAGGACTCCGGCCTGCCGCTCGGCCCCATCCCGGCGAGCCTCGTCCAACCGGCGCGCCAACTCCGCCCGCGCCGCGCGGATCCGCTCCAGATTTTTTTCGATTTCCCCGATCCGCGCGTCGCGCTCTTCCTGGATCGCACCGACCGACTGAGGCACGGCGCCCAACGCCTCGACACCCGGTAAAAAACCCAAGAGCACCGCCGCCAATCCCCAGACCCAACGACGATATCGCAACATCGTTTCCCCTTTTTTCTTACGCAAACTGCCAAGACCACCCACAGCTCAACAGGTACCCGCGGGACGGGCTCCCTCGTTGCTGTCCGACCGATCACAGGCCACGAACAGATTCTACCGCGCGAAAACGACGAGTGCCAAACGGCGCGCTGGGCGCGCTGTTGGCACAATCGCCTGCCGCACACGTTTCCGTGCTAGCCGCGAAAACTGCGGTGAATTTGCTTGTTTTCATTCCGCTTGAACAACTCCCGCCTTGGGCACGTATTTTGCAATACAAATTCAAAGGATTGGTTCAACCTGCCGTGCAGGGGAGTTGACATGTCTGCAGATTTACTGCCTGCCCCCCCTATTTCATTTGCCACGTCTGCGCCGAAAGCGGTAGATTTAGACTTGGATCGTGAGACGGCAGACTGCCCGCCGGAACGCATCGTGCGCCAGGCAGCTGCTCGTCTAGAAAGTTCCCCTACCTTTCGCGGGCGGAGCCAATGGGTCCAGTTCAGTTGCCAAGGCGATTGTCTCCTGCTCGACGGCTGTCTGCCGTCCTACTACCTCAAACAACTGGCCCAGGAAGCGATTCGCGAAGTTCCAGGTGTGACGCGGATCGTCAACCGAATCGTCGTGTCGAATCCTTTTTCACTGAATCCCTCTATAACCAGGAGCTGTGAACATGAGTAAGACTCTCACCACCCGCCAACCTAGCCCGGTCGCTCGGACTCCCTTCCGGGGACTTGTTCCCAAGGCTTGGTTCGACGAACTGTTCGACCAATTTTTCACCGGCGACCGCGGTGAACTTGCCGAGATGATGAATGTCTCGATGGACGTGGCGGAAACCGAGCAGGCGTTCGAAATCAAGATGGACCTGCCGGGGGTCACCGCCAAGGACATCGATATCCAGGTCGACAACAACACGTTGACGGTGCGCGGACAGCGGACCGAAGAGAAAGAAGAGAAAGACGAGAAGAAGCAGTTCCATCGCGTGGAACGCTTTTCCGGCAGTTTCGCCCGCTCGGTCGTTCTCCCCTTGGCGGTCAACGAGGACGAAGCCGCCGCCGAGTTCAAAGATGGCGTCTTGAAAATCATCATCCCGAAATCGGAAAACGCCAAACCGCGACGGATCAACATCAAGTCGTAACCGTGGTGCCAGCGCGCAGCCAGTCGAATGGAGCGAAGTGAGCGCGGAACCTTGCGTTCCGCGCTTTTTTCTTGCCCAGATACTGTACAAATGTACACTTGTCGCTGGAGCCTTTTTTTGAGCGGCCCGTGGAACCCCGCGTCCGCCCCCCGGCTCGTTTTCTGGTAAGATGGAGCTCGGTTTGACCCGACGGCAGCGAACTCCAGCGGCATGCACTCACCACGGCTTTTCTCGTCAGGCGACGCTCGCGATCTGACTCCGGACGATGTCGGGTTGCTGGAGGAAGGCTATCACGGCGCCGTTCAGGCGATTCGTCGCAATGTGACCCCCAAAGGGTTTAGCGCCTGTTCGCTGGACGATAACCATGTCACGGGAACCGACGCCAATTACCGCTCGGTGTGGGCGCGGGACGGGGCCAAGACCGTGATCTGGACGCTCGAGCTGGCGGACGAAGAAATTCGGACATGCCAGCTGCAGACGTTGCGCACCATTTTGGAGCATCAGGCGCCGGCCGGCCAGTTGCCAGCCCACGTCCTGATCGACACGGGGCATCCCGAGTACAGCGGGGTGGGCGGGATCGCCTCGATCGACGGCGCCATGTGGATGATCATCGCCGCCTGGCGATTCTGCCATCACTACCAGCAATGGGAACTGCTGGAAGAATGGTCCGAAATTTTACAGCGGACGATGGACTGGCTGAGCGCCCACGATTCGAACAATTGCGGACTGCTGGAGATTCCCGAGGCAGGTGACTGGACCGACTTGTTCGCCCGCAGTTACCACGTGTTGTACGACGAAGTTCTCTGGCATCGCGCTTTGATCTGCTACGCACACATCTTGCGCCGGCAAGGGAAAGAAACCCAGGCCGACGACTACCTGAAGTGGGCCCACCACGTCGGCCGCACGATCCTCGGAAAGTTTTGGCCCACCACGGGAATCACTGATGAGTCCCCCGGGCACAGCTTTGCCGACGTGCAATACGCGCTGGGCGACGCCCGCTACCTGGTGGCGCAGATCTCCCCCTTCGGCTACAGCTGGCGGTGCGACGTCTACGGCAACTTGCTGGCGGGTATGACGAATCTGATCGACCGCCCGCGCGCCTTGATGATGTTCCGGTTCCTGTGGGGGGTTGGCGTCAACGATCCAGGACCGGTCAAAAACCTTTATCCGGCGGTCCAGGCCGGCGATCCCGAGTGGCGGAATTACTTCACCGTGAATCTGCTGAATTTGCCGAACCACTACCACAACGGCGGGATCTGGCCGTTCATCGGAGGGTTGTGGGTTCGCTTTCTGCACAAGTTCGGGATGGGGGAAATCGCCCGCCGCGAGTTGGTCAACCTGGCGCTCCTCTGCCGCCGCGGGATCGTGCACGAATGGGAATTCAACGAGTGGCACCATGGGGTGACCGGCCGGCCGATGGGGAAGATGTTCCAGGCCTGGAGCGCGGCGAGTTTCCTCAAAGCATGCCACGATCTGCACGTCGACCCCGAGTCGTTACACTCGGAGTAAATGTCGCATTGCCCTTCGCGCTCACCAGCCGATCGGCGCTAGCCGCAGTTTCCGCCGTTCGCCGTTCGCGCGTGAATACGGCAAACGGCCGGGTCTCGGGGACAAGCCGCATAAAGAAACCGAGGCGAGCGCCTAACGGCTGATGTTTGTTTCGCGTGCTCCGGCAGCGGTGCGGAAATACTCCAGTCCCGCGACGACTCCGGCGGCAAACGACTGTTGCGCCAGATAGACCCGCGGCTCTGATCCGCTCGCCGCGATCTGCTCCGCCCAGTCGCGCAGTTCCGGGCGGGCGTTGGCGACGACGATCCCCCGACCTGCGACTCGAAACAGCGCCACGTCGTTGCCGGAATCGCCGGCGACCAAAAGTCGCCTCGGCACGATGTTCCATTCGCCGGCGACGCGGAGTGCGGCGCTCCCCTTGTCGATTCCTCGCGGCAGAATATCCAGGTCGCGTTGCGAACTATAGATCGTGTCGCAGAGGAGGCTGGCCTCCCGCAGCCGCACCTCGATTTCCGCCAGATGTTCTGGACCCAATTCGCGTCCCGTGTAGCTGATCTTGTGCGGCGAAAGGAATTCGGCCGGTTGAAGTTCGATGTAGGGGAGGGCGCCGAGCGTCCGCAGAACTCGAGCCGGGTCCCAGTTCGGATCCGTCGGCGGCCAATCGGCGAGCCGGCGCCCCCCGAGTTCGATCTCGGTCCCCACACCGCCGATCACGCCATCCGGCTCCGGCAACCGATGCTCGCGGATCGACCGCCGGACCGACTCGCAACAGCGGCCCGACGCGTAGACCAGGCGGAATTGCGGGCGATATCGTGCGAATTCGACGGTGAACTGCTCGGTCGCCACCGGGTCCCCCAGCAATGTGTGGTCGACGTCGCTTACAAACAAGCCTTGGCTTGCCATTGCCTCTCCTCGTCCACGGCCACCGGCGTCGGACCGAAGGCCAAGGCCGCCAGCGGGGGAACTTGTTCGTGCGGGTCGCTCAGCCGGGACGAAGTCTCCAGTGCCAAACCGGCCGCGGTCTGCACGGTCGCGCAGACCGCTTCGGTTGCCGTCTCGACCTGTGGATCCAAGGCCCGCACCAACTGTTGGGCGATTCCCGTCCAAGTGAAACGAGCCCGCGCCTTGTGCGCCCCTCCATTGGCGAGCTGTTGGGCAACCTCCGGATGCTGGAAGACTGAGGCGATCATGTGCCCGAACGCCGGCGGATCGAATGGGTTCGCATACAACGCCTCCCAACCCCAAGTCACCTGCTGCCACAGCCCTCCTTCGGTCGTGATCACGGTCGGCGTGCCGCACGCCATGGCCTCGACCGCGGTCATCCCGAAGGGCTCGTAGCGGCTGCTCAATGCAAACACATCGGCCGCCCGGTAGTAGTCCGCCAACTGCTCGTCCGGGACGTAATCCCGAAAGTCCACCTGGTCGGCCAATCCCAGCTCCGCAGCTCGCTGGCGCAACCGCGCCAGCTGCTGCCGCTCGTCCTCGCTCGGCTCGGTCGAGCCAACCGCCAGCACCAGCCGCGCGTCGGGGAACCGTTCGACCACCGGAACCATGGCCTCGATCAACAAATCGTACCCCTTGTTGCGGGCCAGCCGTCCCAACGCCAAGACGACTCGGCCATCGAGCTTCAGATCCTGCTTGAGCGCGTGGCGCGTGGCATCGCCAACTTGAAAAAACCGCCGATCGTCGTAACCGGGTGGAATCACCTGGATCTTGTCCGGGGGAATTTCGTAGTCGGGCCCCTGCAAGATCGCCCGTTGGGTCGGCGTCGTCGCGATCAACCGCGTGCAGGCCTGGTAAATCTGGCGCTCGTCGTGCACGCGCCGCCGAAAGTTGTACCGCCGCTCCAGTACCTCCGGTTCGCCGTCCATATTGTCCCGCTTCCAGGCGCCGATCGAATGCGGGGTGTGGAAATGCGCGACTCCGCAGCGCTGCGCGAGCTCGACCCCCGCCAGCCCCGCATCCCAGTAGTGGCTGTTGATCAGCTGGTACTCGAGCTCATTTTCGCGGACATACGCGTCGACCGCGTCGACCCATTCGGGGATCGCATTGCAAAGAGTCTCTTTGGGAATGAAGTCGTTCCCGCCGCAAGGAAACCGGAGCAACCGGACTTGCTCCGCGACAAATTCCTCCGCCGGCTGCCCTTCGAACTGCCGCGTGAGGATATCGACCTGGTAACCGAGTCGAGCCAGGCACTTCGACAACTCCAACACATACACCACCTGCCCCCCGGTGTCGGGTTTGCCGAGTTCCGGTTCGGCCGCAACGTAACCGTGGGTGGAAATCATCATGATCCGCGGCAGTGGAGTGCTCATTTTTTCCTCCCTTGTTCTCGTCGGTCGTTTCTCCGCCTGAGGTAGGCCCCGGCCTGCGGAGGTTGAACCGTCAGCCGCAGGCGTGCGCGCTCGCGATCGGCAGTGATCATCCACCCCGCGTACCCCTGCGGCTGACGGTTCAACGCCAAGTATCAATCATCGAATGCCCCGACGATTGTTTGGATTGCAATAGATGCGAGACCGTCTCGCAGACCAACGCCAACGATGCGGCAAACAGAAGTGATGCCTGCAAACAGACGAGTATTTACGGCGTCAAAATTGCGGAGTCAGCGTATCAAATCCGAACGTGTTGGACCACCGCTGCCCATGCTCCGTCGCATTGAATTCGCATGCCAATCGAGCCGATTCTGGTGACAGCAATCCGCGCCGAACGCCGTTCGACGTGCGATACCGCATGCGAAGTTTTTTTTGCCGCTGGCCGATTGGAATCACAAGTTTTTTTGTCAGCGCAAAATCCGCGCGAGCCAACAAGTGTACGTGTGTACACTTATTTGGGCCTGTGCTTCGAAACCACTGATTCTCCTTCCACTCCTACCTCCCACCTCCCACCTCCTACTCCTACGCCTACTCCTACGCCTACTCCTACTCCCACTCCTACTCGTACTCGTACTCGTACTCGCAATTGCAACCGGCGTTTCCCGCGATAATCCCGAGCACATTCGCTTCTTCTTTGGAGGCAATGCCGCCCGACGTGGTCGGCGGGTGCGCCTTGCCCTCCCCGAACGCACGATGCGACCGGCCTAATAGAAGAGAGGTCTGCAGTTTTCGACTTCACCCTCCCGCGGGTAATGAAGATCTCCTTGAAGCCCGTGGGAGGGTCGGACGCACGATGCGGCCGGGGAGGGCCGATGTTGCGTTCCATGGCGACTGTAAACCCAGGCCCCCTCTCCGCACGCTTCCATGCGTGCGACTCTCCCCCGAAGACGGGGGAGAGTGAAGGTAATGGTTCCTTCACCCTCTCGCGGAAAGTAAAGATTTCCATGAGCCCGCGGGAGGGTCGGACGCACGATGCGGCCGGGGAGGGCACAGGTTGCGCTCCATGCCGCAGTCATGCCGCGGCCCCCTCTCCGCACGCTTCCATGCGTGCGACTCTCCCCCGAAGACGGGGGAGAGTGAAATAAACGCGTGAATTCTCAGAATAGAATACTCCACGGCATTCAGACGGGAGAGTAAGAACGAGTAGGAGTACAAGTACGAGTTAGGACAAGGAAGTGCGCGGACAAGGTGAATGGTCAGCTGGAAGGTGACCAGCGGTGGGGGGAGTGGAAAGAGCGGACGTCGATGGCGTCCATCCCCGCCGCCGCGGCGGCTCGCAATCCTAGATCGCTGTCTTCATAGACCAGGCAGGCCGAGGGGGGGACACCCAATCGCTCGGCGGCCAGCAGGAAGACATCCGGCGCCGGTTTATGTCGCGGCGTATCCTCGGCGGTGACGATCGCATCGAACCAGCCCTCGCAACCGATCTGGTGCAGCTGTTGGAGAATCACCGCGCGAAAGCCGCCACTGGCGACGGCCAGCGGCCGCAACCCTCGAAAATGCCGCGCCACCGCGATCACCGGCTCGATCGGCTGCAATTGATGCATCCGCGCGACAAACGCGTCCTCCTTTTCGTGCGCCGCCCGCAGCGAATCGACCGCCACGCGTTGCTCGGCAGACAGCGTCGCCACGATTTTGTCGGAGGGCATCCCGCCCAGCGCGTAGAACCGCTCCTCGCTGAACTCGATCCCGTACCGTTCCATCGTCTCGCGCCAGGCCACATAGTGGATCGGCATCGAATCGGCCAGCGTCCCGTCGCAATCGAAGATCAACCCGGCGTACTCGCGGCGGGGAAAGGCAGGGGGGTGGATCATGGTGATGCCGCGGGCGAAGTTGTGCGTTCAGACGGTCGCAACTCGACCGGACCAGGAATCCTGGTCTAGGAGGGGAAGAAATCGGCAACTTGAACGCGCCATCCAGGAACGACATCCGTTGCATCAAGTACGGATTGCGGATCGAGCACTTGGATGTCCGTGCCTGCGCGATAAACGTAGACTGTTTCCGATTCAGGTTCTACGATCAAGACCAAACGGGTTCCGGAGGCTATCCACATCCATGCCTTGCCTTCGACCTCGGCGAACGAATCATTCGGGGAGACGACCTCCACCGCAAGGTCCGGAGCAAATGGCAAAAAGCCTGAGTCGTCTTGGAGCGCCGCCATTTTTTCCTGGCTTACGAACGCGACATCCGGTGCGCGAACCGTATCGGGATTTCGCGACAGCACAAATCCAGTCTCCGCCGCAAAACACTCCCCTAATTGATATTCGTCGACGTGGATTGCCATCAACTTGCCGATTCGGGCCGCGATTCTCCCGTGTCGGCCTCCCGCCGGCGACATCATCTTCAAAACTCCAGCGATCAGCTCATGTCGACATCCATCACTCGGCATGCAAGCTAATTGTTCAGCCGTAATTATTTTGGTGATCATCTTCCGGCGACGTCGCTGCCAGCGGGCCTATTCCGACCTTTGAATCTATGCCGGTATCGTATTCTAGAATCGGTGGCGTGCGATGTCGAGCGTTTGGAAAGGGAACCTTTTCTGGAATCCGCATCCGAGTAGTTGAAAACTCAAATCGTTATCGCTTTTGGAATCTCCCGATTTCGCGAGCTCGCGGGGCGAAGTCCCCATCTTGAACTGGGTGTTGCAAGATCTGCGCGAATCTCGACGATCTGCGGTTGGTCCAGTTTGGCTGCCGGTCGAGTGAGCGCGATGCTGCGCGGACGCGCCTCTCGTTTCGGCCTCGGGATGCCGCTCTGATGTGGAATGTCGGCGGCTCGGCCGAGGAAGAGCGAAGGGTGGGTCGCGTCTGTAGGTTGAGCGTGAACCCTCCTCGGGGATCAACCCCGAGGCATCGGAGGAAGTGGTGTGCGACGGGCTGGGGTTAGGTTGAGCGTGAACCCTCCTCGGGGATCAACCCCGAGGCATCGGAGGAAGTGGTGTACGACGGGCCCGGGTTAGGTTGAGCGTGAACCCTCCTCGGGGATCAACCCCGAGGCATCAGAGGAAGTGGTGTACGACGGGCCCGGGTTAGGTTGAGCGTGAACCCTCCTCGGGGATCAACCCCCGGGCATCTGCGTTCGCGGGTGCACCCGCGGCGGACCGGGCAAATGCCGCTCGCTTGCCGAGCGGATCGTTGCGCCTGCTGCTAAACCCCGTGCCGCCATCCACAGCACGTCCCCCTCTTGAACTTTACCCTCCCGCAGATCGTGGACTTCGCCCGGATGTCTGCGGGAGGGTCGGACGCACGATGCGGCCGGGAAGGGAACGGCCCAGAGCGTACCCGTACGAAGGACTCGTTGGGTCACTTCGCAGAATAATTCTCCAATTGTGGTGTGTCCCCGTCACTACTCTCCGTCTCTACTCTCCCAACTTCCTCTGTGAATTCTGCGCCTCAGTGTTTCAGACTCTTTCACTTTTTCCGCCCTCGTTGCAGGAATGACAGGAGGAAACACAGAGCCAAAGAAGCCACAGAGTTCAACGGTGAGCAAGGACAAGATGCGGAGAGAAGAAGGGACCGTCGAAGAAAACTCAGCCAAGACTGTTCCTGCCACCTATTACGTCCCACCGAGGCGGCGATACCCTTTGTGAAGTTATCTTCGGCGAAGGTGAACGTGTTTAAGTGCATTCTTGTACACTTATACCCCCTCCGCGTTCGCCAGGCTGCGTTGACGAGCGACGCCGCGCAGTGGCTCCAATTGCCATCTGTTCCGAACCTTACACGCGCCGCATCCGGCGCGTATCAACCGCTCACTGGCTCGGCTTGCGCTTCGGCGAAGCGGTCTTGGAGGGCTTGGACCGTCAGTTCTTCGGTCAGCAGCGATTCCATCGCCATGATCGCGGCTTCGGCGGCTTGGATGGTGGTGATCACGGGAACCCCATGCTGCACCGCGGCGGCGCGGATTTTTCCTTCGTCGGTCCGCGCCCCTTTGCCGCTGGGGGTGTTGAAGATCAAGTCGACCCCGTCGTTCTTGAGGTGGTCGATCAAGTTCGGGTGCCCCTCGATTAATTTTTTGACCGTTTCGACGGGAATACCCGCTTCCTCCAAACGCCGCGCGGTTCCTTCGGTCGCCAGGATTCGATGCCCCAAGGCATGGATCCGTTGGGCCAGGCTGGCGATCTTGTCCTTGTGGCGGGGACTGACGCTGATGAAGATCCGCCCGCGGACGGGGAGCCGTACTCCGACCGACAGCAGGCATTTGGCAAAGGCCAATGAGAAGCGGGGGCTGACTCCCATCACCTCGCCGGTGCTCCGCATCTCCGGCCCCAGCGCGGTATCGACCCCCACGAACTTGCGGAAGGGAAAGACGCTCTCTTTGATCGCGCAGTGGGTGGGGAGCGGAATGTGGGTGATCCCCAGGTCCGCCAGCTTGTGTCCCGCCATGACTTGGGCGGCGATTTTGGCGATCGGCACGCCGGTGGCTTTGGCGACGAACGGGACCGTGCGGCTGGCCCGCGGGTTGACCTCCAGGACATACACGACCGGCTTGCCGTTCTCGCGTTTCACAGCGAACTGGACGTTCATCAACCCAACGACCTGCAGCTCGCGGGCCATGGCGATCGTGGCGGTGCGGATTTCGTCGATCACCGGGCCGGGGAGGCTGTACGGCGGGATCACGCAGGCGGAGTCCCCGGAGTGCACCCCCGCCTCCTCGATGTGCTCCATCACCCCGGCGATCACCACATCTTCGCCGTCGCTGATGCAATCGACGTCGACCTCGGTGGCATCCTCCAAAAAGCGATCGATCAGCACGGGTTTTCCCCCCGCAGCGATGAACGCCTCCTGCACGAATTTTTCAAATTGGGCCAGGTCGTAGCAGATTTCCATCGCCCGTCCCCCCAACACAAAACTGGGGCGAACCAGCGCTGGAAAACCGACCTCGGCCACGACGCGGCGGGCCTGGTCGATCGTCAGCGCCGTCCCGCTGGGGGGCTGACGCAAACGGAGACGGTCCAGCAGCGCGTGGAATTGCTCGCGGTCTTCCGCCGCGTCGATCGTTTCCACGCTGGTCCCGATAATCGGGACCCCGGCGACCGACAGCGTCCGCGCCAGATTCAATGGGGTCTGACCGCCGAATTGAACGATCACCCCGTCGGGTTGAACTCGATCGCAGATATTCAGCACATCCTCGACGGTCAGCGGCTCGAAGAACAGTAAGTCGCTGGTGTCGTAGTCGGTGCTGACGGTTTCCGGGTTGGAGTTGACCATGATCGACTGGATCCCCAGCTCGCGGAGCGCGTAGCTGGCGTGGCAGCAGCAATAGTCGAATTCGATCCCTTGCCCGATTCGGTTGGGGCCTCCCCCCAAGATCATGATCCGCTGCTGATTTTCGGGCCGTGGCGGCGTTTCGTCTTCTTCTTCGTAGGTCGAGTAAAAATAAGGGGTCTGCGCGACGAACTCGGCGGCGCAGGTATCGACCGATTTGTAAGTGGCGATGACCCCCAACTCTTTCCGCCGAGCGCGGACCAGCATTTCGTTCGAGCCCCAAATCGTGGCGAGTTGCCGATCCGAGAAGCCGAACTGTTTGGCGCGGCGCATCGTGGCGGCGTCGACGCTCTCCAGTTGCATCGCGGCCCGGAGGTGCTCCTCCATCTGCACGATCTCCAGGATCTGGTCCAGGAACCAGGGGTCGATATGGGTCAGCCCAAAGATTTCCTCTTGGGACATCCCGCTCTTGATCGCATAGCGGATGAACCAAGGCCGCTGGTCGTTGGGGGCCGCCAGTTTGGCGCGGATCGTATCGAGATCGGGCTGGGCGTCGGTTCCCCACAGATCGCGCTGGTCGCACCCCAGGCCGAACGCGCCGACTTCCAATCCGCGGAGTGCTTTCTGAAACGACTCCTTGAAGGTCCGACCGATCGCCATCGTCTCCCCCACGCTCTTCATCTGCGTGGTGAGAGTCGCATCGGCGTCTGGGAATTTCTCAAACGCAAAACGGGGAACCTTGGTCACGACGTAGTCGATCGTCGGCTCGAAACAAGCCATCGTCTTGCGCGTGATGTCGTTGGGCAGTTCCCATAGCCGATACCCGACCGCCAGCTTGGCGGCGATCTTGGCGATCGGAAATCCAGTCGCTTTGGAGGCGAGTGCACTGGAGCGGCTGACGCGCGGATTCATCTCGATCACGATCATCCGCCCGGTCTCGGGGTGGATCGCGAACTGGATGTTCGAACCGCCGGTCTCCACGCCGATCTCGCGGATCACCGCGATGCTGGCATCCCGCAGCCGTTGGTACTCCTTGTCGGTCAACGTCTGCGCCGGGGCGACGGTGATCGAGTCCCCCGTGTGGACCCCCATCGGATCGAGGTTTTCGATGCTGCAGATAATCACGACGTTGTCGTCGAGGTCCCGCATCACCTCCATCTCGTATTCTTTCCAGCCGATGATCGATTCCTCGACCAGAACCTCGCTGACCGGCGATTGATCCAACCCGCGGCGGATCAGCAAATCGAACTCGTCGCGGTTGTAGGCGATCGCGCTCCCGCTTCCCCCCAACGTAAAACTGGGGCGGACAACGCAGGGGAGTCCGATTTCGGCCAAAACCTCGCGGGCCTCGTCGCTGCCGCGCACCGTCCGACCGCGGCAGGTCTCCAACCCGATCTTCGCCATCGCGGCCTGGAACCGGTTTCGCTCCTCCGCTTTGGCGATCACATCCGCCTTGGCGCCGATCATCTCGATTCCATACCGAGCCAGCACGCCTTGCTTTTCCAGCTCCATCGCCAGATTGAGTGCGGTCTGACCGCCTACGGTCGGCAGGAGCGCATCGGGGCGCTCCACTTCAATAATCTTCTCCAGAGTTTCCCAAGTCAGCGGTTCGATATACGTCCGATCGGCTGTCGCCGGATCGGTCATAATGGTGGCCGGGTTCGAGTTGACCAGGATCACTTCGTATCCCTCTTCCCGGAGGGCTTTGCAAGCCTGCGTCCCCGAATAGTCGAATTCGCACGCTTGGCCAATGATGATCGGCCCTGATCCGATCAGCATGATCTTGTGAAGGTCGTCCCGGCGTGGCACTGTCACCTCTCCCCAAAAACTGTCGTCGCTGACAAATTGGGGTCATTATTCCCGGGGCCCCCCGCGGTGACCAGTGCCAGCGGGTGAAATGTCCGGGCGGTGTGAGTGTTCCCGGGGTGGACGACGTTTGGCTCACATTCTAGGGGGCCAGACCCGTTCTTCGGAGTGTGCTATCGCCTTGCGCTTGCCACAGCAACCGAAAAACGCGGCAGACCCCCGGCGCGTGAACGGTTCCGGGTGAAAAGTCGCTCGACTCTCCGAGTCGAGGCCGCGCCCGCGGCAACCCGTGCCGGCGAAAGAAAATTCTGGCAGCCCGTTAAAAATACGTCACGCTGACTTCCAACCGTCATTTCGGCGTGGGTTCATCCCCTGGCAGCAACTCGAACGAGCCGAAGAATTTCTCGGCGTCGGCGGTCAGATCCAAGTCGGGTGTAAACAAAACGGTCAGCTGGTAGACCCGCGAACCCACCAGATAGATTCGCGAAACGCCCTTGACATCTTGGCCAAAGCGGTGGCCCGAATACTCGAAGTTGCGGCCAGGGTGATCCCCGATCTTGATCGATTCGTGTTTCGTCAGCTTTCCCAGCGTGTTCAAAACCGTCCCTTTCACGCCCCCTTCCAACACATCGTTTTTTTTCTGCTCGCCCTCCGGCAGAAAATCGAGATCGTGGTAGCCGACCAGAAACAACGACTTGCCTTCGTTTTGCGTGACCATCGCCAGGTGAACGGTCACCTCTTTGTCGGGAAGCGGCTTGATCACCGGCGCCGTGAATTTGGGCTCGCCCGGCATGGCGATCCGCATCCGACTCGCTTCGGGGCTGATCGGATGCCAGCGGTCGTCCGAGGTTTCTTGGGACAAGCCGACCGGGCCAACAAGCCCGAAAAGCAGCCAGGCCAATAGGGCGGGGCTGGCGCCAGCCCTCCAACCGGGGCGAAGCCTGAAGTAGGCGGGCGATACGACTTGGAACGGCGGAGTTGGTTGGTTCATGCGCATGACAGAAAAATTCGAGTCCAAAGCCCTGCGAACTTGAGCCGAACGATTTCGTTGACAGTCGTAGGGTCCCTGTTTAGTATGAGTTTTTGGAAGATTTCAACCCATTTTTGCGGCTCGCGCGGGGTTCGCGCCGCAAGTATCCGTTGGAAACCGTTCACGCGGCGAGCTCAGAAGGTATCAAAAACCCGGATTCTTGATGTTGAACCGGCTGCCGAAGGCGTGCGGCGGAAGGAGTCAACTCTCTGGAACACAGTCGCGTACGCCTTCGGCAGACGGTTCAACGTCCACAGGCCATAAACGATTACAACAGTTGGCCGGCCGCGCCGCTCCGACGACAGGTTGGCACCGTTTTTCAGAACTGCTTTCATCGCTACGGTCGACAGAATCGTTGCAACCCGCAAAATCGGAATGAAAGAACAGGTTTTCGACCTTCCTACCGATACCCAAACTGATGCCATCGGATCAATCACTACATTGGCGACTCATTCCGAGGCCGCGCGGGATATCGATTGTAACGTCGATCATCTTGGGCTACCTCGCCGTTAACGCCTGCGCGCGACAGGAACCGGAAACCGATCCGGTGGTGGTCTCGATCCAGGCCCGCAGTCCGCAATCCGGAGAGGATTTGGTCGTCGCGATCCGAAATCTTTTGGATATCCGCCGGCCGGACGTGGCCTTGGGGTATCTGGAGAAACTGGGCAGACTGACATTGGACGATGCCGGCTGGTTTGCGCTAGCGCGCGAGGCCGGTTCGGACTTCATATTTCGTGTCGCTACCGATCCGCAACTGCAGCCAACAGGTCGGCAGGTCGCCGAGCTTTTTATCGAGGCTGGCCAGCGGGTGGCGAACGATCCGGCCCGATTGGAACAGTTGACGCGGACCGTGGCGAACCGCGACATCGCGATCCGTTCGGCGGCGTTAGACGATTTGCGGGCCTTGGGTTCGGTAGGTGCCGTGGCCCTGTTGAATGCCTTGGCCGATTCCGCTGGGGACGGCGACGCCCCGTATTTGCGGCGGGCGTTGGCCGAGTTTGGCGAGGCGGCGGTCGATCCGATCCAGGGCGGGATTCGCGCGGCCGATCCTCGACTGCGAGAAGAATCGATCCGGGCAGCCGGAGCCTACGTCGCGAGCGACTTGGTGGCGCTACTTCTCCGTCCGTATTTGGACGTGGATTCTACCGATACCATTCGGGCTGCCGCCGAAGCGTCGTTGCAGAAGCTATTGCCGCGGCTGCCGACGCGGGTCGACGCGACCGAGCTGCTCCAAGGGAAAATCCGCCAGCATCTGGGTTCGCTCTCGACCGACCAGTTTCCCGCGGGCGAGAATGCCACGCTGTTTCGCGTGAACCCAGAGACGAAGCGGCTGACCAAACTTGTTCGTTCTGCGGTGGTGGTCGACCGGATGTTGGCTGCCGAGTTCGCCGAGGACTTGTTGCATATCGCGCCGGGCGATCGAGGGATCGAGCGTGAATACGCCTTGGCGCTCTTGGAGGCGACGAAGTACGCCCGTGGTTTTGAGGTCCCGATCTGGCACACGGCGGCGATGCAAGCGGTGGAGAAGCTCGGAATCGAGGCGATGGCCGAGGTCTTGAACGAAGCGTTGCAGCGCGATTTGGTCGGTGCGGCGATGGCGGCTTGTGAGGCGTTGGGCCGATTGGGCGCTGCGGAGGGGGGACGCGTTCTTCCATCCGATCCATTGGTTCGGGCGGCGAAGAATTCGGATGTCCGAGTTCGTTTTGCGGCGTGCCAGGCGTTGATCGACTCGAATCCTGTCGCAGGTTTCGCTGGGTGCAGCGATGTTCTACAGACGATGATCGAATTGGCTGGAGGGGCCGGCCGCCCCAAGGTTCTCGTCGCCTTGCCGAACCGAAATGAGGCCGAACAAGTCGCAGCGACGTTGGATAAGCTGGGCTTTCAAGCCGAACCGATGACCTCCGGGCGGCAGCTGCTGCAAGCCGCCGCTGCGGACTCCGACGTCCAACTGGCGCTCGTCTCCGATCGGCTCAATCCTGGAGTGGGTGAATTGCTCTCGCATTTGCGAAATCACCCCAAGTCGCGTCGCATCCCGGTCGCGGTCATGTACCAGGCGGAGGAAAACATCGTCGCCCAACGCGGCGGCGCCGATCGCCAGGACGTTTTGGCCCACCTGGTGGTCGACGGGCGAAAATTCGTCGACTACGACCGCTGGGTGCAGTCCTACGTCAACTCCTCGATCGCCGATCTCCATCCGCTGTTGATCATCGTTCCTCCAGGAAACACAGCGACTGCGCTGGGGCTGGCCACTCAGCGGGGGCATGTCAAGTTCATCGAGATGGACGAAGAGTCTCCTTTGATTTCGAATCAATTGTTGGAACGCGTGCGCACCGAATTCCGACTGGATCGCGCGCCGGTTTGCGTGGTGATCGAGCCGGTGAGCAGCAGCACGCCGCGAACCGATGTCTCCGTCTCGCTGGTGCTCGATCCGTCCGAATGGCCCGATTGGGCCCAGTGGACGCGGTTGTTGCACGACAATCCGGTGACCAGCGTCGTGGATGTGGTGTTGGGGACGACCCGCGATGTGCAGCGGTTCACCGCCCTGGATCAGCAGATTTCCGCTGAATCAACCCGCACGATCCCGGCTCAAGACATCGAGTTCCTGTTCCAGTTGGTGATCAATACGATTTCCACCGAAAAGGCGTTGTGGACCTCGTTTATCGACCCGCGGGCCCAGCGGCGGGCCTTGGCGTTGGAAGAACAATACGAGCGGGTGATCGCGGTCCCGGCGACGTTGGATGCGCGCTTGATTGCTCGGCAGATCGAGCGTCTCAACGAATGGATGCGGCTGGACAACCCGTCCCTCCCGTTGCGACAGCGGTTCGCCGAGCAAGCCGCAGGTTGGTTGGAGGAAATCGCGTCCCGCCCCGAACGCTATCCCTTCCGGGACCTGACGCAACTCGATCGGGCGGTGGTCGGGCTGGCGCAGTCGTCGGAGGTCTCCCCCGCGATCTGCCGTACATTGGGCGCCTTGGGGACTCCGCAGGCACAAGCGCAGCTGCTGTTGATTGTGGAGCAACCGTCGACCCCCTTGCCGGTTCGCCAGGCGGCCGCGGCGGCCTTTCAACACGCCGTGGAACAGCGCGGGATCTTCTTGACGCGAGAGCAACTGCAACGGCAATACGACCGCTTCAACGCCAGCGCGACGCTCCCGGAAGAAGTCCGCACCCTCTACGCCTCGATCCTCGACGCACTCGAAGCACGCGCCAAAGCCTCGCAGTAAGCCGCCAGAGTGGCACGACGCTCCGCGTCGTGTTCTTCACGACACGCTGTCTATTACACGACACGCTGACAATTACAACACACGCTGTATATTGCGGGCCAATCAATTCTGCAGCTTGCGCGCAAAATACTTACACGGAAATCACTCGGCCGATGCCGGAATCCGCACGCGGTGCGATGTTGGAATCCACGACGCGGAGCGTCGTGCAACTCTGTTAGATCGCGGGGATCTTGGTGGAGGCGGCTTTGGATCCGCGAGCCAGCGATTGATATTGGCCGTTGGCCGGGTCGTAGCCGAAGACCTGCCCGGTCTCGAACTTGTACACCCAGCCGTGGATTTTCAATTCCCCCCGCCCCAAGGCGGCGGCGACCGAGGGATGCGTTCGCAGGTTCTCCAATTGCACCAGCACATTTTCCTCGACCGTCGCCGTCAAGCGAGCGTGCGGTTCCTGGATGTGCCCGTAGTTCTCCTGAATGATGCGGGAGGTTGCTTCGGCGTGATTCAACCAGGCTCGCACCGCCGGCAATTTGTCGACTTGTTCTGGCTGCAACAAGCCGTTCATCGCTCCGCAATGCGAATGTCCGCACACGATGATGTCGTTGACCTTTAGCACCGCGACGGCGTATTCGATCGTCGCCGACTCACCTCCTTGAACCGCCCCATACGGGGGGACGATATTGCCGGCGTTGCGCATAATGAACAGTTCGCCCGGTTCCGTCTGGGTCAACAGGGTCGGATCGATCCGCGAATCGGAACAGGTGATGAACAGGGCCAACGGGCGTTGCCCATGCACCAGTTGCTGGAACAACTCCGACTGCTGGCGGAAAACGGATTCTTGGAAGTGATGGATGCCTTGAACGAGCTTCTGCATGATTCGATACCTCGCGAGTTCTGCGACTGGGAGAAAATGTTGAATGCGCGGACGCGGAGAGCGGCGCCGGCCGCTCAACAACGCAGAGGTAATCGATCTCCGTTGGGCAGGCAAAGAACTCTCCAGAAGGACGCGTTCCCCAGATTCGACGCGTTCCCCAGATTCATAGCGGCGATCTCCACGGAGTTCGATCGCCGCGATAGGTTCCGAACCGCGAGACTCGGCCAGCCTGGGGTCGGCCGGCGGGCGCAACCAGATCGCCGTTGCCGAGTCGCGGTGGCCAATGC
>JBGSLW010000233.1:0-2362 GCA_041740495.1 Pirellulaceae bacterium
GCCAACGCTATGAAAGGTTGTGTTCAACCGCAACAAGGACTCGATCATCTGGCGAACATCAGCGGTCGCTTTGCGGACCACCTGCATGCTTTGCGCATAGTCGTCCATCAATTCCTGGTGGTTCTCGTAAACGCCCCAGCCAGGTGCGAGCGTCATTCGCGAACGCATCGCCGCCTCGATCTGCCCGGTCAGGTCGAGGGGCGGAAGATGCTCAGGGTCGAAATGGACGAATGGCCGAGCGAACGTGGGGTAGGGTCGACTTGCGACGGTGCGAACGAATCGCTGGTTGGATTGCGTGGCAAGTGCTGATACTTGGCTGCTGGACATCGTGGCACCTCGTTTGCGTCCGGCATTGGCCGGCAACGCCACCTCGCTTCTGGGATGCTCGCGCTCTTCCCTGAGCAATCCCCCCCCTTGCGAAGTAGGCGATTGGGCTATTCGGCCCGATCCCGATTCCTCATAGATTACTCGAAAGCTGCTGGAATTGGTAAACCTTCGTCCAACCCGTCTATTGGGGTGGATTTGCTTGGGAATTGATCTGGTCTGAGGTGATCAATCTGGTTATAGCGTGGCCCTATGAATGCCACGCTTGTGGACCTTCCAACCGAGACAGCGGAGACCGCGGTTTGCTGCGAAAACTGCCCGGCTGTTCAGCGTCTGGAGCGGGCGTTGGCGGAACTGCGGGGCGATTTTCGCCGGGAAGTGGGCTACTGGAAGAGCCGACATGCCGATGCCGTCCAACGCATCGAGCAGTTGAAGGATGAACTTCACCAATCCCAGGGACAGGTCCGCGCGCTTCAGGCCAAGCTCTTTGGTCGCAAGTCGGAGAAGTCTGGTTCCCGCGACCGTTCCAACGAGTTATTCGATCCCGAAGAAGTTCCCGCTGCTGTGAAGAAGCGTGGTGCTCAGCCGGGCCGCGCGGGACACGATCGGCGTGATTATTCCCATTTGCCTGTCGAGGAGGAGTTCGTCCCCTTGGCGGAAGAAGCGAGGGCTTGTTCGATCTGCGGGAAGCCGGCCGCAATGCTGTCGGCCACCGAGGATTCAGAGTTGTTGGAAGTCGAGGTGCGGCCGTATCGGCGGCGGATTCGACGGCGACGGTATCGAGCGACGTGCGATTGCGATCTCTCCCGGCGAACGCTGACCGCCCCGCCTCCGCCCAAACTGATTCCCAAGGGCAACTACGGCATCTCGATCTGGGTGCATGTCCTGTTGGACAAGTATTCGTCGTATCGGCCCACCGAGCGGTTGCTGGGGCAACTCAGACAGTACGATTTGGACTTGCCGGCAGGCACGGTCAACGACGGGCTCCAGCGGATCGAGCCGATGTTCCAGCCGATCTACCAGGCGTTGCTGGAGCGCAATCGGCAGGGCAGCTTCCATCAGGCCGACGAAACCCGCTGGCTGGTTTTCGTGCTCTTGGACGGGAAAAGAGGGCACGGTTGGTGGTTGTGGGTGATCCTCGCCGCGGACACGGTGATCTACCTGCTCTCTCCCAGCCGCGGCCACGAAGTGCCGGAAACGCATTTCGGCCCTGCGGCTTCGGGCGTGGTGGAAGTCGATCGGTATTCCGGCTACAAGGCCATGGCGCAGGTGAAGTCGGGCCTGATGGTGTTGGCCTTCTGCTGGGCGCACGTGCGGCGGGACTTCGTGGGAGTGGGCAAGAGTTGGTCGGAGTTGACGCCCTGGGCACTCTCCTGGCTGCGTCGCATTCGACAGCTCTACTCGATCAATCGGGAGCGGCTGCGACATCGGCCCGGCTCGGCGCAGTTTCGAGAGCAAGATGCCTTGCTGCATCAGGCGGTGGAGACGATACGCGCTTTAGCGGCGGAAGAACGCTCCGATCCCAAACTCCGCCAGCCGTGCCGCAAGGTTCTGGAAAGCCTCGAAGAGCACTGGTCGGGACTCATTCGGTTCGTCGATGATCCACGCATTCCGATGGACAACAACGCTTCCGAACGAGCGGGCCGCGGCCCGGCCGTGGCGCGGAAAAACTTCTACGGATCGGGTTCCCTGTGGAGTGGCCGGTTGGCAGCGGCGATGTTTTCGCTCTTGGCGACGCTGGCCCACTGGAAACTCAATCCGCGACGGTGGCTGACGTGGTATCTGGCTAGTTGCGCCGCGGCGGGCGGAAAACCACCGGACGACATCCAACCGTTCCTGCCTTGGAATCTCTCCGACGAGCGCCGCGTGGCGCTGGGCGCCCCGGCCACGGCTCCCTCCACACACAACACCTCTTGAGGCCGCTTGCCGAACCTCGACCTTCGGCATGGGTGCCCGAACCCTTCCCCTCACAGTCCCTTCACTGAAGCGGACTCGCCCCGGGCGAATCCTCGCGCGGACGGGTTGGACGAAGGTTTAC
>JBGSLW010000234.1:0-24726 GCA_041740495.1 Pirellulaceae bacterium
CGCCAAGCCGCCAGCAGCAACCCGCTGAACAGCGCGTCCCCGCAGAGCGTGGCGGGCAGGAAGGGAAGTGCGGCCACGTAACAGGCCAGCAAGCCGCTCCAGGTCAGCGGATACCACCCGGTCACCCACCAGAAACCGGCATTGCTGAGAACAAAGAACGACAGCGACGTGCCCACGACCGCGGCGCCCATCGTCGGGCTGCCAGCCGAAGATTGCCGTCCCCGCAACAACAGCCCGATCCCGACCGGCGCCAGAAAACTGAGGTAGACGACCGCGACGATCGGTTGCAACAGCCCCTCACCGAACCACGCTCCGCGCAGCAGATCGCTCAGTAACAAGGCGAACAGCGGCGCGAGCCATGCACCCCGCCGGTTGGGCCAATGCATTCCACTCCACAAGGCCAAAGCGCCGACCGGCGTGAAGTTCGGCGCGTGCGGCAGCAAGCGCCAAGCCGCTACCAACAGAATCAGGCCAACCCAGGCGAGGTCGCGTTTGAGCCGCATCGTTCCTATCTCCAAGTTCAATTCGTCCACCCCCCAGCGGATCGGCCGCGGGGAGTTGCCGCTTCCGTGGATTTGACGATCGACGCCCCCCGACTGTCAAGGTCGGACAGCGGAATTCTCCCTGCCGGTCGACTCCGCCGGATCGCCCGTTGCGACTCGTCCCCCATCGCGGAATCGGCTATGATTCACTGGCATGGACGACGAAAAAAAGCCCTCGATGACGACGGTTCGCTGCCTGCTGGTGGACAACGACGCCGATCACGCCGAAGCGATGGCGGAAAGCCTGACGCGGATCGGTTATCAGTGCACTTCGGCTTTGAGTGGCCCCGAGGCCCAGCGGCTGATCGCCAAAAACGACTATGATATCGTGGTCACCGACCTGGTGATGAACGACGTTGACGGCATGCAGTTGCTGCGTGACGCCAAGGCCTCCTTGCCCGACTGCGAGGTGATCCTGGTCACGGGGCACGCATCGATCCCGAAAGCAGTCGAGGCGATGCGGGAAGGCGCGTTCAACTTTTTGGAAAAGCCGATCTCCCCCAAAACACTCCAGGCGGTCGCGCACAAAGCGATCGAATCGATCCGGCTGAAACAGCAGAACCGCGAACTGCACGCGTTGTTGGACGAACGATTCGGGTTCGAAAATCTGGTCTACGCCAGTAAGAGCATGGCGGCGGTGGTCGAACGCTTGCGGCGGATCGCCCCCACCGACGCCGGCGTGCTGATCACCGGGGAAACCGGAACCGGCAAGGATGTGGTCGCCCAGGCGCTCCATCAGAACAGCCCCCGCCGCAAGAAGCCGTTCGTGGCGATCAACACCGGCGCCGTCGCGGAACACCTGGTCGAAAGCGAGCTGTTCGGTCATGTGAAAGGCGCCTTCACCGACGCGATTTCCGACCGCCTGGGAAAGTTCGAGTACGCCAACGGCGGCACGTTGTTCCTGGACGAAGTCGGCGATATGCCGCTCGCCACCCAGATCAAGTTGTTGCGGGTGCTGGAGGAACGCAAGATCACACGCGTCGGCGACAACAAACCGATCGATGTCAACGTTCGGGTGATCGCCGCCACCAACAAGGATTTGGAAGCCGAGATCGCGGCGGGGCGATTCCGCAGCGATCTGTACTTCCGCTTGAAAATCGTCACCGTCCACCTCGATCCGCTCGCCCAGCGCCGCGATGACATACTTCCGCTGGCGGATTACTTTCGCAAACAGGCGAACAAGTCCCATGGAAAAAACGCGCGGACCTTTTCGAAGGAACTGCGTTCCTGGTTGCTCAACTTTGATTGGCCCGGCAACATCCGCCAGTTGAAAAACGTCGTCGAAAGTCTGGTGGTCATGGATATCGACGGGTTGTTGGATATGGACGACCTCTCGCCCGATCTGGTGGTGGGAACGCCCGCCGAACCCGCGACGGTTTCCGCCGGCGACGGCGCGATTTTCCTGGTAGGAAAGTCGCTCAAAGAAATCGAACGGTGGGCGATCGAACATACCCTGCAATTGGTCGGGGGAAACCGCGAGGAGACCGCGAATATCCTGGGAATCAGCCAACGAAACTTGTACCGCAAACTCAACGAATACGACTTGAGCTAGTCCCTCCTCCCATGAGCGCCACAACCACCGATCGAAATCGAATCCAGCGGTTGCCGCCCAGCGTCGTCAACAAGATCGCCGCAGGCGAAGTGATCGAGCGACCCGCAAGCGTCGTCAAGGAACTGCTGGAAAACGCAGTCGATTCGGGGGCCCGCCAGATCGATTTGACGGTGCAGCAGGGGGGCTTGGAGCTGATCCGGGTCGCCGACGACGGATGCGGAATTTCCGCCGACGATCTGCCGCTGGCAGTCGCTCCCCACGCCACCAGCAAGATCTCGGACGCCGACGACCTGTTCAAAGTCGCGACGCTGGGGTTTCGCGGCGAAGCGCTGGCGTCGATCGCCGAGATCAGCCATCTGACGATTCGCAGTCGAGTCGCGAGCGACTCGGCCGGCTACGAATTGCGAGTCACCGGGGGGGAGGCCGAACCGCTGGCCCCCTGCGGCGCCCCCGTCGGCACGGTGGTCGAAGTCCGCAACTTGTTCTTCAACACGCCCGTCCGCCAGAAATTCTTGCGAACCCACCAAACCGAAATGGGGCATGTGACCGAGGCGTTCACGCGCGTGGCGCTCGCTCACCCCGAGGTGCATTTTGTACTGCGGCACAACGAGCGCACCTTGTACGACCTGCCGGGCAACCGCCCGCTCGCGGAACGCATTGGACTGCTGTTCGGCGAGGAGATCCGCGGCTGCCTCATTCCGATCGAAGGCCGCGACGGCGGCGTCCAGCTCAGCGGCTTCGTCATCGATCCGACTCAGTCACGCACCCACAACCGTATGCAATACCTCTTCTTGAACGGACGGTTCATCCGCGAGCGGTCATTGCAACACGCCCTGGGCGAGGCGTACCGCGGACTGCTCTTGGTCGGCCGCTACCCGATCTGTTTTCTCCAGCTGCAGATGCCGCCGGAAATCGTCGACGTCAACGTCCATCCGGCCAAGCTGGAAGTCCGCTTCGTCGATGGTGGACGTCTGTACAGTCTCGTTCTGGGGACGATCCGCAACACGTTTCTCTCCACCGACTTGACTGCCCACAGCCCGCGCGGCGCCGAGCCCTTCGCGCAGCCCGCTGCGCCCGGCGGAATGGAAGCGCCCTCCTCGGGTCCCGGGTTGGGTGGGTCCCGCGATCTCGTCCCGCCGACCTCCCAGGCCTCGCTGCCGATCGATTTTCCCCGCAGCGGAGTCGACTGGACCGCCGCCCCCCGACCCAAACCCGAACTCCCCGCGTATCCGGCGGTACCGACTTTTGGCGGCGAACCACCCTTTCAACCGTTTCCCGACGGGTCCAAACGAGCCGCTCCGCCAAATCCCTCGACGGAAACGGTAGCCGTCGGCGGCCGAGCGATGCAGGTCCACAATCGCTACCTCATCACCGAGAATGAAGACGGCATGGTCGTCATCGACCAGCACGCCTTGCACGAGCGAATCCTGTACGAGCAACTGCGGCACAAGGTCACCCACGGAGCCTTGGAAACCCAACGATTGCTGGTTCCCGAACCCGTGAGCTTGACTGCCACGGAATGGACGACGGTCCAGGAAGCTCGCGACATCCTGCAGCAAATCGGGATCGACGTCCGCGATTTCGGCGGCAACACCGTGCTGGTCGAGTCCTATCCGGCGATGTTGGCCAACCACAACCCGGCGGAGATGCTGCGAGCCTTGGTCGAACGACTGCAAACGCAGGCTGCGAGCGTGCAGCGCCGCGATGTGTTGGACGAGTTGTTGCACATGATCGCCTGCAAGGCCGCGGTGAAGGCGGGGGATCGCTTGTCCGCCGCCGAGATCGACGCTTTGCTCGAACACCGCCAGCTCTGCCAAGACGCCCACCATTGCCCGCACGGCCGCCCCACCGCTCTGGTGCTCACTCGCGAAGAACTCGATCGCCGCTTCAAACGCACCTGAGAGTCTGGTGAAAACGTACGACGGTGCGATGTACCTATCAGCCGCATGGCGCTCGCCTGCGGTTTCCCACACTAGCCGCATGGCGCTAGCCTGCGGTTTCCGACACTAGCCGCATGGCGCTCGCCTGCGGTTTCCCACACTAGCCGCATGGCGCTAGCCTGCGGTTTCCGACAGCGCAGAACATCAAGAAACCGCAGGCGAGCGCCATGCGGCCAATTTGTCACCGGGCTGCTACGAGTCGCCCGACGCTCCGCCTCGGAACCGCCCCACTGCCCGCTTTCCCCTCCGCATCACCTGATCGCGTCTCCCCACGTCAACCCACTTTCTCCTCTATTTCCAAGTAGACCGCGGCTGCATTAAGATGATGCGCCGCGATTTGTTGCTTATCATAGAGTTTTGTCCTTCCCCCACCGCCCCGGGAATTCTGGCGAGCCAATTCGATGATTTGCGTCAGCATTGGTCGTGGTCGACACCGCATGATGAAGGCCGAGCAGAAGCACTTGGCCGAACAAGGTGTGCGGCTGGTGGAATTGCGGTTGGACTATCTGCGGACCAGCGTCAATCTCCGCCGTCTGTTGGAGGATCGCCCTTGTGAAGTGATCGCCACCTGCCGCCGTGCCAACGAAGGTGGGAAGTGGGAACTGAGCGAGAAAGAGCGATTGGTGCTGCTCCGCACCGCAATCGCCGACGGCGTCGACTACGTCGATCTGGAGTACGACATCGCCGATGCGATCCCGCGGTACGGAAAAACCAAACGGATCGTCAGTTACCACAACTTTCGGGAAACCCCGGCCAACATCGAAGAGATCCACCACAACATCACTCGGTTGGATCCGGACATCATCAAGATCTCGACGATGGCCAACCACCCCAACGACAACATCCGGGTATTGCGGCTGTGCAAAGCCAGTTCGGTGCCGACGGTCGCGTTCTGCATGGGGGAAATCGGACTCCCTTCGCGCGTCCTCTGCGGAAAATTTGGCTCGCCGCTCACCTACGCGACCTTCCATCAGGACCGACAGTTTGCGCCGGGCCAACTCAGCTTCACGCAAATGCGGGACGATTACGACTACGAATCGATCAACGCAGAGACCAAGGTCTTGGGGGTCGTCGCCGACCCAGTGGCACATAGTCTCAGCCCGATCGTCCACAACGCTCTGATTCGGCAGCACGAGTTGCCGATGATCTACCTGCCGTTTCGCGTTCCCTCCGAAACGCTCGCCGCATTCATGGAGCGTTGTCAGGAGTTGGGGACGATCGGACTGAGCGTCACGATTCCTCATAAGGAGAAAATCCTCAAACACCTCACGGTGTTGGACGAGGATGTCGAGGGGATTCGCGCGGCGAACACGGTCCTGTTTCGCGATCGAGCGGTCTGGGGCTTCAATACCGATTGCGCTGCGGCGATGACAAGCCTCCAGCAAATCGTGCCGATGGCGGATGAGAACGCCTATTTCCAGGGGTACCGAGCCCTGGTGTTGGGGTCGGGCGGTACCGCGCGCACGGTTGCCTTCGGCCTGAAGCGGCTGGGGGCCCACGTCACCATTTCCGCGCGAGATTATCGCAAGGGCGAATCGCTCGCCTCGTTGCTCGGCTGCAAGTTCATCGACTGGCCGGCGCGGCAGAACCACGACCATCAAATCCTGGTCAACGCCACGTCGGTGGGGATGCATCCCCACCTCAACCAAACCCCCTTCGAGAAAGGTTGGTTCCGCCGCAACGCCTACGTGTTCGACGTCGTGTACAATCCAGAACAGACGTTGTTCATCAAGCTGGCACGCGAGATAGGCTGCGAGACGGTCACCGGCGTCGACATGTTCGCCCGACAGGCCGCGCGGCAGTTCGAGCTGTTTACGGGAATCCAACCTTCGCTCGAGAAGATTCGCGAGGAGATCGTACGGGCGACAAGTCCCGCCAAATACTGAGGATGGCATGCGGCCTGCAACCGATCCAGCCACCGACCTCACGCAACCGGTGCAATTCGCCAAAGGGGTCGGCCCGCACCGCGCCGAACAACTGGCCAGGCTCGGCGTCAAAACAGTCGCCGATCTGCTCTTTCTCTTCCCTCGCCGCTATCAGGATTTCTCCAACTTGCAAACGATCAGCGAGTTGGTCGTCGATCAACCCGCCAGCGTGTACGGGGAAGTGGTCGAGTTCGAACAAGCGGTGAGCGGGAGCGGGAAAACCGTCTTCTATTTGTTGGTTCGGCAGGAAAGCGACTACCTCCGAGCCATCTGGTTCAACCAGCCGCACCTCCGCGAGCGTTTTCAGGTCGGACAGCGGCTGGTCTTGCGGGGCACGCCGCGCAAGTCGACGACTCGTTGGGAAATGATTCACCCCAAGACGACCTGGCTGACGCCCGGTCAACAGCCGGAGCGGGGCGAACTGCTGCCGATCTACCCCCTCACCGCAGGGCTCGATCAAAACGGAATGCGGCGGATGCTGCAGCAGATCATCGCCGAGCATGCCGGCCACCTCCCCGAGGTCTTCCCCAGCGACTACCTGTCGTCACGTGAACTTTGTCCGATTGTCGAGGCGGTTCACAACATCCATTTCCCGGCCGCGGAATCTGCCCTGGAAGCGGCTCGGCGGCGACTGATCTACCAGGAGTTGCTGGTCCTGCAACTGGCGCTGGCGATGCGCCGCGACCGAGTCCGCAGCGGGCGAAACGCCGCCGCACTCCCGTTGGACGAGCGGATTCGGAGCCGCATCGAACGCCGCTTTCCGTTTGCGTTGTCCCCCTCGCAACGGCAGGCGGTTCAGGAAATCGCGAGCGACATGGGGGCGCCGGTCCCGATGAATCGCCTCTTGCACGGCGATGTCGGCTCAGGAAAAACCGCGGTCGCCACCTACGCCATGTTGCTGGCCGTCGCCCACGGGTACAGCGCCGTCCTGATGACTCCCACCGAAATCCTGGCCCGCCAGCACGTGCGCACCCTCAAGAACTTGTTGCGGGCCAGTCGCGTGCGGGTCGGTTATTGCGGCGGAGGGCAGTCCGCCGCGGAGAAGCAGCAACTCCAGGAGTCGATCGAGGCCGGAGATGTCGACATCCTGGTTGGAACTTCGGCGGTCATCTACGGCGATTTCCAGTTTTCGCGACTCGCCCTGGTGGTGATCGACGAACAACACAAATTCGGCGTGCGGCAACGAGCTCGTCTACGGCACTCGGGCTTGGACCCGCATTACCTGGTCATGACCGCCACGCCGATCCCGCGAACGATCGCGCTGACCGTCTTCGGCGATTTGGATATTTCTCGACTGGAACGGCGAACCGACGATACAGCCCCCACCCATACCTACCTGGCGCTTCCGGAACAACAGCCCGCCTGGTGGGAGTTTTTCCGCCGCAAACTCCGCGAAGGAAGGCAAGGGTTCGTGATCGCCCCCCGCGTCGACGACCAACAAAATGACGCCGGCGTCGAGCAGGTCTATGAGTCGCTGGTCAACGACACGCTCGCCGACTTCCGGCTGGATCTGCTACACGGCCGGCAGTCCCCGGAGGAACAGGAGGCGGCGATGCTCGCCTTCGAGCGCGGGAACACGCAAGTCTTGGTGGCGACGTCGGTAGTGGAAGTCGGGATCGACCTGCCGAATGCCGCGGTCATGAGCATTCTCTCGCCGCAACGGTTCGGCCTCTCTCAGCTCCACCAACTGCGGGGACGCGTCGGACGGGGGCGCTTTCCCGGCTATGTCGCCCTGCTGGCAGATCCGGAGACTCCCGAAACCACGCAACAGCGCCTGCAGGCATTTGCCGATACCAGTGACGGTTTCGCCATCGCGGAACTCGACTTCCAGACGCGCGGCCCCGGCGAGATCCTGGGAACCAAGCAGCATGGAATTCCTGCGTTACGCATCGCGGATTTGTTCCGCGACCAGGAGATTCTGGAGCAAGCTCGCACCGACGCCAGGCAACTGATCGAAACCGACCCGCAACTGACCGCCGCACAGTGGAACCGGCTGCGGCGGCTGGTTCTGGGCCGCTACGGGAAACTACTAGAATTGGGCGATGTCGGCTAAAAGCCAATCCCATGACCCGCTTCGTCCGCTGCGGGGCAAAGGGCAGGGTGAGGAGACTGACCGCCAACAGGATAGACTCTCACAGGAGAAACCGATGAACACCCCTGCGCGTCGCGAATTGAAATTCAATTCGTTGGACGAAGCCCTCGCCGAAGCCCGGCGGCTGTTGGAGTCCGGCTACACCATGCTGGGAAAATGGGACTTGGGACAGGTCTGCGGACACTGCGCCGATTGGCTGCGGTTCCCCGCCGATGGGTATCCCCGCGCGGTGTTTCCGATCAGCGCTCTGCTGTGGCTGATGAAGTCCACGCTGGGAGCCTCCATGCGCCGCAAGATCTTGCGGGAGGAGCGGTTTGCAGCGGGCAAGCCGACCATGCCGCAAACTGTCAAACTCCGTGGCGCGCTGAACGACGCCGCGGGTGTCGCTGTCTTGGAAGCCGCCGCCGCGCGATTCCAACAGCACTCCGGCCCTTGGCACGCCTCGCCTTTGTTCGGCGAAATGACCCGCGACGAACACCTTCGCCTCCAACTCATTCACCTCGCCCATCACCTCGGCTTTCTGATCCCCCACAACCAGCGCGGCGCCACATCGTAGCCCGGAACAAGTCTTCGCCGTTCCGGCATTCCGAATTTTGGTGGACGTATGGACAAGGATTCTCCCCAGCGCAACCGACAGCAGCCTTACTTTGGTCTTGCCTTGACCCGCCGATCGGAGCAACCTATCTTGTAGGTGAGCTGGATTACTGGACATGGTGTTGGGCGTGCGAGCGATGATGCGTCGGTGCACAGTTCTGTTGGTGGTACTCGGCCTTCTTGGCCAAATCGTGCTACCGATGGGTCATGTCCATGGTGGCCAGACGCTTGACCAGCAAGTCGAACATAATTGCCAGCCGCACGTTCATTGGGGTGGCCAGGCTCATTCGCACGGGCACGATCATCCACACCATCACCTTGGCGACCATCACCCTGGGGACCATCACCCTGGGGACCATCACCCTGGGGACCATCACCCTGGGGACCATCACCCTGGGGATCATCACCCTGGGGACCATCACCCTGGGGACGATGATCCAGTTAACCATCCTCCGCAAAACCATCTCCCGCCCGCGGCCGACGAATCCGGAATGGATTCATCAAGCCTTGTCACTGCCGGTGCAAGGTCACTGGACGAACATGACGGGGACATGGTTTTGCTCGTGGGACAAGGCGACGCGTGCGATTCGACCAAAGTCCAATCGTCCGCACAGTCGATCGGGTTAGATTGGGGGATGGGCGGGCCTGCGGGTCTCTCGGACTTAGGGGCGCCGCGATGCCATTCCGCTCCTGCGAACGCCCGCAATTCGCGAAAACTCTACCTCGTTTTGCGGACTCTCCGCATTTAGTGCACGGGGCGTACGCCCTGAATTCTGCAGGTCCGTTGGCGCTAGGTACGCGCGCTCATGCCGGATCCCCGCGCATGATTTTTCGTGGAGTTTGTTTGGCAGAATGTCATGAATCGACCGAATCTCTCAACAGAATTTCCCGATGCAAGGCACTTTGTCCCTTGCGAGAAACACCGGAGCTCACCGCGACGGTTGGGGAGCCGGTCGATTCCGCGACGGCGCCGACGCGACGTACCCCCCAAGCGGTTGGTTTTCCTTTTGCTTTCCTGTGTCGTCTCGATCGGTTGCGAGCGAAAGCCTGCCGACGTCGCAGCGGAAACGTCTTCGGCCAAACTGGCTCCTACAAACCGCGTTGACATCAATGCGGCGGTTCGGCAGAACTTGGGAATCACTTTTGCGAAAGTTGAGAAACGACAGGTCACGCGCACGCTGCGAATCCCGGGTCGCTTCGAATTGATCCCGACCGCCCGACGAGAATATCGAGTTCCCGCTTCCGGCCGAATCGATGCACGGGTCGAGCAGTTCCAACACGTCGAACCCGGAACGCCGCTCTATCGATTGGATTCGCCCCGGTGGCGGAAATTGCAAGAAGAGCTGAATGACGCCAGTGCGCAAGTTCAGTTGGCGACCGCCAACGTCCAGAGCGTCGGGCCGTTGATGCAGGCCAATAACCGTCTGCAAGCCACGCACCAGGCATCGGTCGCAATGTGGCGGGAGCGGGTCGCCACGCTAGAGAATCTTCGATCGACCGGGGGCGGGGGGATTACGGGTTCGAGTTTCGCCGAGGCCAGGGCGTCCCTGGTGCTGGCGGAAGCCGAGTTGGCTCGAGCCGATGCGAAACAGGCGGAATTGAACGCCCAAAGCACTCAGTTCCAAGCTCAACGGGAGGCCGCGGGAGGACGCTTGACGATCTTGTTGGAATCCGCCGCATCCTTGACCGGCCGGACCGTCGCGGAATTGATCGATGCACCCGACGGAGAACCCAGTTGGCGATCAATTTCCGCGATCGAGATCGTCGCTTTGTCCCCCGGTGTTGTTCAATCCATCGATGCGATCAACGGTTCGTTCGTCGACGAAAACGACGCGGTACTCACGACGGTCGAACCGGAAAAAGTGTATTTCGAGGCGCATGCCCTGCAAAGCGATATGGGGGGATTCGCGAGTGGCATGCCGGCGTCGGTCGTGCTTCCCCAAGGCAGTTCGTATGCGGCGGGTAGCCGAGTCGACGGCGCGCTGGTCGTGGCCCCCACCGCCGATTCTGAACGGCGCACCGTCCAGTTGGTCCTGATGCCGGCGGCAGGAGAGGGTCAGGCCGCACCCACCCCCTGGGCTCGAGCCGGAGTTTCTGCGTTTCTGGAAGTGGTTCTTGAGGGGGCTGGTACCCCCGAACTTGCCATTCCCAATTCGTGTGTCGCCCAGGATGGAACCAACTCGATCATCTTCCGGCGCGATCCTAAAAACTCCGATCAGGCAATTCGCATGGAGGCAGACCTGGGCCAGTCGGATGGCCGGTGGGTGGAAATCAAAAGCGGGGTACGCGACGGTGATGAAATCGTCCTGGACGGCGTATTTCAATTGATGGTGGCTACGAGCGGTTCGATTACCAAAGGGGGGCATTTCCACCCCGATGGAACGTTTCACGAAGGGAATGAATAGGACGCCACCCGATGTTGACACACTTGATCGCTTTCTCGCTGCGGCAGTCCTCATTGGTTCTGGTCGTGGCCGCGGCTGTCTTGCTCTACGCCTTGTTCAGCCTGTCGACCATGCCGGTCGATGTCTTTCCCGAATTGAACGCCCCCACGGTGGTGGTATTGACCGAAGCAGGTGGCTTGGCGGCCGATGAAGTCGAGCAGTACATCACGTTTCCGATCGAGTCGGCTATGAATGGCTTGCCCGGTGTTCGCCGGGTCCGCAGTGCCTCCGCGATTTCACTATCCCTGGTGTGGGTGGAGTTCGATTGGGGGACCGATATTTATCGCGCTCGGCAGTTTGTGAACGAACGTTTGACCGGCGTCCGAGAATTGCTGCCAGAGAATGCGCATGCCGAACTGACGCCCATCACGTCGATTACCGGGGAAATCATGCTCCTGGCAGTTTCGTCCCCCGATGCCTCCGTCAATGAGCTCGACCTCCGCGCCTACGCCGAGTTCGATTTGCGCAATAAGTTGCTCGCGGTCCCCGGCGTCGCTCAGGTTTCCGCGATCGGGGGTGAACTTCCCGAATACCAGGTCAATGTCCGCCAGGAGCAATTGGCGCTCTACGATTTATCCCTCAAGGACATTGTGGCCGCTGCCCGCGCCGCACACAGCACAGCGAGCGCCGGTTATTTGCCATCCGTGGATCGACAGGAGTTGCCAATCCGGCAAACCGCGCGCGTGACAAATGTCGGCGATGTCGCGTCCACCCTCGTCGTCACCCAGGATGGACTGCCGATCACCTTGGGCGAAGTCGCTGATGTCGTCTTGGGTCCCGCCCCCAAACGCGGCACAGCGGCAAATCAAGGACACCCCGCCGTCGTGCTGACCATCCAGAAATCCCCCGGCACCAATACCTTGAAACTCACGGCTGCGATCGACCGCACATTGGATCAGGTCGACCGATACCTGCCGTCCGGAATCGTCATCCATCGCGAAGTCTTCCGGCAGAGCGCATTCATCGAACGGTCGGTCAGCAATGTTCTGCACGTGTTGCGCGACGCAACCATCATTGTCTCGGTCATTCTGGTGCTGTTCTTACTGAATCTGCGGACGACCCTGATCACGTTGACCGCGTTGCCCCTCTCCTTGGCCGTCGCCCTCCTTGCGATGCGTTGGCTGGATTTGACGCTGAACGTGATGACCTTGGGCGGATTGGCCGTGGCGATCGGCGTCCTGGTCGATGACGCTATTATCGACGTGGAAAATGTCTTTCGCCGCCTTCAAGAAAATGCGGCCCTGCCATCGGGTGCACCGCAGACAACCGTCGATGTTATTTTTGAGGCGAGCAATGAAATTCGGCCGGCGATGGTCTTTGCCACTCTGATCATCGTTATCGTGTTTGTGCCGTTGCTGTTCCTGGAGGGAATCGAAGGTCGCTTCTTCAGTCCCCTGGCGTGGACCTATATGGTCTCGATCCTCGCATCGTTGATCGTGGCCCTGACGGTGACTCCGGCGCTCTGCAAAGTCCTTCTGAGCGGCGCAAGCCCCTCCGCTGGATCGACCGGTGGGCCGTCATCCCCAAGTCATCGAGACGGCTTTCTCGTCCGTTGGCTGAAACGCTGGTACGAACCCATCCTCCGCTGGTCGCTGGCCCGGCGGGGTGTGGTCCTGGGTGCTGCCGGACTCGTCGCCGGACTCGCGTTGTGGCTGGCCAGTACCTTTGGGACGTCGTTTCTCCCGGAATTCAACGAAGGTTCGTTTACCGTTTTCGTTTCGTCCCCTCCGGGAACGTCCTTGGAAGAAAGTAATCGATCGGCGATGGCGGTCGAGAAACGGTTGATCGCCATCGACGGCGTGAAAAGCGTCACTCGCCGAACGGGGCGCGCCGAACGCGATGAACACGCCGAGCCCGTGTCGAACAGCGAACTCGATATCGTGATCCAGCCCGGAGCCGTCAAGTCCCAGGTTCGCGAGGCGATCGCTGCCGTTGCCTCCAGCGTCCCTGGCTTGACGGTCCAAATCGGCCAACCGATCGAACATCGCCTCTCGCATATTTTGTCCGGAACTCCGGCTGCGATCGCAATCAATGTCTACGGCAATGACTTGGGAACGCTCCGCGAAATAGCCAGGCAAATCGAGGGGGTATTGAAAACGGTCCCCGGGGCACGTGATGTCACGGCAAATCGCGAAGTCCTGATCACCTCCCTGCCGATTCGCTATCGGCATCAAGACTTGGCCGCGGCGGGACTGACCCCAGCGGACGCCGCCGAACAAGTCCAAACGGCGCTCTACGGCGAAACCGTCGCCACCGTCAACCACGGTGTCCGCCGTTACGACTTGGTCGTCCGGCTCGCCGCCGAAGACCGCGAACGCGTCGACCAACTGGCCAATCTCATCCTCAAGGGTAACGCGGGGGCCCTGGTTCGCCTGGCCCAAGTCGCAGACATAGGCCCAGAAAAAACGAGCAATATTATCGCGCGCGAGAACGCACAACGGAAAGCCGTCATTTCGTGCAACGTTGCGGATGGTTTCAACCTGGGTGATCTCGTGGCCCAAGTCCGTTCGCGCGTGGAGCCGATTGTCAGCAAGTCCGGCTATCTGGTCGAATTCGGCGGACAATTCGAGGCCCAACAGTCGGCGCTGCGCACCTTGCTCATCGGCGGCGCAGGGATTTCGGTCGTCATGCTTCTGCTGTTGCAACTATCGACCGGCTCACTCAAGGTCGCCGCGTTGGTGATGGTCAATCTGCCGCTCGCCGTGATTGGCGGGATTATGGCAATTTTCATCACCGACTCCATGCAACATGTCCGTCCGGGCGGCTGGCTCGGATTGCAACAAAACGCCTTGGCCCTGGCGGGCCTGGGCAACGCCCCCTATCAGGCGCCGGTGATCTCGATCGCCAGCCTGGTTGGCTTTATCACCCTGTTTGGCATCGCGGTTCGAAACGGGATTCTGCTGGTCAACCACTATCGATACCTCCACGATCAAGATCAACTCCCACTGCCTCAAGCCATCATCGCGGGGTCCCTCGAACGACTCGTTCCAATTCTGATGACCGCGTTGTGCGCAGCGCTGGGGCTGTTGCCGCTGGCTTTCAATGCAGGAAAGCCGGGGAGCGAATTGTTGGCGCCGTTGGCGGTGGTCGTCCTAGGCGGCCTGCTGACTTCGACTTTTCTCAACTTGATTATCGTTCCAGCCGGCTACGCCTTGTTCCACGGCGTGCCCGGCTCCGCTTTCCGATCCCAAGATTCACGATTCGGCGAACGCTTGCGTTTTCGACTTTTTTCCAAACGACGACGACCGCGTCAGCCGTCGGAAGACTGACCGTTGCCCTCGTTTCGTTTGTTTTTTTAGAAAGGACTTAGTCATGCGTTGGACGATGTGTTGGATTGGTTTGGGGATGGTGGCTGCCACGCTGTCTATGACTGCGTGTACCCCAGGGACGGAAAACGCCAAATCCGTACCCGCCACCCGGGAGTCCACCCCGGCCGCAACGAACGGGCACGGCGGACCAGTGATAGAATTGGGATCTGCCAGCGTCGGCACTTTTTCGGCCAAGGCGACACGCGATCAAGCCGAGATCGTGGCAGGCAAGGATGCACCGATTGACCTGACGATCACACCCAATGTCGATGCCACGACCAAGGTGGCAACCGTTCGCTTCTGGATCGGGATCGAAGACGCCAGCGGATCGGTCAAAGCCAAAGCCGAAATCGAAGATCCGAGCGAACCCAATCGGTGGCATACCCACGCCGAAATCCCCGATCCGCTGCCATCCGGCAGTAAGCTCTGGGTCGAAATCGAAGACGATGCCGGCGGCAAACACGTCGTGAGCTTCGATCTGAAGTCGTAGAGAAAATCGCGAACAATCCGCGCGGTCGACGCCTACCTGATCCCGGTCGGGCACACGGTGGGCATGTAGTGTACGCATGTACACTACATGCCCTCTTGGAACCGGATCGTTGTTTGGCGCCCGTGTTCACACGTCCGCCAACGCAGCCCCTACCGTCCACTCCCCAAAATTCTGTGGATCGCGAAGAACACGGCGGTAGAGCGTGTCGCGTTCGACGGGGTCGCGACCCGCTTCCCGGATCAACTGTTCGATCCGCTCGACCGACAGAAACTCCGGCGTCGTCGCCCCCGCGTCGTGATAGATCAGCTCGTGCCGCACCGTCCCGTCGAGATCGTCGGCGCCGTATCCCAGCGCCAATTGGGCAGTCCCCACCCCCAGCATGATCCAGTAGGCCTTGATGTGCGGGATGTTGTCCAATAACAACCGACTGATCGCGATCGTGCGCAAGTCCATCACCGCGGTCGCCTTGGGGAGATGGCTCAGCTCCGTATTCTCCGGATGAAATGCCAAGGGAATGAACGTCTGGAATCCGCCTGTTTCGTCCTGCAATTCCCGCAACCGCAGCAGGTGGTCGACCCGGTGCTCGGGCCGTTCGATATGCCCGTAGAGCATCGTACAGTTCGAGCGGATCCCCAATTGGTGCGCCGTGCGGTGGATCTCGATCCACTTCTCCGCGTCGGCTTTGTGTTCGCAGATCTGATCCCGCACCTCCGGGTGAAAAATTTCAGCGCCGCCGCCCGGCAGACTTCCCAGCCCCGATTCAACCAGCCGCTGCAAGACGTCCCGGACCGAAGATTTGGTGAGATGCTCGAACCAGTTGATTTCCACCGCCGTCCACGCCTTCAAATGCAAACGAGGATGCGCCTGGTGCAGGATCGCCAAGATATTGCGGTACCAATCGAAGTCCTTTTGGTGGTGCAGGCCGCCCACGATATGCATTTCGGTGCAGCCGTTGTCGACCGCTTCTTGCCCCCGTTCCAGGATCTGTTGATCCGACATCAGATAGCCGCGGGGACTCTTGAGATCGGCTCGGAACGCACAAAAATTGCAGCGGTAGATGCAGACGTTTGTCGGATTGAGATGCGTGTTGATGTTGTAGTAGCCGATGTTCCCGTTGATCCGCTCGCGGACCCGGTTGGCCAATTCCCCCAGCTCGTTGACCGGGACGGAGGGGTCGTACATCCGCAAGCCGTCGTCGCTGCTCAGGCGTTCGCCCGACTCCACCTTGTCCCGGATCGCCTTCAACCGCACGTCCACTGTTCTCAAAATCGCCGACACGCCAGCCCCCTTCTGCACTCAGATCCACAACAAGTCCAATGCCCCGCACACGAACAGCCCCAGGCTGATCACCGCGTTCACGTGAAAGAACGCCAAATTCACGCGAGTCAAATCGCGCGGGCGCACCAGAAAATGCTCGTAGGCCAACAACCCGGCAATGCCCACCAAGGCCGTCCGATAGAGCCAGCCCCAGCCGAGCTCCAGTCCGACGCTTCGCCCGACGATGGGCACCATCGCCAGGAGGCCCAGTGCCACAATATGACAGCACGCCGCCAACCGCAACGCCGCCGGGACGCCCCAGCGCGCTGGTACGCTCCGCAATTTCGCTTGCCGATCGAAGTCGACATCCTGGCAGGCGTAAATCATATCAAACCCGGCGACCCAGAACAGAACCGCCAGCCCTAAACATCCCGCGGGCGCCAAATCCAAAAAATTCTGCTGCACGACACTCCCCCGAATCGCGACCCAGGCGGCCACCGGCGCCAGCAGGAGCGAAACACCTAGCCAAAAATGCGAGAGCACCGTGAATCGTTTGGCGTAGCTGTACCCAAGCAAAAAAGCCAACACGGGCAACGCCAGCCACAGCGGTAGACGGTTCGGAAAAAAAAGCAGCGTGCCCAACACAAACACCAGCGATGCCAATATCGTAAACACGGCAGCGGTCCCCACGCCAATCGTCCCAGCAGGCAGATGACGCTGCGCAGTGCGAGGATTCTCCCGGTCAAATTGCCGGTCGGCGATTCGATTGAACGCCATCGCCGCGCTCCGGGCAGCCACCATGCAGATCAGAATCCCCAACAAATCCCGCCCTCGAAACGGGACGGTCTCACCCGCAGAGGTCTGCGCGGTCCACGCCATCACACTGGCCAACAACGCGAACGGCAAGGCAAACACCGTGTGGCTGAAGCGGATCATCTCCAGTAGTTTCCGCAGAGTGCTCAGCATTCCGGCACACGCCCTTCGTTCCCTTCGGTCGCTTTTGTCCCTTCCCCCCACCGCCTGCCGATCGCGTGTTCGATCCCCAGCTGGTCCAATATCCGGGCGACGATGAAGTCGACCAGATCGGAAAGTACCTCCGGTGCGTGGTACCAACCTGGCGCGGCGGGCAAAATGACCCCTCCCGCCAACGTGACCGCCCGCATATTTTCGATCATCGGCAGCGACAACGGCGTCTCGCGCGGGACCAGGATCAACGGTCGCCGCTCTTTGAGGTGGACGTTGGCCGCGCGTTGGATCAGATTCTGATCGGCGCCGTGGGCGACCGCGCTGAGCGTTCCCCCCGAACAGGGGCAAATCACCATCCCCTTGGTGCGATACGAGCCACTGGCGATCGGGGCCATTAAATCGAGGTGCGAATAGCAGGCCAGCCGCTGACGATTCGACTCCGGCCACAACGAAGCCGGATCCAATCGATCCGCCTCGACCGGCAGTTTCAGTTCGTGCGCGACGACCGCCGCGCCCGCAGGGCTGACAGATAACGCCACGTCCTGCTCCATCTCCAACAGGGTTGCGACCAATCGCCGCGCAAAGCCAGCCCCGCTGGCGCCGGTGATTCCGACGACGACCGGCAGACTCATTTTTGCCCCGTATACAAAGTCGCGATCCCCAATGTCAGAGGTTGAAACCGCACCTTGCGGAGACCCGCTCCGGTCAAGAGTGCGGCGAACTCTTCGTACGCGGGAAACTCGCCGACGCTTTGCGGAAGGTACTCATATGCCGCATTCCCGTTCCGGTTCAACGCCTGTCCGATTCGGGGCAAGATGTTTCGGAAGTACCACAAATACGCCGACTTGATCGGCTGCCGACGCGGCGTGGAAAATTCCAACACCGCGACCTGGCCCCCCGGCCGGCAAACTCGGACCAATTCGGCGACCCCCCGAGTTGTATCCGCGACATTCCGCAGACCAAACGCCACGGTCACGATGTGAAAGCTGTCGTCCGGAAACGGAAGCTGCATTGCATCGGCTTCGACGAACTCCAACGCGCCCGGCGAAATCCCCAACCGTTTCTGCTTCTCCCGCCCAATCTTTAGCATGGGGGCACAAAAATCGGCGGCCACTATCTGGGACTTCCCGCGCGTCTGCCGCCAAAACGCCACTGCCAAGTCCCCCGTGCCGGTGCAAACATCCAGGATCCGGTTCCCAGGCTGCGGCCGCAGCTTGCGAACACAGGCCCGCCGCCACCAACGATCGATTTGCCAGGAGAGAATGTGGTTCATCCGATCATAGCGCGGAGCAATCTCTCCGAACATCGCCCGGACCCGCTCACTCGATTTGTCGATCGCCTCTGCCACCATGCCTGCTTACCTTGACCTGATCCCATTTCAACCGCGATTCGCTCGGTCCAATAACCCTGGGGTCGGAAGTGACGGAGCGATTCGCGTGGACCGCGTGCGTTGCCACGGATTTGGGCCGAAAATACGAGAATCGCTCAGTATCCGAGGACTGCCGGAAAATGTCCAGCCGTTGTGAGATTCCAGCTGGGGGGCCCGTTCCAGCATCGTGTTTTCGCGGAAACGCGTTGGGGTCCCCGTCCCCACCTATCCGTGGGCGAATGGCATCTACACAATTTGCACGCCCAGACTCTGGCTCCCCTCTCCCCGCTTCGGGGAGAGGGGTTGGGGGTGAGGGGCTGATTGTCCTTGCGTTCGGCCGCGAGCTTTTTTGTGCGATCACGATGCCGGCCCCCTCATCCCCAACCGTTCTCCCCCACAAAGCTGGAGGAGAAGGGGGCCAGACAGCGATTGGGAGAAGGGACACGGACAAAAGGCGGGAGAAGGGCGCCAGTCAATTTGGGGGAGAACCGCGCCGGACAATGTGCGGCAGACGGGGGGCAACGCAACGATGTGTAGATACCAATGATCCGTGGGCGAATGGGGCGTTTCGTCGACAGCGAGAGGGTCAAGTCGAGAACTGCACGACTTCCCGGCAGCGGAGAAAGGGAAAGGGCCGGCGGAGGGCCCCCGAACGCGGCTACTCGATACCGTACTTTTCTAGCAAGCGGTAGAGCGAACGGCGACCGATTCCCAACACCCGAGCCGTCCGCGTTTTGTTGCGATCGTTCTTTTCGTAGACATCTTGGATGTGGGCCCGGTTGATCGATTCCAGATCCGGGCGAGTCTGCTGGTGGAGCGCGGCCGCGTGCGGCCCGGCGTGGACGATTTCTTGCGGCAGATTCTCTTTGAGAATTTCGTCGCCATCCGCCAAGATCTTCGCCCGCTCGATGGCGTTTTGCAATTGGCGGACGTTGCCGGGCCAGCTGTAACTGGTCAGCAATTCCATGGTTTCAGGAGCGACCCGCCATCCCTCCCCGACGAAATGCCGGATCAAGAGCTCGATGTCTCCAGCCCGCTGCCGCAGGGGAGGCAAGTGAATCGTGAGGACATTGATTCGGTAGAACAAGTCCTCGCGAAACCGGCCTGCGGCGACTTCCTGCGCTAGATCGCGATTGGTCGCCGCAATCAGCCGTACGCTGACTTGGCGTTCCTTGACCGAACCGACGCGGCGGAAGGTGCCATCTTCCAGGACTCGCAAGAGCTTGGCTTGCAGTCCCCCCGCCAGGTCCCCGAATTCGTCGATGAACAGCGTCCCTCCGTCGGCGATCTCGAACAAGCCCTGCTTCGCCGCCACCGCGCCGGTGAACGCTCCCTTCTCGTGCCCGAACAACTCGCTCTCCAACAAGGCATCCGGCAGCGCCGCGCAGTTGACCACAACCAGCGGCCGGTTGGCCAATGCCGACTTGGCATGGATCGCCCGTGCCACGAGCTCCTTGCCGGTGCCGCTTTCACCTTGAATCAACACCGGCTTGTTGGCGGCCGCGGTCTTCTCGATCAAGCGATACGTTTCCTGCATCGCAGGAGACTGCCCGATCATCGTGGTCGGCGAACTGACCTGCCGGAGGGCGTATTTGAGCTGCCGATTCTCGCGCTCCAAATCGCGCGCGCGGAAGGCCTTTTGGATCAGTAAATCCAGTTCGTTCAACTTGGCCGGCTTGGTCAAAAAGTCATACGCCCCCTGCTTAATCGATTCGACCGCGTGCTGAATCGTCCCCCCGCCGGTCAGCATGATGACCTGCAAGTCGGTTTCGTTCGCCCGCAACTGTTGCAGCAGTTCGATCCCGTTCACAACCGGCATATGCAGATCGACCACCGCCACGTTGAACGACTGTTGATGCAGGAGATCCAGCGCCGCCTGGCCGTTCTCGGCGGCCGCCACGCCGTATCCAAGCTTCGCGAAATAGGCGAACGCGGCTTCGCGAAAATCCTCTTCATCGTCGACGATAAGCAACTTGACCAAATTGCGATCGACCAAACCAGTGCCGCCATTCTCGCGCACATTCGTTCGGTTCGCGATTCGGGAAAAATCAGCTGACATTGTGCGTAGCATCGGGATCGAATTGCAGGACCGATCGCGGCCACCCCCCGAGCTCGTCCTGCGCGAACTCGGCGCGGCCTCCCCACTTACAACAAATCCAGCGACGAGAGGATCCCGGCGGGGCGATCGCGGACGTCCAGCAACAACAGATGGTGAATTTTTTGCAAACGCATCATCTCCCTTGCCTTCGCTACCGTGGTTCCGGCCGGAATCGTCTGCACCGTTCGCGTCATATGCCGAATGACGCTGTCCACAGGGAACGTGTCAAAATCCCAAGCCGGTTCGTCCGCGGTGCGAATTCGCGATTCAGCCGCAGCCAACTCGGCGTCACACAGATTGGACTGCCGAGCGTAATACCGCACCATATCGGTCGCCGTCAGCAAACCAATGAAATGATCGGTCTCGTCGACCACGACCAGCGCGGAGATGTGCCGGCTGGCCATCTCGCAGACGGCTCGGTCCATCGTCAAATACTGCGGAACTGTCACCACCGGCTGAGTGCAAATCTCCTCCACCGGCGTGCTGCAGGCGCCTTCGCAACTCTTCGATTTCGTCACCGGCATGTTCATCGTTGCTCCTTCTGATTTGTACCCGCGTGAAATTCCAAGCCGCCCTCAGGAAGCCGGCGGTTCTTTGGTCGCTTTCCCCTCCTTGCCCCCAACGACTTGCGTCCGCAACGTCAAAACGGGGCAGGGGGCATGCCGAATCACGTGCTCCGCTACGCTCCCCATCAACAGGCGCGTGAACCCGCTGCGGCCATGCGTCGTCAACACGATCATGTCGCACTGCAACTGCTGGGCACATTGCACGATCTCTGTCGCCGGATCGCCGCGCCGTACCTCGTGATGGCATTTCACGCCCGCCAACGTCGGCGTCAACCGCTCCAATTCCTCGCGCGCCGCCCGGACCGCCGCGTCCGCTTCGATCATCGCATACCCCGATTCGGTCGGGAGTTCAGGGATCGCCACAAACAGAAAAACAACCTCGCCTTGATTGGCATGCGCCAACGACGACGCGACATTGATCGCGTTCAAGCTGTTGGTCGACAAATCAACCGGGCATAAAATCTTCTTCATTTGCATTGCATCACCTCCGCGTTCCGCCTGTGGGGCTCGTCAAACATGCACAAGCAAAGACTGTGCCGAACAATCTTGCCTTCAAGCCAATAAACGACGAGCCACCAATTTCCGCTCGTCGTTCCCCCTAAACTAGCACTGTATCGGGGACCAAAACACCCCCGGGATCGATCCCCCCAACCCCGGTCAACGCGCCGATTTCGACCCCAGCGCATCCGTCCCGCACACCCTGTCAGTACCTTGCAATCCCCCCAGACCCGTGCGGATCGAGCGGAAAGCGAATCGTCACCAAGGCCCCGGATCGAGGAGAATTCTCTAGTCGAATCGAACCTTGATGTGCATCGATGATCCGTTTGGTAATTGCCAGACCCAATCCAGTTCCCTTGGGCTTGGTGGTTACGAACGGCTCAAACGCCTTGCCCGATTCCAGCCCCAAGCCGCAGCCGTTGTCTTCGATCACCACTTCGCAACCGCGCGGTGATTCCACGTTGCGGATCTGGCAGGTGATCGTCCCCTCGTTTCGGTCCAGACAGGCATCCATCGCATTCTGCAATAGATTCGTGAAGACCTGATCGATGCGGTTGCGATCCCCCCGCACAAAGAACGAATTCGGTTCGTTCAGTACCAGTTCCATTTTGGCAGCGCGCGCCTTGCGCGCGGGCTCCAGATGTTGCCAAGCCGTCACCACAGCCCGCCGCATATCGACATCTTCCAAATCCAAAACGATCGGCGCGGCGAAATTGCGTACCTCCTCGTACAATAAATGCAGATGATCGAGGGCCGATTGGATCCGCCGTGCTTGCTTGAGAGCCTCGGGTCGATCCTCGATGTCCAAGATCAAGGTTTCCAGGCACGCATGGCTACGCTGCAAAATATTGCGGCTCTCGTGGGCGAGCCCCGTCACCATCTGACCGATCGTCGCCAACCGCTCCGATTGATGCAACTGTGCTTGCGATTCCGCCGTCAACCGGTCACTGTACAGCTGATGGTATGCCAGCTGCATGATCGAAGTATCGAGATCCAGCAGACGCATCAAAGCCAGCGACGTCTTATGGAAAGCCGCCACGTCCCCTTGCCAGGCCCGATGCAACGCATCGCATAGACCGCTTCGCAATCGGGACAACGCCACCGTGACGAAATATTGGTCGAGTCCGATCTCGACATGCCGCCGACCGACTTGCCAGCGCTTTGCCACGAAATCATCCGCGTATTCGCCGTCGAATAGCTCACGCAACCATCGTCTCAAACTCGTCTTCAGCCGCTCGATTTGGGGTGCGCCGCCCGTGATCACAGCCGCGGCTCGCGGGTGGCGACTGATTTCTTCGTAAAAGTCGTCGATCAACCCGGGAATCGACGACTCCAACAACGGCAAGGCGGCCTGCACCAATGGTACGTCGGCAGGATCCCAACGGACGTACCGCTGCAACTCATGATAAATATCCGAAAACTCTCGTGCGGTTTCGACTTTGGTCGTCACGTCCCCCTCAGGTGGCTCGCCGAGTTTCACTCGCCCGTATTCTAGCGAATTCCAACCTGTTTGACCGCACACCGCACACCTCACGCGACTGATGGTTGATATGCCAGTCGCCGACCCGGAAGACAGAAAACCCACCGTCAGGTAAGTCGTTTGCCGATCGGCTCGATCGTCCACCACCTACCACTCAGCCGATAGGCGCTAGCCTCGGTTTCTTTGCGCGCCGGAAACCGAGGCTAGCGCCTATCGGCTAATCGGAGAGCGCCGGAAACCGAGGCCAGTGCCTATCGCCTAATCGGCGCATCGGCTAATCGGAGCGGGGATGCTCCCCCCGAGCTTCGACATCATCGAACAACATCCGCCGTGGCGGCGTCTCCAGATCGTCGAATTGCCCCCCCCGCACCGATAAGACGAACGCCAACACTGCACTGCCTCCCAAGATCAAAGCAATCGGCAAGGCGATGAACAGAACACTCATCTTGAGTTAACGACCCGAAGGGGATTTTCGATCAAAATGCGGAACGACAAAAAACAAAAACGCCATCAACCCCGCCGAAACACTGCACGCCACAATCAATTCGATCATCTTACTTGCCTCGATCTAAAGTCCACAACACTCGAGGCCCATTCGAATGCAAAACGAGTGCCAATCGATGAAAGGCTGATTCCAGGCGATTTCCCCGTATTGGCCTCCCCGGTGGAACCCTGCCCGCGGCTCTTTCCCGCACAGTCCGTGCCACTGGGCGCGCTACGCCCGGTCGCGGTGCGTATACGACGGCAACAAGGAGAGCCCCACCACCGTGAGCGAGCTGACCGGCATGAAGATCGCCGCCACCAGCGGCGAGATATTTCCCGTCGCTGCCAACCCCACCGCCACGGCGTTATACGCCAACGACACCACCAGATTGCGACGGATCGACCGCACCGTCCCCCGCGCCAATTGCATCAGATCCACGAGCGATCCTAGGCCGGGCGAGGCCAAATAAACCGGCGCGGCCGCCAAACTCGATTCGGCCCCGCCGTGCACCGCGATTCCCACCGTCGCCAAGGCCAACGCGGCGCTGTCGTTGACGCCGTCCCCGACCATGACCGTCGTCCAAGAATGTTCGTCGTCCGTTCGCCGTGCCGGGTCGACCCATCGCAGTTTATCGTCCGGCGTCAGACCACCCCAGGCGCGCTCCGTCGGGATTGCCAACTCGCGAGCAACGCGGTGGACAATCGCCGGATGATCGCCCGACAGAATTCCAACCGTCCATCCCAAGCGCCGCAAACGCTCGAGCGAATCCTTGGCGTCCGGATTCAACGGGTCCCCCACCCCCGCCCAGGCGACGAGCTTCCCCGCGTGAGCGATCCCTACCGGCGATAGCCCTTCATCCAGTAACCTGTCACCCGCCTGCAGCAATTCGTCGGTCGCCGACACGCCGGCCTGTTGCAAGAACGACCAACTCCCCATCGCCCAACTTTGACCCTGGTACCCGCCGCGGATTCCCCCCAACGGGCTTTGCTCAACCCCGACCGCCTGCAGATCACTCGCTCCTCCGCGGCCGCCGGCGTCAGGGCCGTCGGACTCCGGCCGAGCGAACTTGACCAGGGCCGCCGCGATCGGATGGCTCGATTGCGATTCGATCGCCGCCACGG